>JAGWAH010000071.1:18308-23569 GCA_021296515.1 Acidobacteriota bacterium | reverse complement strand
CGCCGCGATCGCGCGCCTCCCACAGCATCTTCACGCCGGCCGCGATCAGGATCACCGGCCAGAACCGGAGGACCTGCCAGGTCCGAACGAAACCGAGGTTGTCCAGCAGGAACACGACGCCGAGCGTGATGACCAGCAGCCCGGGCGCGAGGGGCCCGAGCCTGCGCGAGGGCTGGCGTCCGTGAACCTGACCTTCGTCGTTGCCCGCGATGGTGTCAGTCAATCCATGCCTCCCTGAATGACCGTGGACATGCAGTCTGACGGCCGGTCGGCGCGGGCGCCAGCGCCTATCGGCGAACGGCGGATCGGCACCGGTGAACGGCAACGCATCGTGCTCGACAACAGCACGCGTGAACCCGGAATCCGCCGCTACGCGTCGATGGACTATGCTGATCGGCTCATGCGGGCCAGCGCCCGACGACGCGCAGCCGGCACCGGGTTCCGAGAGAGCGCAAAGAGAGCGAAGACAATGACGCAGCGTCACCTGATTGCGGCCACCATCCTCCTGGCGATCGCCGCCCTCGCCGCGGCCCCGGCACGCGCACAGACGCAAGCCGGCCAGCGAGAGGCGCCGGCGTTCGCGCCGGTCACTCCCGAGCGCCTGCTCAACGCCGAGGACGAGCCGCACAACTGGCTGATGTACTCGGGCAACTACAAGGCCCAGCGCTACACCCGCCTCGATCAGATCGACCGGCGGAACGTCGCCGGCCTGGAGATCGCCTGGGTCTACCAGCTCGCGGTCCTCGACCGGGCCGAGACGACTCCGCTGGTGGTCGACTCGGTGATGTACATCACCGAGTCGCCGAGCACCGTCATCGCGGTCGACGCCGCCACCGGCCGGCCCTACTGGCGCTACGAGCACCCGTTGCCGGACGGGATCATCATCTGCTGCGGCCGCAACAACCGCGGCGTGGCCGTGCAGGGCGACCGGGTGATCATGAGCACGCTGGACGCGCACCTGGTGGCGCTCGACGCCCGCACGGGGAGCGTGCTGTGGGAGACCGAGGTGCAGGAAGCGTCGTCGGGCTACAGCAAGACGGCCGCCCCGCTCATCGTCGGCGACAAGATCTTCACCGGCGTGGCCGGCGGCGAGTACGGCATCCGCGGCGTGGTCGACGCCTACGACCTGGAGAGCGGGGCGCGCGAGTGGCGCTTCTACACGACGCCGGGACCCGACCATCCCGACAACCGGACCTGGTCGGGAGACTCGTGGCGCACCGGCGGGTCGGCCACGTGGATGACCGGCTCCTACGACCCGGAGTTGAACCTCCTCTACTGGGGCACCGGCAACCCGGGCCCGGACTACGACGGCACCGTGCGCGAGGGCGACAACCTCTACTCCGACTCGGTGGTGGCTCTGTGAAGTGGTACTTCCAGTTCACGCCGCACGACATCCACGACTGGGACTCGACGCAGATCCCGATCCTGGCCGACACGACCTTCAACGGCGAGGAGCGCAAGCTGATGCTCTTCCCGAACCGCAACGCGTTCTTCTACGTGCTCGATCGCGAGACCGGCGAGTTTCTGCTCGGCGAGCCCTACGCCCGGCAGACCTGGGCGGAAGGGCTCGACGAGAACGGCCGGCCCATTCTGGTGCCGGGCATGGAGCCGTCGCCCGAGGGGACCGTGGTCGCCCCCGCCATCACCGGCGGCTCGAACTGGTGGTCGCCGACCTACAGCCCGCGCACCGATCTCATCTACGTGATGGCCTACGATGCGGAGACCCGCTACTTCATCAGGCCGGTGGAGTACCAGGAGGGAGAGAGCTACCGCGCCGGGGGCGGCGAGTCGCCCGAGCCGCTCGAGAACTACGTCCGCGCCGTCCGTGCCCTCGAGCCCCAGACCGGCGACCTGCGCTGGGAGTTCCCGGTGGACTCGCGGACGACGTCAGGGTTGCTGTCGACCGCCGGCGACCTTGTCTTCGGCGGCACGGCGGACGGCTTCTTCTTCGCGCTGGATGCCGAGACCGGCGAGGAACTCTGGCACAAGAACATCGGCGGGCGCGTGCACGCCGGGCCTATGGCCTTCGCCGTCGACGGCCGGCAGCACGTAGCGATTGCCGCCGGCAACGCGATCTTCGCGTTCGCTCTGCCGGAGTAACGCGGTCCGGGAGCCTGCGTGCGGCGGTTGGCGGCGCTACGACTCCGGCTCGTCTTCGCGTGGCCCGCTCGAACCGGGCGATTCGCCCCCGTAAGGCGGGCGCCGCTCCCGGACCCGGGCCGGCGCCTGTGTGAAACGGTCGGGTTCGTACGCGCGCTCTACCACGCCCTGCAGCCGGCCAACGTCCTGCCGGAGGTTCCCGATCTCCTGCACCAGGGCGCGAATCTGATGCTCGACAACCTCGAATCGACGCTCGAACTTCTGGTCGATGGACTCGAATTTCCGGTCGATGGACTCGAACTTCCGGTCGATGGACTCGAACTTCCGGTCGGTCGACTCGAACTTCCGATCGACGGCGTCGAACCGGCGGTCGATACGCCGGTTGAGCATGGCCAAGCCGGCCAACAGCACGCCGGCCACGGCCACGACCGTTCCCCAATCGACCTGCATCGTTTCCACACTACCGCTACCGCCGGATTCAAATCAAGTGCAATCACGTAACGCCTGCCGGGCACGGCGGTCTCTGCCGCATCGGACTGCCCTCCTGCCAGCGGTCATCGTCCCGGGAAGATCGCCTTCGGAACGAACGCCGTCACCACCTGCGTCAGGTCGACCGCCTCGGCGACCCGGAAGTCGACCGCGATGCTGGCCAGCGAGAACGCCTGGGAGCGGGTCAGCCCCTGCTCGTGGACAAGGAACTCGACCGTCGCCACAACGGCCTTGCGCAACGCGCGGTCGAGATCGAGATCGATGCCCATCAGGATGTGGTGGGTCGCGTTCTCGGCGCGCGGTCCTTCGATGGTCCGGCCCTTGTGCAACACGAAGCGGAAGTCACCGCTCAGAGACTGCTCGATGGCCGTCCCGCTCACCTCGCCGTCGCCCTGCACGGAATGGGGATCTCCGACATAGAAGCGTGCGCCCGGATGGAAGACCGGCAGGTAGAGCGTGCTGCCGGCGGCGAGGTCCTTGACATCGAGGTTCCCGCCGAACGGTCCGGGCGGACGCGACGCCTGCACGCCGGGCACCGTGACGCCGGGCTGGCCGACGGTCGGGTCCTCCGGCGCCACCGCCATCACGCCCATGAACGGCGCCAGCGGTACCCGGATGCCGTCTGCGAAGAACGCCACCTCCCGGCCGTCCACTTCTCCCGTACGGATGAAGTGCCGCATCGCCGGCATGTCCATCGGCTCGTCCTCCGCCGAGGTGCCGGGATAGCCGGAACCGAAGACCCCGCTCGTCGGGCCGGTGTTGTTGATGCCGTAGGGCGCCCGGGTGCGCACGGACAGGATCTGCACCTCGAGCATGTCGCCCGGCTCGGCGCCGTCGATGTATATCGGCCCGGTGATCACGTGCCCGCTGCGTCCCTCGCGTGGCCGGTCCGGGCGCGTGCCCCAGAAGTCGACCACGTCTTGCAACACCTCGTCCGGCTCCGCGCCGAACTGGCCCAGGTATCCCACGGGTTCCTCCGCCTGCGTGGTGCCGGCGTGGCTGAGCGTCTCGATCCGTACCGTGTCGCCGGACTGGATCGTCAGCACCGGCGCGCGGTCGATGGGGTACCAGCCCCAGACGACGTTCTCGGGGGTCGACCGCACGACGTGGTCCGGGGCGGTCTCCTGGCCGTGGACGGATCCCGCCGCCGCGGATACGACGGCGGCAGCCAGCAATAGGACGATGAAAGGCGAGCGCGTATGTGGATGCATGACGCTCCAGCATAGCGCGCACCGGCAAGCGGCGACATGGATCCGATTCCGAGGCGCTCGCGCGTGACGGAAAGCCCGGCCGGCAAGCGCCGGCCGCCCGAAGCGAAGCGGCGCCGAGCGCGGGCGTCATGTGTCGCGGAACGGCTACAATGGCGAGTCTCGGCCGAGCGCTCGGGCAGAACGACCAAGGAGGAGCGGCGTGCAACGACGTGGACACGGATGGGGAACGGCGGCGCTGCTGGCGGCAACCGCATCGCTCGCGGCGAACGGCGCGGCGGCGCAGCAGACGCACGCGGGGGAATACGCGCAGGCCGACATCAACTACGGCATGCAGGTCTACGGCGAGACCTGCGTCGCGTGCCACGGCCCCGACGGCGACGCCGTCGACGGTGTGAGCTTGCGCAGCGGTCAGTTCCGCTCGGCCGGCTCCGACCAGGAGCTCATGCGCATCATCAGCGCCGGCATCCCCGATACGGCGATGCCGCCCGGCGACTACACGGCGTCCGAGCTCACGGGCCTGGTGGCCTATCTGCGCACGATGGGCGACTTCGACCCGGGCGACGTGCTGGTGGGCGACGCCACCGCCGGCGAGGCGATCTACCGCGGCATGGGAGACTGCGCGAGCTGCCATCGCATCGGCGGCGAGGGTGCACGCATCGCCCCGGATCTGACCGACATCGGCGCGGTGCGCAGCGCCGGCTCCCTGGCCGAATCGCTCGTCGATCCGACCGCCGCCATGCTGCCCCGCAACCGCAGCATCCGCGCGGTGGGCAACGACGGAACCGTCTACGCCGGACGGCGGCTGAACGAGGACACCTACACCGTGCAGCTCATCGACGAGAACGAGCGGCTCGTCTCGCTCGTCAAGGACGACCTCAGCGAGTACATCGTGATCACCACGTCGTCGATGCCTTCGTACTCGGAGACGCTGACCGAGCAGGAACGCGCGGACGTCCTGGCGTTCCTCCTGACCTTGAAGGGATTGAACTGATGGCCCGCCTTACGTTCGCCGCCCTGACGCTCGCCGTGCTGCTGCCGCAGCCGCTGGCTGCGCAGGTGACCTTCGAGCGGCTGCTCAACGCGGCACCTACTCCGGCAACTACAACAGCGACCGCCACACGACCCTCGACCAGATCACCGTCGACAACGTCGACCGCCTCGATCTGCAATGGGTCTTCCAGGCCCAATCGCTGCAGGTCTTTCAGACGACGCCGCTCGTGGTCGACGGCATCATGTACATCACGGAGGCGCCCAACACCGTGCTCGCGCTCGACGCGAAGCTCGGCCGCGTCTTCTGGCGCTACGAGTACACGCCGTCGCAGGAGTCGCGCCCCTGCTGCGGCCGCGTCAACCGCGGGGTGGCGATCCTGGGCGAGACGCTGTTCATGGGCACCATCGACGCGCAGCTCATCGCCATCGACGCGGTGAGCGGCCGGCCGATCTGGCAGACCAGCGTCGCCG
>JAGWAH010000071.1:17135-18278 GCA_021296515.1 Acidobacteriota bacterium | reverse complement strand
TCATCGTCAAGGACAAGGTCATCGTCAGCGTCGCCGGCGGCGAGTACGGCATCCGCGGCTTCATCTCCGCCTACGACCCGGAGACCGGCGAGGAGGAGTGGCGCTTCTACACCATCCCCGGCCCCGGCGAGCCCGGCCATGAGACGTGGGAAGGCGACGACTGGCGCTACGGCGGCGCGTCGGCCTGGATCACCGGCTCGTACGATCCCGACGCCGATCTCATCTATTGGGGCATCGGCAATCCGGGTCCCGACTGGAACCCGGCGCAGCGCCCGGGCGACAACCTCTACTCCGACTCGGTGGTCGCGCTCGACCCCGACACCGGCGAGCTGGAGTGGTACTTCCAGTTCACGCCCAACGATCCCTACGACTACGACTCGGTGCAGGTCCCCGTGCTCGCCGACTTCCCGGCCCAGGGCGGCGGCACGCTGAAGCTGATGCTGTGGGGCAACCGCAACGGCTTCTTCTACGTGCTCGACCGCGAGACCGGACGGTTCATCAACGGGCAGGAATTCATCGAGCAGACCTGGGCGGAGGGGCTCGACGACAACGGGCGGCCGATCTTCATCCCGCAGGAGCCGGGCGCCACGACCTATCCCGGCGTGCAGGGGGGCACCAACTGGTACTCGCCGTCCTACAGTCCGTCCACGCGGCTCTTCTACCTGTCGGCCTGGGAGGGCTACGGCTCGGTCTTCGAGGCGCAGGAAGCCGAGTACGAGGAGGGACGTCTGTTCCTCGGCGGACGCCCGGCCCCGCCCGTTCCCGGCGGCGCGCTCCCGAGCCTCGCCCGCGGTCCGATCAACACCTGGACGGAGTCCGCGGGCACCGGCGCGGTCATCGCCATCGATCCGGCCACCGGCGAGCAGGCCTGGAAGTACGAGATGACCGACGTCACGAGCAGCGGCATCCTGACGACCGCCACCGACGTGCTCTTCACCGGGAACCGCGAGGGCTACTTCCACGCCTTCGACGCGCGGGACGGCACGCTGCTCTGGCGGAAGACGCTCGGCGGGATGATCGCCAACGGCCCGATCAGCTATGCCGTCGACGGCCGGCAGTACGTCGCGGTCGCGTCCGGCAACGGGTTGTTCGTCTACGCGCTGCGGGAGGACTAGCCCGACAATCGTCGCCACCGGCGCCGAT
>JAGWAH010000071.1:16090-17090 GCA_021296515.1 Acidobacteriota bacterium | reverse complement strand
ATCGTCGCCGCCGGCGCCGATTGCCGCCCAACCGGGCCTGACTAGGAGTCTACGCCGTTTCTACGGCGCAGACTCCTAGGAGAAGGCCCTCTCCAATTTGTCCTTTACAAAGTGACATATTCCCAGATATTGTCATTTCTTGAGTGACAATATCGCGGGAGGTCCTGCGGGCGAAACTGGACGAGTCCCTGGCGGCCAAGCCGCCACGTCTCACGCACCGGGACGTGCGGCTTCCGGGGATTCCCGGAAAGGCGTTCGCCGTCATCGGCGTGCGCCGCAGCGGCAAGACATCGTTTCTGATCCAGTGCCGCTCCGCCCGCCTGCAGCGGGGCAGCCCTTCCGAGTCGCAGTTGCTCCTCCTGCTCGAGGACGAGCGGCTCGCCGGCCTCGACCTCGGCGACCTCGGCTGGCTTGTCGAAGAGCACGCTCGCCGGTTTCCCGATCTCCACGCGGGAGAAGGCGTCACCCTGTACCTGGATGAAGTCCAGTACGTGCGGGGATGGGAGGGACTGGTCCGCCGCCTGATGGACATCGGGGGCATCGAGGTGTTCGTTACCGGCTCGTCGGCCCGCCTGCTGAGCCGGGAGGTGGCAACCAGCCTGCGCGGGCGGGCGATGGAGGTGCTCGTCCATCCATTCAGCTTCCGCGAAGCGTTGCGCCACACCGGGGACGAACCGCCAATGCGTGACGGGGCGGACCCAGGGCCGGCGGCGCTCGACCAGCGCCTGCGACGCTATCTCGTCGAGGGCGGCTTTCCCGAGGCGCAGGGCGCAGACCCCCGAGATCGAGCGGCGTTGCTTGCCGGCTACGTGGACATCGTCGTGCTCCGCGACGTGATCGACCGGCACGGGGTCACGAATCCGCTGGCGCTGCGCTGGCTGCAGCGCCAGTTGCTTGCCAACCCCGGCGGCGGCTTCTCGGTGAAGAAGCAGTACGACACCCTGCGATCACAGGGGGTGAAGGTCGGCAAGGACACCCTGCACGCCTACCTCGGCTACCT
>JAGWAH010000071.1:0-15993 GCA_021296515.1 Acidobacteriota bacterium | reverse complement strand
CGCGGTGGCCGCAGCTACCAGGGCCACGCGCTGGAGACCGCCGTCCTGCTGGAATTGGAAAGGCGCGGCTGGGAGGTCTCGTACGTACGCACACCGGAGGGCTGGGAGGTCGATTTCTGCGCCCACCGCCCGGGCGAGGCGCCGCTGCTCGTGCAGGTCTGCCTCGAAACGGCCGGCGACCGGACCTGGGAGCGGGAGGTACGCGCGCTACAGTCGGCGGGGGAGACGTACCGTGACGCCCGTCTCTTTCTCGTGACGCTCGATTCATCACCGCCGCGGCAACCGCTTCCGGTCGGCGTGACCTGGGCGCCCGCCGCCCGCTGGCTGCTCGGCGACCGGTTTCACTCGCACACGACGCCGTCGCCGTCGCCGTCGCGCATGTAGCGATATGCCGGATGGCCGCGGGGCACCGGCGCGATCCCGTGCCGCCGGGCCTCGGCGCAGGTGATGCGGCCGTTGCGGTTGTCGTCCCAGCGCGCGAGCGCCGCCGGCAGACCCGAAGATGCCGGGGAGGGCGCCGCCGACGCCACCCGCCGCTCGGCTTCGGGCGCTGCGCCCCACAAGCCGCGGCCGGCCTGGCGTGCCTCGCGCTGGAATTGCCGGAACTCGTCGAGGTACTTGAACGGGAACCGCGTGTACGCGTGGCCGTAGCCCTGCTGGATGATCTCCGCGTTCAGGAACGTGCCGTCCGCCAGGTGGACGTACGCGAGCGTCCGCCCGTAGCGATCGGTGCGCAGCCTTACCCGCTCCCCGTCGACCAGCCGCCGCGTGAAGGCGCTGGCCTCCTTCCCGAAGAACTCGACCGGCCGCCGCGGATCGACGGACTCGGGCGTATCGACGCCGATCAGGCGCACGCGTCCCACACCGCTGACGATGATCGTGTCGCCGTTGGAACTACGCCGGCGCGGGCTCGGCCGCCGCGGACCGCGCGCACTCGGTGAGGTGCGCCAGGGCGGCCACGACGCCGCCGGACTCGTGCGGGACGCCCGCCAGCGCCAGGCCCATCTCGACGCCGGCCAGGGTCCCGAGCAGGCTCAGGTCGTTGAAGTCGCCGAGATGACCGATCCGGAACACCTTGCCGGCCAGAATCCCGAGCCCCACGCCGAGCGCCATGTCGAAGCGGTCGAGGATCACGTCCAGCAGGCGCCCGGCGTCGTGTCCCTGCGGCGTCAGCACCGCGGTCAGCGAAGAGCTGTACTCCGAGGAGTTGACGCAGAGCAGCTCGAGCCCCCAGGCGCGCACGGCGCGCCGCGTCGCCTCGGCGTGACGATCGTGCCGCGCGAAGACGTTGTCGAGCCCCTCCGCCTGGAGCATGCGGAGCGCCTCGCGCAATCCGAAGAGCAGGTTCGTGGCCGGAGTGTAGGGAAAAAAGCCCTTCTCGTTGGCGGCCAGGATGGGTCCCCAGTCCCAGTAGCTGCGGGGCAGCCGGGCGGTGGCGTGCGCGGCGAGCGCCCTGTCCCCCCGGGAGGCAGCATCAGCCCCTTCTGAGAAGCGCCGACGGTGACGTCGACGCCCCACTCGTCGTGCCGGTAGTCGATGGACGCCAGCGACGATATCGTGTCGACCATCAGCAGCGCCGGATGCCGCGCGGCGTCGAGGGCGCGGCGAACGGCGGCTATGTCGCTCGTCACTCCGGTCGAAGTCTCGTTGTGGACGACGCAGACCGCCTTGATGGCATGGCCGCCGTCTTCGGCAAGGCGGGCCTCGACCTGCGCCGCGTCCACGCCGCGCCGCCAGTCGCCCGGCAGGAACAGCGGGTCGAGCCCGAGTCGGGTCGCGATCCCCTTCCAGAGCGTGGCGAAGTGTCCGGTCTCGGCCATCAGCACGCGGTCGCCCGGCGACAGCGTATTGGCGAGCGCCGCCTCCCACGCCCCCGTCCCCGACGCTGGGAACAGCACTACCGGGTGGCGGGTCTGCACGACGACTCCCATCCCGGCGAGCACCTCGCGGGTCAGCTCGCGAAACTCGGGTCCGCGGTGATCGATGGTCGGGGCCGCCATCGCGCGCAGGACGCGCTCGGGCACGTTCGTCGGTCCGGGGATCTGCAGGAAGTGTCGGCCGCTGGCGTTTGACATGCCGCTAATCTACCGTACCGGTCACCTGCCGCGCGCACAGCAGAGGCTCGTAGGAGCCTGGGCCGAGATCCATCACGAAGAGTTGGCGACTGACTGGCAGCTTCTGCAGGCCGGCCGGGCGCCACTCAGGATCGATGCCTCGCCGAGCGCGAGGGCTGGATCTGGACGGCGCTGCCCCAGGACGCGACTTATACTCCGTCTCATGAGTGACCTCCGGACCGATCTCGAAGCGCGGCTCGCCGGCGAGGTCCGCTTCGACGCGGTGTCTCGCGCGCTCTACTCCACCGACGCCAGCGTGTACCAGATCCAGCCGGTCGGGGTGGCCGTCGTCCGCTCGCGCGAGGACGTGATGGCCGCGCTGGAGTGCGCCCGCGCCCATGGCTGCTCGGTCACCGCGCGCGGGGGCGGCACGTCCCAGGCCGGACAGGCGATCGGCGCCGGCCTGCAGATCGACACATCGAAGTACTTCAACCGGGTTCTCGAAGTGAATGTGGAGGAGCGCTGGGCGCGCGTGGAGCCGGGCATCGTGCTCGACGAGCTCAACGCGCAACTCGCGCCCCACCGCCTGCGGTTCGCGCCCGACATCTCCACGGCCAGCCGCGCGACCATCGGCGGGATGATCTCGAACAACTCGAGCGGCGCACGGTCGGTGCGCTACGGCAAGACCATCGATCACGTGCTCGACCTGCACGTCGCGCTGGCCGACGGCTCGGTCGCGCATCTGCGGCCGCTCACACCCGAGGAGCTCGAAGCAGCCTGCGCTGCCGACACCTTCGAGGGCGCCTGCTACCGCGCCGTCCGCGAGACGGCCGCCCGGCACGCGGAGGAGATCGACCGGCGCTACCCGAAGATCCTGCGCCGGGTGGGCGGCTACAACCTCGACGCGTTCACCCCGGCGGGCAACGGACAGGACGCTGCGCCTTTCAACCTGGCGAAGCTGATCGTCGGCTCCGAGGGCACGCTCGGCTTCATCCTCGAGGCGCGTCTCAACCTGGTGCCGCTGCCGAAGGCGAAGGCGGTGCTGACCATCGAGTACGACGACCTGCTCGACGCGCTCGGCGAAACCCCGGCGATCCTGGCCCACGATCCGTCCGCCGTCGAGGTGATGGACCGTTCGATCCTCGACCATGCCCGGGAGAATCCGGCCCTCGACGCGATGCGGCGCGCGGTGCTCGGCACCGATTGCGGCGCCCTGCTGTGCGTGGAGCTGTACGGCGACTCCGCGCAGGAGATCCGACCGCGCCTCAACCGGCTCGAGTCGAACGTCCGCGCCCGCGGCGTCGCGAGGCATACGACCTGCGCTGTCGCACCAGCCGATCAGGCCCGCATCTGGAAGCTGCGCGAGTCGTCGCTAGGCCTCTCGATGGCGATGAAGGGGGACGCCAAGAGCATCTCGTTCGTCGAGGACACCGCGGTCGCCCCGGAGAGGCTGCGCGACTTCATCGAGCGGTTCCTCGAGGTGATCCGGCGGCACGGCACGACGGCCGGCGTCTACGCCCACGCCTCGGTCGGCTGCCTGCACGTGCGGCCGGTCGTCAACCTGAAGACCGCGGCCGGCGTCCAGCAGTTCGAGGCGATTGCGAACGAGGTCGCGGACCTGGTGCTGGAGTTCGGCGGCGCCCTCTCCGGCGAGCATGGCGACGGCCTGGTTCGCGGGCCGTTCATGGAGCGCACGAAGCCTTTCGTACCATCAAGCGCACGTTCGACCCGGACGGGCTGTTCAACCCGGGCAAGATCGTCGACGCGCCGCCGCTGACCGCGAACCTGCGCTACGGCGCGGACTACCGGACCCCGGACCCGGCGGCGGTCTTCGACCATGGCGACCACGGCGGACTCGGGCGCGCGGTGGAGATGTGCAGCGGCGTCGGCGCCTGCCGGAAGACGCTCAGCGGCACGATGTGCCCGTCCTACATGGCGACGCGCGACGAAGCGCACTCGACGCGGGGACGCGCCAACACGCTGCGCCTCGCGATGAACGGCGCGCTCGGCAACGGCGGCGGGCCGCGCGACGCCGGGCTGGGCGACCGCGAGGTCTACGACGTGCTGGACCTCTGCCTGGAATGCCGGGCGTGCAAGACCGAATGTCCCGTCGGGGTGGACATGGCGCGCTTCAAGAGCGAGTTCCTCAACGACTACTGGCGGCGGAACGGAACGCCGTTGCGGGCGCGCGTCCTCGGACACATCCGCACGCTGTCGGTGCTGGCCAGCCGCGCCGCGCCGCTGATCAACCCGTGGCTGGACCGCGACTGGGTGCGGGCCCTGAACGAGAGGCTCTTCGGCATCGACCGTCGCCGGTCCCTGCCCCTCTGGGCGGGCCGCACGCTGGCCCGGGCGTGGCGGAGGCACGCGGCCCGCAACGGCGCCCGGTCGGGCGCCCCGGACGTGGTCCTGTTCAACGACACGTTCACCAACTACTACGATCCGCAGATCGGACTGGCGGCGAGGGAGGTGTTGGGAGCGGCCGGGCTCACGGTCGGTCTGGCGCCGCACGCCTGCTGCGGCCGGCCCCTCATCTCGCAGGGCCTGCTGTCCGCGGCGCGGGACCGGGCCGCCAACGCCGTGCGCCGGCTGCACCCGCTGGCGGCGGCCGGAACTCCGATCGTCTTGCTGGAGCCGAGCTGCCTCTCCGCGCTCAAGGACGACGTACCGGATCTGCTGCGCGGCGAGGCGCAGCAACGGGCCCGTGAAGTGGCCGCCGCGTGCGTGCTCTTCGAGGACTACCTGAACCAGCGCCTCGAGGACGGTGGCGCGACGCTGCCGCTACGGTCCGGGCCGGAAGAGATCCTGCTCCACGGGCACTGCCACCAGAAATCCCTCGGCCTGGTCGCCCCCGCCAAGGCGCTCCTCGAGCGGATTCCGGAGACCCGCGTCACGGACCTCGACTCCGGGTGCTGCGGCATGGCCGGCTCGTTCGGCTACGCGCGCGAGCACTTCGACATCTCGCAGCAGATCGGGGAACGCCGGCTGCTGCCGGCGGCGCGGGAGCTCGGCCCCGGCAACGTCCTCGTGGCCGGCGGAACCTCGTGCCGCCACCAGGTCCACGATTTCACGGGCGTCCAGGCACAGCACCCCGCCGTGCTGCTGCAGTCTCTCCTCGAGTGACGCCCCGCGAGACGATTGGCCCTGCTCGCCCGCCCCCGGGCCATGGTCGCTGTCGACCGCGCACCTCCCCGGGAACCGGCGGGCGTTGTCGGGCCGCGACCGGTCGCGTACAATGATTCTGCTCCTCGAACCCCGAGGAAGAGGCAATGAGCGTCATCGTCAGCGAAGTGTACGACGCCCTGCTCAGCGCAGGCGCCCCCGAGGGTCAGGCGCGGGCCGCCGCGGCTGCCATCCCGATCCAGGACAACCTCGCCACCAAACAGGATCTCTTGGAGTTGAAGGACGAGTTGAAAGCGGAGATCGCGGTCCTGAAGTTCGCGATCTTCACGTTCTTCCCGATCATGCTCGGCCTGCTCGTCAAGATCGCGTTCTTCCCCGGATGACCCAAGGGTCGCGTAGGGTGCGGGGCGGCGCGATCCGCGTAGAATTGAAAGCGGTGGAGGAACGTCATCCATGCCGATCTACGAGTACCGCTGCCGCGCCTGCGACCACGAGTTCGAGGCCGTCGTCATCCCGAAGGGCGATCCGCCGGCATGCCCCACCTGCGCCAGCGGCGACCATCTAGAGCGCTTGATCTCGCAGTTCGCCGTCAGCTCCGACGGCACGCGCGAGATGAACCTGAAGTCGGCCCGGAAGCAGGCGGCCAAAATCCGCAAGGACAAGCAGGTCGCCGAGCACGAGGCGATCCACCACCACCATCATTAGTCAGGAGCCCGTCGCAGGAGCCCCGAGGGCATTCGAGCGGCCCCTGCATGCCGCCCGCGCTACGTTGCCGAGGCGATGGCCTGCCGAACAGCGAGCGTCGTGGCCACGCTCGGCGCGACACATCCGCGACGTGGATTGGTCCCCTCTACCCGGCAATCGACGACCAGTTCTCGACCAGGTGCGCGGCGGTGCGCCACCCGAGCGCCTGTGCGGTCAGCGTGGGGTTGTGGGACCCGCTCGTCCCCATGACGGAAGCGCCGAGGATGCCCAGGTTCGGGGCCTCGTGGGAGAAACCCCAGCGGTCGACGACGTTGGTCTCCGGGTCGTCCCCCATACGCGTGCCGCCGTAGGCGTGGGTGGACGGTCCCATCGTGCCGAGGCCCTGGCGGATGATCTCGACCGCGCCGGCCGCGCGGAACCACTCCACCATCCGGTCCTGGACGAACGTGGCGATGCGGCGCTCGTTGTCCTTGAAGTCGGCGGTGATGCGGCAGACCGGATCGCCGAGCGGGTCGGTCACGGTCGGATGCAGATCGAGGTAGTTGTCCTCGTAGGGCAGCGTCGACTTCTGGATGTAACAGTTGGTCCAGCGGTCGGCGTTGTCGGCCACGAACGCCTTCCAGGCCGAGCCCCAGCGCGGGGCGCGTCCGAAGGTGGGCATGCGGGCCGCCGCGATCGGCCGGCGGTCCGAGTAGACCCACAGGTTGCCGCCGCCGATGAAGTCGAGATCGGAATGGTCGAAGTTGTCTGCCGCCCAGTCGTCGATCGCGACGCCCTGCGCCGGCAGCCCGTACCAGCGGTTGAGCCGGTGCGGAAACAGCGCCAGGACACCGGCCCCGGTGGCGTGGGTCATGTAGTGCCGGCCGACCTGGCCGCCGTTGTTCGACAGGCCGTCCGGGTACGCGGGCGACTTCGAGAGGAGCATCAGGCGGACGTTCTCGTAGGTATAGCTGGCCAGCAGGACCACGTCGGCCGGCTGGAAGTACTCCTCGCCGCCCTTGAGATAGCTGACGCCGGTCGCGCGGCCCTCGCCATCCACCTCCACACGGCGGACGTGGGCCTCGGTCACCACCTGCAGGCGTCCGGTCTCCTGGGCCCGCGGGATCGTCGAGACGGCGGTGGAGTTCTTCGCATCCAGATGGCAGCCGCCCCGGTCGCAGAAGCCGTGATAGGCGCACGCCGCCCGGTTCTGGTAGCGCACGGAGTTGACCGCCGCCGGTCCGGGGAACGGATGCCACCCGAGCCCGCGGGCCGCCTCGGCCATCTGTTCGATGAAGGCATCGGGTACGGCCGGCGGCGGGACCCCTCGAAGATGTTGCCGCGCTCGTCGATCTCGCCGCCGACGTTGCCGGCCTGCCCGGAGACCCCGACCGCGTGCTCGACCCGATCGTAGTAGTCCTCGATCTCGTCCGGGCCGAAGGGCCAGTCCTCGACCGTCGTGCCCACCGGCAGGCGCGAGGCGCCGTAGCGCCGGGACGTCTCGCTGACCACCCTGAAGTCCCAGGGATTGAGCCGCCAGCTCTGCGCCCAGTAGTGCAGCGACGTGCCGCCGACCGCGTTCATCATCGGGTGCAGCGCCCCGCGCGGCGAGTCGGGCGACGACGCGCTGCGGCGATGGACAGGGATCTCGCGGTTCGCCTTCTGCACCGACTCTGGCCAGCCGCGGTAATTGTTGAACAGCTCGTCCGGCGCGTGATCGCGCGCGCGCAACCAGGAGCCCGCCTCCAGGCCGACCACGTCCATGCCGGCCTCGGCCAGCGGCAGCACGGCAACGCCGCCCACTGCCCCGAGCCCGACGACCACGACGTCCCGTTTCGGAAGTTCAACGGCCACGGGTCCTCCGTTCGCGGGCGGCGCTGAACGCCGGAAAATCGTAGGCGGACACTTGCCGCGCGGGCGGCAGCCGGTCGATCCGCTGCAGGTCGGGCGTGACCACGGTCCGCACGCCCGGATAGCCGAGCATGCGCCAGCCGATGAAATCGACGTTGCCGCCGTGGGCCGGGTCCGAGAAGGTGCCCTGGATCGTATGGGTCAGCAGCAGGTTGAAGAAGCCGGCCGCGCCGGGTCCGAACTCGGGTGCGGCGTTCGCCTCCACGTTCCGGAGCAGTACCTCCTGATCGGCTGCTTCGAGTGCGGCGAAGCGTTCCCCCTTCGCCGACCGCGCGTAGCGGTCGAGGGCCGCGAGACCAGCGCGGTACGCTTCGCGCGATCCGGCCAGCGGACCGGCCAACGCCCGATCGATGTACGTCGCGGCCCCGGCTTCGAGAGCCCCGGGACCCCGCTCGTCGGACGGAATCAGACGCGCCACCACCGCCTGCAGGGTCGCCCCTTCGCCGGTGGTGAGGGTCTCGAACATCCCCGCCGGCGTCTGGACGGCGGCCATCGAGGGCCGCGCGACCGGCAGCGACGCGGCCGCGCCGGCCACGACCACCCTCTTGAGCATCTCACGCCGCGACAGTTCAGCCATCGTGCCTCCGCGCCCATTCCGGAGCGTCGCTCTCTTATACCCGGCCGCGTCCCCGCGGAACAAGTGCGGATCGGCGGTATCATCCGGATCCGTCGCGTGCGTGCGCGGCCCGCGCACGCCGGATCCGCCGCGTTTCGCCCAGGGCTCACGCAAGGAGGCTTCATGCGCATCGCCATCATCACACTCGCCGCCGCGCTGGCGGCCGGCGCCGCGACCGCCCAGGAAGACCACTCCCCCGGCGCCGGCGACGTCGCGCCGCCCGAGGGCTTCCGCGCCAACCGGTCCTCGTACAGCGCGATCATGGACGCCATCCGGTCGAAGCAGGCCGCGGCGGAGGTCAGTGACGAGGATCTCGCGCGGCTCGGCGAGATGCAGCTCGAGGACATCTGGCGCTCGCTCGGCGACTACCAAACGAACTACGTGCGCGGCTTCCGGGCGACGCAGCCGGGCCGGCGTATCGCGGGTCGCGCGTTGACCATGCGCTTCCTGCCACCGCGCCCGGACCTGGTGGCGGCCATAGACCAGCTCGCGGCCGAGGGAGACTGGGACCGTCGCTACTACGCCCGGGCGGCCGAAGAGGCGTGGCCGGGCGACGTGGTCGTCGCCGAGCTGGGCGGGGCCGACGGACACGTGCTGTTCGGCGGCATGGGGGCGCTCGGCATCAAGCTGCGCGGGGCGGCCGGGGTGGTCATCGACGGCGGCAGCCGGGACCTCGCGGAGCTGGTGGGGCCGGCATTCGCCGATTTCCCCGTCTTCGCCCGCTTCTTCGACGTCACGACCACGAGCTGGCTCGGCGTCGAATGGAACGCGCCGGTGCGCATCGGCACGGCCACGGTACTGCCCGGGGACGTCGTCGTCGCCGACGAGACCGGAGTGCTCTTCTTCCCGCCCGCACTGGTGCCCGATGTGCTGCGCGCGGCCGAGGAACAGGCGGCGCTCGAGGAACACGAGCGGGAACTGCTGCGGTCCGGCGAGCACCGCTTCCGGGACGTCTACCCGCTGTCGCCGGCTCTCCGCCGGGAGTACGAGCGCGACCGGTAGGGTCCGGATGTTGGCCGAACGCCACCGATAGCGTCTCGCTGCTCGCCGGTCCCGTCCGATCGGAGGCGGGCCGGGGCTTGCGCTGCACCGGCATCGTGGGACATACTGCTTGTCCCCAAGGGGCCGCTAGCCCGACGCGGGCGCGCCCCGGATGCGGCTCGTGGCTCGGCGTGAGCGCTGTCGGCCCGGGCGATTCCGTCGGACTCGAACAGTCCGTGGAACGAGGGCTACGTTGCACCGAGGTCGGCGGGGTACCGGCATCGCCCGGCGCGGCGGGGCAGACGCTTCGACGTGAAGCGCTGCCTCGACGCGTCCCGCGGCAGCCCCCGCCACGCGTTCGCAACGGAACCTCACCACGGACGGCGATTGGCGCGCGCTCGCGTGGCGCCGCCGGAGGCAGGCACATGAACACGCCCACGATGTCAGCGCCGTCAGATCGACGACGAGTGAAGTACATCCGACGACTGGATCAGGTGCCCGAGATCCCCTCGGACGAGCTCGCGCGGCTGCAGCCGGTGGCCGAGGAGTACGTCTTCCGCGCCAACAACTACTACCTGCGCCTGATCGACTGGAACGATCCCGACGACCCGATCAAGCAGTTGATCATCCCGCGCCAGGAGGAGTTGAACGACTGGGGCCGGCTCGACGCCAGCAACGAGAGCGCGGTGACCGTCGCCCGCGGGGTGCAGCACAAGTACGTCGACACCGTGCTGCTGCTGTGCAACGAGGTCTGCGGCGCCTACTGCCGCTACTGCTTCCGCAAGCGGCTGTTCATGGACGACAACGACGAGGTGACCAACGACGTCAGCGCGGGCTTGGAATACATCGCCGAGCACCCGGAGGTCTCCAACGTGCTGCTGACCGGGGGCGACCCGCTGCTGATGAGCACCCGGCGGCTGGTCGAGATCTTCGAGGCGTTGCGCGGCATCGAGCACGTGCGGATCATCCGCATCGGCTCGAAGATGCCGGCGTTCGACCCCTGGCGCGTCCGGCGCGACGAGGAGTTGCAGGCGGCGTTCCGGAAGTACTCGACACCGGAGAAGCGCGTCTACCTGATGGCGCACTTCGATCACCCGCGCGAGCTGACCGACGAGGCCGTCGCCGGCATCGACACCTGTCTCCGCAACGGCGTAATCTGCGTGAATCAGTGCCCCATGATCCGGGGCATCAACGACGACCCGGACGTCCTCGCCGAGATGTACTCGAGGCTCTCCTACATCGGCTGCCCCCCGTACTACCTGTTCCAGGGACGGCCGACGGCGGGGAACGAGCCATACGAGGTGCCGATCGTGCGCGGCTGGCACATCTTCCAGGAGGCGCTCCGCCGGGGCTCCGGACTCGCGCGGCGGGCCAAGTACTGCATGTCGCACGAGACCGGCAAGGTGGAGGTCGTCGGCGTCGACGACGAGCGGATCTACCTGCGCTATCACCAGGCCAAGAACCCCGACGACCTGAGCCGCTTCTTCGTGCGCCGGCGCGACGACGACGCCTACTGGCTTGATCAGCTCGAGCCGGTCGAGGCCGAGCTCGCCTACGCCAACTGAACGCCGATGGCGGTTCCTGCCCGGCACCCGCTGACGACGGCGGAACAACTGTTCGAGCTACCCGATGACGGCTGCCGCTCCGAGCTCGTCCAGGGCGAGATCGTTCGCATGACGCCGGCCGGCGGGGCACACGGCATCCTGGCGATGCGGATCGGCGTCCTGCTCAGCGAGTACGTCGAGGCACATCACCTCGGTGTCTGCTTCGCGGCCGAGACGGGATTCATCCTGCAACGCGATCCGGACACGGTCCGCGCCCCGGACGTTGCGTTCGTCGCTGCCGATCGCGTCCCGAACACCGGGATCCCGGCCTTCTATTGGCCGTCTGCCCCGGACCTCGCCGTTGAAGTCCTTTCGCCGTGGGATCGCCCCGCGGAAGTCCGTCGCAAGGTCGATGAGTACTTCGCGGCCGGCACCCGACTGGTCTGGATCGTCGACCCGGCGGCCCAGACGGTTCACGTGTACCGGTCGCCACACGACGTGCGGGTGCTCCAAGGCGACGACGAGCTGAGCGGTGATGACGTCCTGCCCGGTTTCCGCTGCGTCGTGAGACGACTCTTTCCGCAGTAGCAGCCTTTCCCCGGGCGAAACAAGACAACGCTGAAACCTCGGTCGTGCTGGACGACATAGAGACACGGCATGTGCTACGTCTGGAACAACCAACAGGAAAACCACGGCACTGCGCTCGCGTCGATGATTCAGGCCACACACAACCTGAACGTCATCTGCCCATATATTCGGGAGACCCAGGTCGAAGATCTCCTCGGTGATAGCGAACTCCAATCGCTCAGGGTGATCACTCTCTGGAGCTTTCGCGCATTCCTGGCGGGTTCGTCGGAGCCCGAAGCACTCCGCAGACTGCTGCAGCTTGGCGGCGAGGTCCGCACGATGAGTTCCGGACTTCACGCCAAGATCTACATCGCTGACGAGTCGGCAATGGTTACGTCGGCCAATCTGACAGGGGGCGGGCTCGCCAACAACCTTGAATGCGGCGTGGCACTCCAGGGTCGTAAAGCGGTTTCTGCTCTGGAGCAGTTCGAGCTGGAATGGCGACGAGCCACGCCTCTGAACGACGAACATGTCGTGCTGATGATATCTGCACTCAACCAGGAAAAGGCTCACTCTCATGAACTGTTCAAGCACCTCGAGGAACTGGAACAGCGACTCTCACAGGTCGTCTCGGGCTCACCGAGCGTGTGGACTCCGCGAACAGATGAGATCTGTGTCAAGCTCACACTGGACCAGATCGACTTCGTGCAGCGGCCGTTACGAGGACAAGGTGGCTACCAGTCCTTGCTCGCACGACTCCAGGACAACATGAACGGAGATCTCCTCAGGCTGACGCGAACCGACTGTGAAAGAGTTGTCCGGTATGGCACGAGGTACGGACAAGGCGGCTTCCAGACACGTCTGCAATCAATCGTCCAACTGGCGCAACAGTTCATCAATTGACCGTGGAGCAAGGAAACCCACGACGCATGGCAACGGAGACGGAGTTCCGCAACACTTCACACGGAGCCGAAACGCTCGTCTACCGGCGCGACTGCGTCGCCGGCATGCGGGAGTTGGTGGATCCCGAATCGGTCGACGTGGTCGTCACGTCGCCGCCGTACAACCTGGGGATCTCCTACCGCTCCTACGACGACACGGTGCCACGGACGGAGTACCTGGACTGGATTGCAACGTGGGGCGACGCCGTCCACCGCGTGCTGGCGCGCGACGGCTCGCTCTTCCTCAACATCGCGGGCAAGCCCTCCGACCCCTGGGGTCCGTTTGACGTGCTCTCGCGGCTCCGGGGGCGCTTCGTCCTTCAGAACACCATCCACTGGATAAAGTCGATCGCCATCGACGCGGACGTCGTCGGGACGGACAGCAGCGTCACGGAGAACGTCGCCATCGGCCACTACAAGCCGATAAACAGCCGCCGGTACGTCAATGACTGCCACGAGTACATCTTCCACTTGACGAAGTTCGGCGATGTGGAGCTGGACCGACGCGCGATCGGCGTCGAGTACCAGGACAAGTCCAACGTAGGCAGGTGGGCGGCGGCCAGAGACGACCTGCGCTGCCGCGGCAACGCGTGGTTCGTTCCCTACCGGACGATCAAGAGCCGCGACCAGGATCGGCCGCATCCGGCGACGTTCCCCGTCCGCATCCCGATGATGTGCACACGCCTGCACGGTGTCGAGCGCGTGAAGCGGGTCATGGATCCCTTCCTGGGGCTTGGACACAGCGCGCTCGCATGCAAGGCCCTCGGAGTTCCGTTCGTCGGCTTCGAGACAGACGAGGGTTACTTCGCGGAAGCACGCCGATTGATCGAGGCCTTCGATCCACAGGCCGTGGAGGCCGCATCCACGGACCGGGACCAACCCGCGCTGTTCTGATCCCGCCGACCTGCTCGACTATGGCCCGAGCAGGCTCATCTGCGGCGTCGACCGCTGCCGGACCCAGGGCGGATCCCGGCGCAGAGTCCGGCGGCAGGGCAGAATGCAGTGCTCATCGTGACCCGTACGGTCTCCATGTGCAGGTCATGCAAGTCATCCTTGCTACATCCCGAGCAGGTTCGTCCGCAGCTTCGACAGCCCCTGCTCCGCCGCCCAGAGATCGAGCTCGACCGACGCCAACTCGTCGACGACGGGAACGGCGAGGCCCACCGCCCGGAGGTCTATCGCCTTGATATAGGTCCGGCAGGATCCGCACTCCTCCACGCGAACGTGCGGCCATGACTCCGAAACGTGATGCGGGCGCTTGTCCGCCCGCTCTTCGCCGCACGCCGGGCAGCGCGTCCTCGGGTACGTCCACTCGGTCAGGCACAGCGAGCAGAGCAGCGTCCTGCGTCCCTTGATCTCCGGCTCGTCACGGAGCACGGCGGCGACAGGCGCCGCCCCGCAACAGGGACATGCCGCGCGCGCGTCATCGTTCCCCGCAACGGTGTCGTCACCGCTCTCGTCGTGATTCCCCGAGACGTCGAGGTCGGTCTGGCTGGCGAGAGCCTCCGCCACCGGCTGGACGAAGGCGCGCGGGAAGAACTCCAGGGCCGCGGGGTCACAACCGACCCGGGCCGCGACCGCGTCGACCGGCTCCCGGGCCAATACGGCGCTCAGCAGCGCCGACATTGCGGCCGGCTCCGTCATCAGCCGCTCCGCCATCGCCCTCAGCACATCGGTCGCCGACGCCGGTACCGCGCGGACGAAACGCGAGAAGTCCCGATCGCGGGATCTTTCCGGAAGACGATCCAGCCGCAGTCGCGGAGCGCGGCCGTCCACGGCTTCGACCGCACCCAGCCAGCGCGACTTGACCGCCTTGGCATACAACGCCTGCTGCAGCGACAAGATGTCGTCGTAGAAGGCGAGCACCTCAGAGGTGTGCGGATGCTCGGTGCGCAGGCGCGCGACGCGCTGCCGGCGGCGCGACCAGACGGGCAGGATCACGGTCGCCGACCCATTGCATCAAGCAGCGCCGCGTTGCTGTCGATGGTCACACCGGGCTGCAAGCCTCCGCGGCCACCCGTCGGCAGCGCAATCCGCCCGACCGGAAGCGGCGCGGCACGGCGGGCCAGCAAGTCTCCGAGCCCCTCGTCGATGAGCGAGGTCAGCGTTCGACCCGATTGCGCCGCGTAGTGCTTCGCATCCGCAAGCAGCCGATCATCAAGGCGCAGGGTGATCGCACGTGTCCGGCCTACGGGCATCTCAGCAATTGAAGGACTTGGCGAGGTTGAAGGGCCGGTCCGGCGCCGCGTGGACTGCGGATGATCCCAAACGGGGCCTACCCGCCCGTTTGCTCCTCATGCCAACCCGGATGATGATGCCGAGCCCAGCGCTCCGTCACCGTTCCGTCGATCATCGCGCGGGCGGTGCCGGGATAGGCGATGGTGCCGAGGTAGACGTGGACTATCAGGAGCAACCCGCCGCCGAGGGTCGCGAAGTAGTGCGCGAGGCGCATCCACTGCAGCAGGCCGGCGCCGAACGAGGCGGGGAACCAGAGCAGGACACCGCTGACGACGAAGACGACGGCCAGCAGGCCCTGGAACCAGAAGAACATCTTCTGGCCGGCGTTGTACTTGCCGGCCGGCGGCACGTTCGCCGAATCGCGGGTCGCGTAGTGGCGCACGGCACCCAGCCAGCGCCAGTCGGTGTCGCTGAGGAACATGTCGCGGATCCAGATGGCGATCATGAACACCATCCCGATCCCGAACAGCACGCCGACCCACGGATGCAGCACCCGCGCGGAGGGGCCGCCGCCGAGCAGCGCGGTCAGCCAGAAGAGCGCCGGGTAGGCGAACGCGAGGCCGGTCGCCAGCAGCAGGACGAACGTCACGCCCACCACCCAGTGGACGATCCGCTCCGCGAAGTTGAAGCGATGGAGTATCCGGTCGGCCATGTCAGCCCTGGGTCAGTAGCGCGGCCCGGGGGTTCAGGCCGCCGGTGCGCCCGCATCCCCGCGCGGTTCGTGATCTTCGTGCTCCTCCAGTCGCTCGGGCCCGTAGCGGAGGAAGTGCCCGACCACGCCGAGAACGCCGAAGCCCATCAGGTACGCGCCGATCCGCTTGAGGAACCCGAGCGCGGTCATTGGCGCCGGGCTCGCAGTCGGATCCGACGGCAGGCTGTAGTCCGCCAGCCGGTCGCCGTGCGGGACGACGTACATCATGTGCGTGCCGCCGACGCCGGCCGGGTTGTAGACGGCCGCGTTGTCGTAGCCGCGCGCGTTGAGCGTCTCCACCTTCTTGTCGGCCAGCGCGAGCATGTCGTCCTTGCTGCCCCAGGAGATGGCGTTGGTCGGGCAGGTCTTGACGCAGGCCGGCTCGAGCCCCGCCTCGACCCGGTCGACGCACATGTTGCACTTGGACACTTTGCGCGTGTGGACGTCGAAGCGGGGAATGTCGAACGGGCAGCCGGTGACGCAGTACTGGCACCCGATGCAGTTCTCCTGGTTGAAGTCGACGATGCCGTTCGTGTACTGCACGATGGCGCCCGGCGCGGGGCAGGCGAACAGGCAGCCCGGGTCCTCGCAGTGCAGGCAGGCGTCCTTCTTGATCAGCCAGTTGAGGTTGCCGTCGACCTCC
>JAGWAH010000070.1:1828-11053 GCA_021296515.1 Acidobacteriota bacterium | reverse complement strand
GCATCGGGAGCTCAGTCGCACATCGCCCGCGCCAGCGCCGCGAAGTCCTCGACGATCAGATCGGGCTGGTGCGGCGAGTCGCCGAAAGGACGCCGGCGGCGATCGATGAACGCGGTGCGCATGCCGTACGCTTTCGCGCCGATGCAGTCGAACGCGTGGTTGGCGACGAACAACACGCTCGAACGGTCGACGCCGAGCAGCTCGCACGCCTTCGCGTAGGTCGCATGGTGCGGCTTGAAGCAGCCGGCCTCCTCCACCGAGATCACCGCGTCGAAGTCGAAGCCGATGTGGGGCTTCGCCGCCTCCAGCATGTCGCGGTCGCCGTTGGAGAGGATCGCGAGCCGATACCGTTCGTGCAGCCGGCCGAGCGCCTCGAGCACGTCGGGAAAGGGCTTCAGCCGCTCGATGCACGAGACGAGCCAACGCACCTCGTCGTGGGTGTGATCGATGCCGGCGCGACGCATCGTCTGCGCCACCGCGCGGTGCCCGATCTGCCGGTAGGAGGTGTGGCCGCGGCCGCACAGCGAGTCGATCATCGAGTCCTCGAAGTGCGTGCGCCGCCACCAGGTGACGAAGCGGTGCGGGTCGCCGCGCCAACCCTTGCCGGCCAGGAACGGCGCCGCCATCTCGGTCAGTCCGCCCTGCATGTCGACGACCGTGCCGTACTGGTCGAACATCAGGGTCTCGACTTCACGCCGCAGGAGGCCGGCCTCGGTGATGGTCATGAACTGCCCATTGTGCCCGCACGGCGCGCAGCGGGTCGAGTCCGGCACGAAGAGCCGCGGCCGGGCGGGCCTCGTACGCGACCCGGCCAGGAATCCGCCGGCTACAGATCGAGGCGGGAACTTCCGATACCTGCAACACAGAGGTGCGGATGCCACAGTTCATCACCTGTCACGAAACCTCCAGCCGGCGCCCGCGGCGGATCCCCGTACGAGAGGTCGCGAAGGTCGAGCCGCAAGGCGAGGCGTGGGCCATCTTCAGCCCCACGACGATCACGTTGAGATCCGGCGAGCGGATGGAGGTCATCGAGCCGCCGGGAACAGTGCGCGACATGACCCGCCGCGGCTCGGCGCCGACCGGCGCATAAACGGCAAGCCCGCCGACGGCGGTGGGGAGTCTCATGGAGATCCGGATCCTCTCCGCGGCCGACATTCGGCGAGCGCTCAGCGCGCGGGATGCGGTGGACGCCATGCGCATCGCGTTCGGCGAGCTGTCCGGCGGCACCGCCGCGGTCCCGGTGCGCAACCAACTGCAGAGCGACCGCGGCCTGATGCTGGTGATGCCGGCGGTCCTGGGTGAAAGCGGGACGCTCGGCACGAAGGTCGTGTCGGTCTTTCCGGGCAACCCCTCGCGCGGGCGGCCGGCCGTCCAGGGCGCGGTCCTGCTCCTCGACGCGGAGACAGGCCGCGCCCGGGCGTTGCTCGACGGGGCGGCGCTGACCGAAATGCGCACCGCCGCCGCCAGCGCGCTCGCAACCGAGCTGTTGGCGTCCGCCGACGCAGACGTCCTGGCCGTGTTCGGCGCGGGCGCGCAGGGACAATCGCACGTCGAGCTGCTCGCGCGGACCCGCCGGCTCCGCGAGGTGCGGATCGTGTCGCGGTCGGGCTCGACCGCCGAGAGTCTCGCGGCCAGTCTGTCCGAGGACGCCATAACGCTGATTCCGGAAGGCGATCCGGGTCCGCCGCCAATCGTCCGCGCCGTCCGGGAACCCTCGGCGGCTCTCGACGGCGCTCGGCTCGTCGTCACCGCGACCACGAGCACACGGCCGGTGTTCGCCGCGAACGATCTGGAACCCGGCGCGCACGTCAACGCCATCGGCGCCTACCGCCCCAACATGCAGGAGCTCGACGCCGGTGTGCTGCAACGCGCACGCGTGGTGGTGGATCAGCGCGAGGCGGCGTGGCAGGAGGCGGGCGACCTGATCGTTCCCCTGCAGTCCGGTCTGATCGGCAGGGACATCATCGACGCGGAGCTCGGAGAAATCGTGAACGGCGAGGCGCCCCGCGGACGAGGAGAGTGCGACTGCACCCTCTTCAAGTCCGTCGGGAACGCCGCCCAGGACATCGCGATCGCGACGGCTGCCCTCGCGCAAGCCAAGCGCATGAACCTCGGTGTCCCGGCGCCCTTCTGAAGCGGAAGCTGTACAGGGCCGCAATCGTCGAGCCGCACACCGATCCCATACGTGCGTTCACTTGCCGGCACGGCGAGTCGGTGATACCCTGCCGGCAATGGACGTGCTTCTGGCCCAGGCTCCCACCATAGGGACCATTTTGGTCGCCGGCTTCTCGATCTGGCGCAGCCTGTCCCGGCGTCTCGACCGCCTCGAGAACCGCTGGGACCGGCACCTGGAATGGCACGCCGACCAGAAGCGGTAGCACCCGCGGCCCCTCGCGGCCCCGCCGAACGGCTCGTAGCGCGCTACACTGTGGGGCTGACGCAAGTGTTGCGGCGATGTCCAAGTCTCGCCCTGCGACGGTGTGGCTCCAACGCCGGCTGCTCGTCGGCCTGTTCATCATCGGGATCGCGCTGCTCGCGTACCTCGGCGTGTCGCTGGTGGTCGCCGAGACGCTGACCAAACCCTATCGGCGTCCTCTGGCCGCCTCGCCGGCAGCCTTCCAACTGGCCTACGAGAACGTGACCTTTCCGAGCACCGGCGACCGCATCCCGTTGCGCGGTTGGTTCGTGCCAGCCTCCGGGAGCGACCGGGTCGTCCTGATCGTCCACGGCCGCAACTCGAACCGCACCGGCGACGACGGCCAGCACGTGCCCCACGCGGCGACGCTGGCGGCGCGCGGCTACAACGCGCTGCTGTTCGACCTGCGGGGGCACGGCGAATCAGGCGGCGTGCGCTACACCCTGGGGGCGGCCGAGCAGCGTGACGTGCTGGGTGCGGTCGCCTACCTGAAGAACCGCGGGTTCGCGCCGGAGCGGATGGGATTCTGGTCGCACTCGATGGGCGCCGCGACGGTGCTGCTCGCGTCCGCCAGCTCCCCGGACGTACGCACCATCGTCGCCGACAGCAGCTTCGCCCGACTGGAGGACCTGCTGGACAGGGAGCTGCCCAGAGCGAGCGGGCTGCCCGGCTTCTTCAACCCGCCGATCCTCTTCTTCGCGCGCACCTTGTTCGGCGCGGATTCGAGGATCCTGAACCCGGTGGAGGTGGTCGGAGGCCTGCCGCCGGATTCGCTGTTCATCATCCATGGCGAAGCCGACGGGCTCATCCCCGTCGACCACGCCCGGCGCATCGCGAGCGCGGCCGGGGCCGCAGTCTACGACCTCTGGCTCGTGTCCGGCGCACGCCACGACCGGGTGTCGGAAGTCATCCCGGAGGAGTACGAACAGCGCGTGCTGGCGTTCTTCGACGAGAAGCTGCGCCGAGGGACAGTAGAGTAGACGCGCCGCCACTGGAGGTCGAGAGCCGTGCAAGAGTTGAAGAGGTCGATAATCGGGTTCGCGATCGTCGCGGGAGGCGGGCTCGCTGGTTCGAGCGTCGCCGCCGGGCAACCGGCCGGTGGCGCACCAGAGGCCGACATCGTGTTCCTCGGCGACCACATCGTCACGATGGATCCGGCGCAGCCGGCGATTGACGCGGTGGGGGTCCGGGACGAAATGATCGTGGCGGCCGGATCGCGCGAGGAGGTGCTGGCCCTGCGCGGCGAGACCACGCGAGTGGTCGAGCTCGGCGACCGGGCGCTGCTGCCCGGCTTCATCGACGCGCACGGGCACTTCCTCGCGGTGGGACGGGCGCTTGATGCGCTGTCGCTGCACCCGCCGCCGGTCGGCGACGTCGAGAACATCGACGACGTGGTCCGCAAGATCCGCGCCTGGATCGAGGAACGGGACATCCCGCCGGGCGGCCTCGTCGTCGGCAGCGGCTACGACGACTCGCTGCTCGCCGAGGGGCGGCACCCGACGCGCGACGACCTCGACCGCGCGTCGACCGGGCACCGGATCGTGCTGACCCACGTCTCGGGACACCTGCGCACCGCCAACTCCGCGGCGCTGGCGGCGGCCGGCGTCACCGCCGAGACGCCCGATCCGCCGGGCGGACACATCCGCCGCCGAGCCGGCTCGCGCGAGCCGGACGGTGTGCTCGAGGAACGGGCCGGCGCGCTCGTCGCGGCGAGCGGCCTGTTCTCCCCGACCCCGGCGGAGACCGGGGCGCTGGCCCGCCGCGCCGTGGGCGAGTACGTGCGTTACGGCACCACGACGGTGCAGGACGGCTCGACCGGCTGGGAAACAATCGACGCGCTGCGGGCGGCGGCCGCGCGTGAGCCGTTCGCGGCGGACATCGCCGTGTTCCCGCGTTTCCGGACGATGGTGGACGCCGAGCGCGTGGTCCACGAGCCCGACTACCGCGGCGGATTGCGCGTCGCCGGCGTCAAGTTCAGTCTCGACGGTTCACCGCAGGGACGCACCGCCTGGGTCACCGAGCCCTACACGGAAGGGCCGCCGGGAGCGCCGCCCGACTACCGCGCCTACGGCACGCTCGATCCGGATGCCTACGAGGCAGGCGCTGCACATCTCATCCGGCGCGGCGTGCCGATCATCGTCCACGCCAACGGCGATGCGGCGATCGACCTGATGCTGGACGGGGTCGACGCTGCCGTGGCGGGCCTGGAACCGCTGCCGGACCACCGCGCCGTGATCATCCACGCCCAGCTCATGCGCGCCGACCAGCTCGACCGCGCCGCCGCCCTGCGGGTGGTGCCGTCGTTCTTCTCGGCCCACGCCTTCTTCTGGGGCGACTGGCACCGGCGCAGCTTCGGCGAGTCGCGCGGCAACAACGTGAGCCCGGTGCGCTGGGCCCTCGAACGCGGCGTCCGCTTCACGGTGCACAACGATTCACCGATCGTGCCGCCCGACATCATGCGGCTGGTCTCGATCACCGTGAACCGGAAGACCCGCAGCGGGCACGTGCTGGGACCGCACCAGCGCGCCACGGTGCAGGAGGCCCTGCACGCGGTGACCCTGGGCGCCGCGTACCAGTACTTCGAGGAGGGCACGAAGGGATCCATCACCGCCGGGAAACAGGCAGACCTCGTGATCCTCGCGGAGAACCCGCTGCAGGCGGATCCGGCGGCTCTGGAGCACATCCAGGTCGTAGAGACCTTCTCGCGCGGCCGCTCCGTGTACGCACGGTCGATGGAGTAGCCTGCGCCGCCGAACTCACGCCGTTGCGTCCTACGGCGCAGGCTCCTGGGCTAGACTGCCTTCAGCACCCGTACGTACGCACACCCCCGCGCGGCCGTCGCCGGCGGGCGGCGCCTGGCGGGTGCGGGAGGACGTCGATGAGCGCCATCGGAGCGGATGAACTGGTGCGGCGGCTCGATGCCGCCGTCAGCGCCGGGGACGTGGAGGCTGTTACCCGGCAGGTGCAGAACGAGATCGAGAACGTCCTGCAGCCGGGCCGGCTCCGGCTCGACGAGCGGTTCCGGCGGACGCTGCCGGACCACTATGCCCGGCGTCTCCTGCACCGCGATCCGGCGCGCCGCTACACGATCCTGGTGCTGGCGTGGGCCCCCGGCCAGGGGACGCCGATCCACGACCATCCCAATCTCTGGAGCGTCGAAGGGGTGCTGGAAGGCGAGCTGGAGGTGACCCAGTACGCCCCGATCAAGGAAGAGGCCCGCCGCTGCAAGTTCGCGCCGGTCGAGTCGCATCGCGCCGTCGCCGGCGAGGCCAACTTCCTGATTCCCCCGTTCGAGTACCACGCCCTGACCAACGACCTGACCGACCGGCCGTGCCTGACCATCCACGCCTTCGGCGGCGAGCTGATGGAGATGAATACGTTCGATCCGGTGGGCAACGGCTGGTACGAGCGGTCTCTGCGCCGAGTCTCCTACGACGCCTGAACAAAGGACGGGACCCTCCCGGGGAACTCGTTACCCATCCGGAATCGCCCCAATGGATGCGGCCTCCCTCCGACGCCTGCGGGTCGCGTTCGGCCCCGGGCTGCTCTGGGCCGCCACCGCGATCGGGGTCTCGCACCTGGTGCAGTCGACGCGCGCCGGGGCGTCGGCCGGCTTCGCTCTCGCCGGCGTCATCCTGATCGCCCTCGTCCTGAAGTACCCGTTCTTCGAGTACGGGCCGCGCTACGCCGCCGCGACCGGCCGCAGCCTGATCGAGGGCTACGCCCGCATCGGCCGCTGGGCGCTCTGGCTCTACCTCGCCATCACCGTGTCGACGATGGCCGTCGTTCCGCCGGCCGTGGTGATGTTTACGGCGTATCTGCTGGGCTTCACTCTCGACCTCGACTGGTCGCTGCCGCTGCTGGCCGCGGCGGTCATGGCGCCGGTCGCCGCGTTGCTCTGGTGGGGGCGGTTCCGGGGCCTGGACCTTTCCATCAAGCTCATCGTGGCGCTGCTGGCGCTGTCGACCCTGCTGGCCGCGGCGGTCAGCCTGCCGCGGGCCGATCTGTCGACGCTGGCGTTGTGGCCCACCGACGCGGTCGGCTCGTCCGTTCCCTTCGTGTTCCTGCTGGCCCTGGCCGGCTGGATGCCCTCCGGGGTCGACAGCGCGGTGTGGAGCTCGCTGTGGACCCTGGCCAAGAACGACGCCGCTGGTGAGCCGGTCTCGGTGAAGACGGCGCGGCAGGACTTCGCCGTCGGCTACGCCGGGACCGGCGTGCTGGCCTTCGCCTTCCTCACGCTCGGGACCGGAGTGATGTTCGGCTCCGGCGAGACGTTCGCGCCGCAGGGGCCCGTGTTCTCCACCCAGCTCGTCGAGCTCTACAGCGCGACCCTCGGCGCGTGGACCCGGCCGGTGGTGCTGGCCGCGGTAGTCACCACGATGCTGTCGACAGCGCTCACCGTGCTCGACGGCGGACCCCGCGCCATCGAGCGCTCCCTCCTGGTGCTGCGCACGACCGAGCGGGAGCCACGCCCCGCGGCGGGCGCGCCCGCGGTCGCGGGCGGTCCGATCTACTGGTGGAGCCTCGCCGGCGTGATGCTGATCACCCTGGCGATCCTGTCGCTGTTCATCGGCAACCTGACGACGATGATCGACTTCGCGACCACGCTCACGTTCCTGACCAGCCCCGTGCTCGGCTACCTGAACCTGCGTGCGGTCTGCTCGGAAGAGATGCCTCCCCGGCACCGGCCCGGCCGGGCGTTGCGGTCCCTGACCTGGGTCGGCCTCGTGCTGCTGGGAGGGACGGGACTGTTCTACCTGCTGACGCTGGCGGCGTGAGGGCGGCCGACGCCCGCCGGCAGAATGGCGGGCCTGGGGTCAGGGCAGCAACATCAGTTGCGCGACGACCGGGTAGTGGTCGGACGGATAGCGCCCGTCGTCATGCTCGATGATCGTCTGCACGGAGCGGACGCCGACGGGGCCGCCCACCAGGATCCAGTCGATGCGTCCCGGGTTGGCCAGTTCGGGCGGGCGGAAGTCGTTCGACGTGCGCGGCGGTCCGATCCGCTCGTCAGCGAGGAGCCAGGCGTCCCTCAACCCCTGACCGGTGGCCGCCGACCAGGTTTCGCTGATCTCCGCCAGCGCATTGAAGTCTCCGGTCACGACGACGGCGCCGGCCGCCGGAAGAGCCGCGACGCGCGCCGCGATCCGCTTGGCGGAGTCGACCTGCCGCTGCCCGCGGCGCAGGGTCAGGTGCGTGTTGAACACGTGCACGCGACGGCCGCTGGCACGGTGGTGGAAGCGCGCCCAGGTAACGATGCGGGAGACGTTGCGCCGCCAGCCGACTCCGGTCGGCCCGTCGGCATTCGGCGAGAGCCAGAAGGTGCCGGACTCGATCGGGATCAGCGCCTCCCGCCGGTAGAAGATCGGCGTGTACTCGCTCAGGCCCTTGCCGCCGTTGAGGCCGCGGTCGGCGCCCAACCAGCGGTAGCCGGGGAGCGCGTCCGCCAGGTAATTCACCTGCTCGTCGAGAGCCTCCTGCAGACCCGCCACGTCCGGCGCGAGCCGCTCGATCGTCTGCGCCACCAGCGCGCGGCGGTGCACCCAGCCGTCGTCGCCGTCGTTCCCGGCGGACGTGCGGATGTTGAAGGTCATGACGCTGAGCGGCGCCGGGGTCTCATCCTGTCCGCGCAAGGGCGGGGCGGCGGCGGCCGGTGAGCCGACGGCCGGCACACGGGGAACCGGCGCCGCTCCCGCGGTCCACGCAAGGATCGCCGCCGTGCCCATCCAGACGAGAAGAGAGAACGCGGCGACCGCGGCTCTCACGCCCGATCCGTCGGTCCGACGGTCCATCGTCTCAGTCTACAAGGCGGATGAACCCTTCCACCGTCTTGCGTCGCACCGCGCACTCGCGCGCCACCTCGCTGGCGTTGAGGACGGCCGCGTGCGAGAAGCTGATCGCCTCGAGAAACCGGTGGAACGCGCCCAGGTCACGCACCAGCCCCTCCGCCTGCACCTCCTGCTGGACGTACATGCCCGCGTAGGCGCTCAACGTGTCGGCGGGGTTTTCCGCGTCCCAGACGAGCGGCAGCAGACCATGCTCCAGTGCTCCCGGCAGGTCGAAGCGTTCGCCGAGCTCGGCCGCCATGAAGGGATGCATCGACCGCACCACCGCCCGGCCTGCCAACAGATCGACGCCGGTGCGCTTGAGCTTGCGCGCACTCGATATTGAGCGCAATTATGGCATCAGCAGGGGCATTTTTGCACCCTGCAAGGACATCACGCTCCCGCCGGCCGTCCCGCCCGCCGGCGCAGCCACTCGACGGTGCACAGCAGCAGCACCGCGAACAGGATGAGGAAGGTCGCCACGGCCAGCATCGCGGGGCTGATCTGCTACATCTGGCGCGGGATGGTGCGCTGGTTCTCGCCGGCCATGAACAGCACCACGACCACCTCGTCGAACGAGGTCGCGAACGCGAAGAGGGCGCCGGAGACCACGCCGGGCGCGATCAGGGGAAGCTGCACGCGGCGGAAGGTGGTCACCGGCCCCGCGCCGAGGCTGGCCGCGGCCCGCGTGAGGTTCGTGTCGAAGGCGGACAGCGTGGCGGTGACCGTGATGACGACGAACGGCGTGCCGAGCGCGGCGTGGGCGAGGATGAGCCCGAGATGCGTCTGGGACAGCCCGAGGGTCGAGTAGAAGAAGAACATGCCCGCCGCCGAGATGATCAGCGGCGTGACCATCGGCGATATGAGCAGCCCCATCGCGAGGTGGCGGGCCGGCATGGCGCGGCTCGACAGCCCGAGCGCGGCGAGGGTGCCGAGGGCCGTCGCCAGCAGCGTGGCGGCGACGCCGATGAGCAGGCTGTTGGC
>JAGWAH010000070.1:1197-1522 GCA_021296515.1 Acidobacteriota bacterium | reverse complement strand
GCCCCCAGTTCAGCGAGGTCTGCATGTGGTAGGCGATGAAGTTCGAGATGAGCTGCCCGCTCTGGCCGCCCACCAGCGCCGGTGTGATGTAGTAGCCGATGGCGAGGATGAACACCAGCAGCGACCCGGCCCCCACCCCGGCCAGCGACTGCGGCCAGTAGACGCGCAAGAAGGCCAGGGGAAATCCCGCCCCCAGCGATTCGGCGGCGCGCATCTGCTGCGGCGGTATGGTGCGCATCACCGAGTAGAGCGGCAGGACCATGAACGGCAGCAGCACGTGAGTCATCGCCACCACCGTGCCGGTCATGTTGTAGATCATCGCCAG
>JAGWAH010000070.1:0-843 GCA_021296515.1 Acidobacteriota bacterium | reverse complement strand
CGCCCCAGTCGGCGTCGATATCGATGAGAGCTTGGCGCCACGGGCCGTCCCGGACCTCCAGCAGCCGCCGCCCGGTGCGGACGAGGACGCTGCGCAGGCCCCCGCGAATCCGGTTCACGCGGCTCGCGACCCGGCCGATCGTCCGCGCCTCTCGCGCCTGCAGCAACTCGCGCGCAGCCGCCGCGTACACCGCCTCGCCGGGATCCGATTCGCCGTCCCACTCCTGCAGGAGCGCCACGGTCTCTGGCAGCGCCTCGGCCACCACCGGGTCGTAGACGCTGCGCAGCAGCATCGTCGCCAGCGGCACGACGAACGTCACGCCGATGAAGGCGACCAGCGGCAGGGCAAGGCCTGCGGCACGCAGCCGAGGCCGGGTCAACGCGCCAGCCATGCGCTGAAGCGCTCGTTCATGTCGTCCAGATTGTCGCTCCACCACAGCCAGTCGTTCTGCAGGGTGCGGCCCATGTTGCCGGGATAGGTCGGCATGTGGGGGTTCATGTCGACGCCGACTTCCGCGTGCCGGCCGATGGCGGCAGGCCCGAGCGGCGCACCGGGCTGTAGGCGATGTAGCGGCCGACGGCGGCCATCGAGCTCGCGCGGGTGGCGAATTTCACCAGCTCGAGGGCCGGTTCGAGGTCCGGGGTACCCGCGACGATGCCGATGGGACCGACGTCGAGGACCTGGCCGTCCCAGACGATCTCGAACGGCTGGCCTTCGAGCACCTGCGCATTGAAGATGCGGCCGTTGAAGGCCGTGCTCATCACCACCTCGCCGTCGGCGAGCATCTGCGGCGGCTGGGCGCCCGCCTCCCACCAGACCACCTGGTCCTTGATGGTGTCGAGC
>JAGWAH010000069.1:416-13263 GCA_021296515.1 Acidobacteriota bacterium | reverse complement strand
GATGCGCACCGGACTGACGGCCGCTCTGCTGCTGCTGGCCGTGGGATTGATGGCCTGCACGAGCGAGCCGGCCTCCGACATGGAGCCGACGGCAACGGTCGAGGAGTTGATGCGGTCGATGATCGATCCGGCCGGCGACGCGGTCTGGGACGCGGTGGTCATCGATGCCACCGCGGACGGGATCGTCGAGACCAGGCCCGAGACCGAGGGGGACTGGCTGCGTCTGCGCCGCCACGCGCTGGCGTTGGCCGAGGCGTCGAACCTGCTGCTGATAGAAGGGCGGCGGATCGCGGCGCCGGAATCACGCTCCGAGCTGCCCGGGATCGATCTCCACCCGGACGCCATCCAGGAGCTGGTCGACGAAGACTGGGACGGCTGGGTGGAGGTGGCGCGCGGATTGCGCGCCACCAGCGGTACGGTGCTCGACGCGGTGGAGGCACGCGACGTCGATGCGCTGCTCGAAGCCGGAACCGAGCTGGATCTCGCCTGCGAGATGGTACCCCGGCTACGCCGACCCGCGGCCGGCGCCGCCGGGGAACGACTGATTCCCTCCGGGCGGCCGGCGCCGCCTAGGAGTCTGCGCCGTAGAACGGCGTAGACTGCTAGTCAGGCCCGGTTGGGCAGCAATCGGAGCCGGAGGCGACGATTGTCGGGCTAGTCCGCCGGCTGAATCGGGCCGCCGTCCGGGCGCATGATCTCGGCGCAGCAGATGCCGTGCGTGCCGGGATTGCGCGACGGCTGGCCGACGACGCGGATGCGGTCACCCACCTGGATCGTCTGGGGCGTCCAGCCGCGGCGGCTCATCGAGACCGCGGTCCCCATCTCCACCTCCCACGCGATCGTCTCGCCGTTCTCGTCCTCGCCGTCGAGGAAGAGGAACGAGTGCGGATTGCGGAAGAGGAACCGCCTCCACGCTCTTCGTGTTGTCGTAGAACGGAGCGCTCGCGTGGTGCGCGTCCGCCGGCGCACCGGTCAGAAACACCACGACCGCGACCATCGCCAACGCCGCCGCCGTCCCAAGCAGGATTCTCACCGACCTACCCTCCTTCCGAGCTCTTTTCGGGGCAATCTTTTCACCCGCCGAACATGCGCCCGCGCATGCCGACGACGCGGCGCTCCCGGCGAGACGCCGCCCGACTGTATTCAACTACCGGTACTTCGGCACCATGAACTTCACCGGCATCCGCGCGATCTCCGCGTCGCAGCCATAGGGCGCCAGCTTGTAGCCCTCCGGCGCCGGCAGCCAGCGGGTCGTGTACGACGCCGGCTCGCGCAGGAACAGCTCGTCCTCGACGGTGACCGTGGCCCAGTAGCGCTCGGTCACCTTCTTGAGCTGCGACGACGGGATGCCGTTGTAGTCGTCGAAGCCGCTGATGTCGAAGGTGTAGTGGGTCGTGGTCACGTGCAGCGCCCCGCCCTCGTAGTGGCCGACCGAAACGCCCTGCAGGCTGTAGTCCATCGGCGTCGCCTCGCGTCCGTCGAGCCAGACCGTCCGGAGCTGATCGTCCTTCTCGTAGCGCAGCAGGACGCGATCCGGCCACTGCACGATCTCCATCATGTAGGGGTCGTACTGCAACGCCGGCGGCGTCGACGGAACGCAGTCGTACTTCGCCGCGATCGCCTCGTCGAACACTTCCTGATAGGCCAGCGCGCGCTCGTTCAGCACGGGGAAATTCTCGCCGGGCACCCACGGCATGTTCGGGCCGTTCACCGGACGCACCCGGCCGCCGCCGTCCCAGATGCCCGAGAGCTGCGGGACTTCCTCCGCCTCGTCCTGCGCCTGCAGCGACGCGCCGACCATGCCCCACACCAGAGCGGCGCAGGCGGCCACCACGGCCAGGCGCCCCATCGACTTCCAGTTGTTCGTTTGCGTCATGGTTCTCGACCTCTCGTCCCCGGTCACCGTCACCCGGCGCGTCTGCGCGCCGCCCGGCGCGCCCGCGCGACTGCCCCGGATATTACACCCTTCCCGCTCGCCGCCCGACGAACGCCGAGGACCGGCCGGGGGTCTCAGAGCGGCAGCGCGACCTGCGACGAGAGCGCCGAGGCCTCGTACGCCTGCAGTTCGCGCCCCAGGTACTCCGCGATCCCGCGCATCCCGGACCGTCCCGCTTCCGCCTCCGCCTGGCCGTTGTAGTTGGTGTTGGTGTTGACGTCGTACGTATACGGCACGCCGTCCTCGTCGAGAATGAACTCGATGCCCGCGATGTGGATGCCGTTGTCGGCCAGGAACCGCTGGTAGCGGGAGACCAGATCGCCGGGCACGCCGTCGACGATGCGGAACAGCGACACCGGCGACGCAGGCTCCGAGTCGGCCGGACAGAAGGCGTCGTCCACGCGGCAGGCATCGGCCGGGCAGAGCTCGAAACCCTGGCTGGTATCGACGCGCACGGCGTAGAAGTAGCGTCCCCCGATGAACTCGACCCGCGTGATGTACGGCTCCGGCGCCTCGATGTACTGCTGGATGAGCGTGATGCCGTCGACGGCCGGCTCGAACGCGTCGCCGTCGACGTAGCGTGCGAGCGCCTCCCGGTCCTGGAAAAGCCGGACCCCGAGCCCCTTGCCCGCGCGGTTGTGCTTGGTAATGAACGGCGGCTCGAACTCGCGCGCCGCCTCGACGATCCGCTCCCGCCCGATCGCGGCGACCGTCGCCGGCGTGCGGATGCCGCAAGCCTCGAGGGCCGCGTACTGCGCCACCTTGCTCACCTCGAGCTGCAGCGCCCGGCCCGAGTTCAGCACGCGCCGGCCGTGGCCCTCCAGCCAGGCGATCACCGCCGCGGCGTACTCCGGCCCGTAGCGGTGATCGCGGGTATGCGACGACGCGCTCATCCGGTTGTAGAAGACGCCCTCCGGCGGCGGCTCGCGCAGATCCAGCACACCGGTGTCGAGGAACCACTCCGTGTACGGCAGGCGGCGCTCGTCGAACGCCGCGCGCAGCGGCTCGACCCAGGCGTCGTTCTCGTGAAGGACGTAGATGCGGCTCATGGGCCCGTCACCGATCGCCGCGAACCGCCATCCGCCGGCATGCCCCTGCGGTCCCGGTCACTGGGATGCGCGTTCCGCCTCGATCACGCCCTTCGGCAGGGCGAAGCTCAGAATGAGATCCCCGCCCCGCCGGCCGCGATCCCCGCCGCCCGACGCCACGGTCACGAACTGCTCGCCGTTCGCCATGTAGACCGCGGGCGACGAGAACACCCCTGCCCCGGTGTTGAACCGCCACAGCTCCTCGCCGGTGCGCGCGTCGAAGGCGAAGAAGTAGCCGGCGATGTTGCTGCCCGTGCCGACGAAGACCACCCCGCCGGAGGTCACCACCGGACCCGCCTGCCCGTAGCCCTCGCGGATCTGGCGCCAGATCAGCTCCCCGGTGGTCGGGTCGTAGGCCGAGAAGAACATGCGCGGTCCGCGGCCGGCGTCGAACGGCCGGTCGATCGCGTTCACGTACAGGAGACCGGCGTCCGGGCTGTAGGCCATCGGCCCGTAGCTGGCGCCGCCGCCGAAGCCGGGCGCGAAGATCTGGTTGGGCGCGATCGGCGTGAAGATCGGCACCAGGGTCTTCCCTTCCGCATGCTCCGGCGGAATCTCCTCGGGGAAGATCGGCGCCACCGGCTCCATCCGCTCGCCGTCCGCCTTGTGCGGGATCGGCTGCGTCGGCCACGGCTCCTCGCCCTCGCGGTCGGTCTCGGTGGGCACCGGCGTCTCGATGATCGAGTGGATGGGCGCCCCGGTCTCCCGGTTCAGCAGGTAGAGAAAGGCGTTCTTGTTGGCCTGCCCGAGGGCGCGCACCGGCTCGCCGTCCACCTCCATGTCGAAGAGGATCGGCTGGCCGTCGTGGTGCACGAGCTGGTAGTACCAGCGCAACTGCCCGTTCTCGATGTCCAGCGCGAGGACCGAGTCGGTGAACAGGTTCATGCCGTCCCGCTCGGTGCTGTCGCCGAACGGGTTGCCGACGGCGACGTACAGCAGGCCGAGCTCGGGATCGAGCGACGGCGTCTCCCAGATGCCGCCGCCGTTGCGGACGCTGCCGACCCAGGTCGGTCCCGCGATGTCCCAGCCCTGGTCGTTCTCGTCCTGCGGGATCGTGTTGAAGTGCCAGATCACATCGCCCGTCGCCGCGTCCACCGCGAGCACGTGTCCGCCGGGAATCAGGCTCTCGCTGCGCGTCGTCCCCACGTAGATGACGCCGTCGTGGATCTGCGGCGCGGTGGTGAACCAGTAGCCCATCGAGATGGCGGTCTCGACGTCCGGGTAGCGGAGCCGCAGCACGTCGAGGATGACGCTGGCCTGGCCGTTGTCGCCGAAGGTCTCGATCGGCTCGCCGGTCTCGGCGTCGAGGGCGAAGATGAACGAGCCGGCGGCGCTGTACACCACGCCGTCCTCGTAGGTGACGCCGCGGTGACGGAAGATGTAGCCCTCGCGCCGGCCGCCGCCGAGCAGGTCCGTGACGTCGTAGGTCCACAGATGATGCCCGTCGTAGGCGTCGACCGCGTAGACGCTGCCCCGCGAGTCGGTGAGGTACATCACGCCGTCGACGATCACCGGCGTCGTCTGGTTGCTGACGCCGTCGATGACGCCGTGCTGGAAGAGCCAGCGCGGTGTCAGCAGATGCGCGTTCTCCGGCGTGATCTGGCCGATCGCGGCGTAGCGGCTGCCGTGCAGATCGAGGTTGTGCAGCCGCCAGTCGACGTTCTGGGCCGCTGCGGGGGACGCGATCAGCACGGCCAGCGCGACCGCGAGCAGCGCACGGCAGGGGGTAGGCATCATCTCGTGGACCTCCAACCGCGAAGCATAGACGAATCGATCCCGTTGTGCCGGGACCGCGGCACCGCGTAAGGTTGACGCATCAGCGGCAACATAGAGAGGACGCACCATGTCCAGCATAGACAGGCGGCGGTTCCTGGAGGTCGGCGGGCTCGGCGTCGGCTACGGGCTCGCGACCGGGGCGCCGCGGCAGGCGCTTGCGCAGGCCGAGTCGGGATCAACAGGCGCGGTGAGCGCGCCCGCCGCGGCCGGCGGGAACGTCCGCATGAGCGGGGACGGCCTGGGACTCGCGCCGGAAGAACAGGCGCGGCTCTGGACCGCGCTCGCCGCGGACGGCGGCATCGTGCGCGACTCCTACTCGAACGGCGGCGCGGTCGAGCGGCTCGAGAACGCCTTCGCGGAGCTGCTCGGGAAGGAGCGGACGGTCTTCATGCCGACCGGCACGCTCGCCAACCACCTCGGCGTGCGGGCGCTGGCCGGGGGCGAAGGACGCGCCATCGTGCAGGCCGACAGCCACCTGTACAACGACTCCGGCGACTGCGTGCAGACGCTCAGCGGCATCACGCTGATTCCGCTCGGCTCCGGACGGCCCGACTTCACCCTGGAAGACGTGGAGGCGACGCTCGACCGCACGGCGAGCGGCCGCGTTCGCACGCCGGTGCGGGTCATCTCCATCGAGACGCCGGTCCGCCGCCACTTCGGGGCCACCTTCGACCGGCGCGAGCTCGACCGCATCGCCGCCCTCGCGCACCGCGAAGGGATCCGCCTGCATCTGGACGGGGCGCGGATCTTTCTGCAGGCGGCCTATGAAGGCCGCTCCGTCGCCGAGTACGCGGCGCCCTTCGACACGGTCTACGTGTCGCTCTACAAGTACTTCAACGCGCCCTCCGGCGCGATCCTGGCCGGCCCCCGCGATCTGCTCGACGGCATGTACCACACGCGGCGCATGTTCGGGGCGGGGCTGCCGGCGGCGTGGCCCTTCGCCACGATCGCGCACCACTACCTGCCCGGATTCGTCGAGCGCTACACGCTGGCCGTCCACGCCTCGGAGTCCTGGCTCGCGCAGGTCGCCCGCCACGACGCGTTCTCGGTCGAGCGGGTTCCGAAGGGTACGAACCTGTTCTGGCTGCGAGTGAAAACCGGCGACATCTCCGCGTTCAGGCGCCGGCTGCGCGACCGCGGCGTCGCGCTCGGCGCGCCGCGGGACGGCCGCATCCTGGTCGGGGTCAACGAGACCTGGAACCGTCGGCCGGTCGACGAGCTGGCGGAGCTGTTCGTCGATTCCGTCTGACGGGTTCAGGACGAGCGAAGGGCCACGACGGCCAGCAGCGCCCAGCCGGCGATCATGCACAGGCCGCCGATGGGAGTGATCGCGCCCAGCCAGCGGATGCCGCTGACCGACAGCACGTAGAGGCTGCCCGAGAAGATCAGAATGCCGGCCACGAAGAGCCAGCCGGCGGCGGCGACGAGCGGGCCGGGCCAGCGCGAGGCGGCCCAGGCGACGGCGAAGAGGCCCAGGGCGTGGATGAAGTGATAGCGCACACCGGTCTCGAACACGGCCAACATGTCGGCGGTCAGGCGCTCCCGAAGCCCGTGCGCCCCGAAAGCGCCCAGCGCCACGCCCAATCCGCAGAGAATCGCCGCCGCCGCGAACCAGTTCGCCACCACCGCTCTGTATGATACAGCGGTGCTCCCCGACTGGACCGCGTTCACGGAGTTTCTGGATGCGCAGCTCCTGGCGCTGATCGAGACGGACTTCGCGCAGGTGCGCTACGGCGACGTCGGCACCGCGACCCTGGCCGCCTTCGTCCTCGGCGCCACCGCCCTGCTCACCGCCGTCCGCCTGATTCTGCTGCGGCGGCGGCACGCGCGGCAGCACTCCGGCCACGACGTGCCGCTCCGCTACCAGCGCGGCATCTTCGGGCGCGCCTGCTACGCCCTCCCCAAGATCATTCTCGGACTGGCCGTCGCGATGGGCGTCGTCGCGCTCTCCGACCCGTTCCTCACCTCCACCGAGCAGATCACCGGGAACGTCGAGTCGCGGGTGCGGATCGATCTCGTCGACACGTCGCTGTCGATGGCCTGGGAGTTCAACAACACCGAACGGTCGCGCGCCGAGATAGCCCGCGAAGCGCACCTCGAGTTCCTGCGGATGCGGCGCGAGAAGAACGACCGGGTCTCGCTCTGGCTCTTCTCGTCGTATCCCTACATGGTCGACGACTTCGTCCTCGACGACGAGCTGTACTACTTCCAGGTGCTGGGCGCGCCGTACGTCACCGTCAAGATTCTCGCCCCCGAGCCGGGCACGCGGCGCGACCGGTTCTTCGTGCCGGAGGAGAAGGTCAGCATCATCGACTCGGAGGGCACGACCAACATCACGGGGGCGCTGCGGTCCATCGTGCGGCACTTCGACATCGACGCGTCGGTCGTCAACCGCGGTGCGAACCGGAACCGCGCGCTGCTCATCATCACGGACGCCGACGTCGACGAGATCCCGGAGGCGGAGCTCGCGGCGCTGTCCGCGCGCAACGTCGTGCCGTACATCATCTACATCAACACGGACCGCGGCCGCGCGCCGATCGAGGGCATCGAGACGCCGTCGCTCATCGAGACCATCCGCGACTACGGGGGCGACTACTTCGACGTGTCGAGCGAGGACGGCCTGCAGCAGGCCTACCGGGCCATCGACGAGCGGGAGACGGTGGCCGTGCCGCTGAGCCACCGCGCGCTGAGAGTCCCGATCTACTCGCGGTTCCTGCTGGTCAGCCTGGCCCTGCTCGTCGTGGGCATTCCGGCCGGGTTCCTCGCCGAGCTCGTCTGGGGCATCCACCCGTAGCCGTGCCGCCCGTACCCGCGCCGCATACCCCGGATCCCCGAACGTCCAGCGGCGGCGGATCGACCCTGCCGTGCTCGGGCTCCCCAACCAGATGAACCCGCAGATCGCCAAGTGGAACGCGCGTTACGCCGATCGCGAACCGGGCGCGCTGCCGGAGCCGTCGCCGCCCGTGCCCGACGCGGTAGCGGGCGTGCCGCCGGGCCGGGCGCTGGACCTGGCGTGCGGCGCCGGTCGGCACGCCGTCTGGCTGGCTCTACGCGGGTGGCGGGTCGCCGCGGTGGACGGATCGGATGCCGCCATCGCCCTGCTGCTCGCCAACGCGGAGCGGGCCGGCTGCCGCGAGCGGATCGAGCCGCACGTCGCCGACCTGGAAGCGAACCCACCGGAGTTCACCATCGAGCCGGCGGCCTACGACCTGATCGTCGACTGCTATTTCCTGCACCGGCCGCTGTTCGCCGTCATCCGGGAGGGCGTGCGTCCGGGCGGGTTGTTCGTCGCGGCGCTGCACCTGCCCGCGCCCGGCGCCGGTCGCGGACACGGCTACGTCCTGCGCCCCGGCGAGCTCGAGCACCTGGTCGCCGGGTGGCGATGGGATGTCCGCCACAACGTGGAGCGGGCCGCCGAAGCCGGGGCGGACGACGACCTCGGCGTCGCCGAGATCGTCGCCTGCCGTTCCGGGATCGTGCCGCCTACTGCTGCGCCGCCGCCGCCCGCTCCGCCGCGCGGGCGCCCGACAGGATGTTGAACAGCCCGTAGTTGCCCTCGTGGCAGGCGTACTCGTACATCCCCTCGCCGAGCTTCATCGGCAACGCCGCGGTGAAGGGCCGCGTGAAGGTGGTCGGGTCGTTGACGGTGAACTCGTAGAGCAGCGTGTCGCCGGCGACCCGCGTGAAACGCTCCGTCAGGTGCAGCGTCGAGCCGGTGCCGGCCGCCGTGGCGACCGACGGGTTGAAGCTGGCCACCTTGTCGGTGAAGTTGGTCGACTCGACCACGAGGGTGTCGCCGTCCCAGTAGCCGCGCGAGTCGCCCATCCACTGCCTCACGCCCGCCGGCAGATGGTCGCGTCCGTCGAGCGGCACGATGCGTGCATCGTGCACCATCTCGTGCAGGATGACGACGTGGTCCGGCGTCTGGAAGATCTGCAGGTTCTGGTTGTAGCCGGCCGGCACGATGGGCGGGCCGGAGTTGAACCCGAGCAGGCAGCGCTCGGCCAGCCCGCGGTCCTCGTAGCTGCCGGCGCCGATGCCGGCGGCCCGGACGCGAACCGGGCGCGTCCCCGGCCGATCCTCGCCGAGCGACAGCTCGATCAGCTCGAACCCGGGCTGCAGCGGCGGCACGCGGCCGTCCGGCGGATCGACGATGAGCGAGGTCCGCTGGTCGTCGACCACGCTCGCGCCCTGATCGACCCAGTAGTGGTTGTAGCCGCCTACGTTGCCGCCGACCGGCAGCAGCTCGCCGCTGCGCTCGGTGGGCGCGTTCAGCTCGGCGCTGCGCTCGGCGGACCGCGCTTCGATCTCGGCTGCTTCCTCGGCCGTCAGCACCGCGCTCTCCTGCTCCTCGGGCCTCTGCAACGGCGTCAGGGTGCGGAAATCCCACACGCCCTGCAGGTCGGGCCTGCCGTCCGCGAGACGCGGCGGCTCGAACTCCTCCTGAGCCGCGGCCGGCGCGGATGCACCCGCGGCCAGCGTGAGCAGGGCCAGAACCGCCGCGAAACCACGAACCGTCATGTCAAACCTCCTTGCCTTCCTCTTCTACGATGGTCTTCGTACTCCTCAGCGGCGGGCCTCGACCGCCCGCGACGACGTGAGGAGATTCGTCATGCCGTAGTTGCCCTCGTGACAGGCGTACTCGAACGTCGGGCCCTCGGCGGGACGCCACGGCACCATCCCGCTCCACGGTCGCGTCCAGACACTCGGATCGGTCACCGTGAACGAGTACTCGACGGCGTCCGCACCGCGCCGGGTGAACCGCTCGACGACGCGGCGGTTCGAGCCCGATCCCAGATAGTCGGTCTGCGCGTGGAAGTTGCTCGTCTCGACGACCAGCGTGTCGCCCTCCCAGTGGCCGCGCGACACTCCCAGCCAGAGCCGGACCTGGTCGGGCAGCGCCGGCTGCTCGAAGACCGGGATGATGCGGAAGTCGTGGATCTGCTCCTGGAAGATGGCGACGTAGCCGGGCGACTGCAGGATATGGACGTGGTTGTTGTAGCCGCTCGACGTGATCGGCACATGGCGGTAGACGAGACAGCGGTCGCCCAGATCCATGTCCTCCGGCCCGTGCGCCGGCACCCGCCCCCGCTTGGCCGCGGCCAGCCGCTGCGCCTCGGGAGTGGCCTCGTACTCCAGACGTTCCGGCGTTCGGGGCGGCAGCCGGCCGTCCGGCGGATCGGTGATCAGCGACGTGCGGCCGATCGAGATGCCGCGGTCCCACCAGAACTGGTTGTAGGCGAGAGCGACGTCCTGCTCCCGGGTCAGATCGCTCCGCCGTTCGGAGGTCGCCCGGGTCTCGGACGCGAGGTTGGCCGCCGCGATCTCCTCATCGGTGAGCCGTTCCCGGCCGGCGTACTCCGGCGGTCGTTCCAGAGGTGTGATGGTGCCGTGGTTCCACAGCCCCTGCAGATCCGGATCCCCCCAGGGTGTCCGGGGCGCCGCCGGCAGCTCGTCCGGCGCGACGCTCTGGGCCGCGGCCGTCTGCGGGCTTCCGCCTGCAACCACCGCCAGCACGGCGAACGCGAGAACACGGCCTCTCATGTGGACATCCTCCAGGTTCGAGCGGGATCAGGCTGGTCCTTCGCATGATCGCCCAGTCGAGCGTCCCGCGCAAGCGACTGCAAGCGACAGCAAGCGACGCCCCCGAAACCCGCCTGCTGTAGTATTGTTCGGTTCCGCCTGTGCATCAGGTGAATCCCGGAGGTCAGGCGTTCATGCGCATCCACTTGATCAACCCTAGCCACATCGCGTTCGGACTTGCGGTCATCACGCCGCGTTGGCTGTACGTTCTGGCCCATGCGACTCCCCGCAAGTGGGGCGACCCGAATATCGTCGACGAGACCCTCGAGCCGCTCGACCCGGAGACGATCCAGGCCGGCGACATCGTCGGCATCGGCATTCACACCGGCAACGCGCTGCGCGGCTACGAAGTGGGCCGCCTCTGTCGCGAGCGGGGCGCACACGTCGTCTACGGCGGCATCCACGCGACGTTGTATCCCGAGGAGGCGCTCGAGCGGGGCGGCGCGCACGCGGCGGTCAAGGGCGACGGCGACGGCATCTGGCCGCAGGTGCTCGACGACGTCGCGGCGGGGCGGCAGGAGCGAATCTACGAGGGGGGCCGGGTCCCCGGCGCCTCGCTGCAGAAGGCGCGCTGGGACCTGATGCCGCGCGATCGCTACATGTGGGCCTCGGTGCAGACCGTGCGGGGCTGCCCGAAGCACTGCTCCTTCTGCTCGGTCTGGCGGACCGACGGGCAGGAGCCCCGCCAGCGAACCGTCGACGCCGTGGTCGAGGAAATCGTCGAGCTGCGCCGAATGGGCTTCCGCTTCATCGCACTGGCCGACGACAACTTCTACCCGGTGACGCTCGAAGACCTGGCCATGGCCCGCCGGCGGGAGGATCCTTCGCGGCTGCACGAGCTGGAGGCGCTGCGCGACGAGCGCTTCGAGTTGATGGAACGCCTCGCGAAGCTGCCCCGGGACACGGTCTTCTTCACGCAGATCACGATGGAGGCGGCCGAGGACCCGGCGTTTCTCGACGCCATGCGCAACGCGCGCATCCGCGGCGCGCTGATCGGCGTAGAGGCGGTCACCGAGGAAGGCCTGAAGGACGTCTACAAGGGGTTCAACCTGGCCGGCGATGCCCTGGTGAACCAGCTTCAGCAATTCCGCGAGCACGGCGTGCACGTGCTGGGATCGTTCATCTTCGGGCTGCCCAGCGACCGGCCGGACAGCTTCGAGGCGACTGCCGCGCTCGCCCATGCCGCGGACATCGACTTCGCGCAGTTCCTGACCCTGACACCTTTCCCGGGCACGGTCGATTTCCTGAAATGGGAGAAGAACGAAGCCGCCGAGCTGCCCGACGTGGACGGCGTACCCGTCAGCCGCTACTGGCTGATTCCGCCGATCAAGCGGCCGAAGATCTTCTCGCCACACCCAGCGATGACGGCGGAGGAAATTCGGACCGGCACCCAGCGCGCGTGGGATCGCTTCTATTCGCTCGGCAAGGTCTGGCGGCGCTCCCGATGCGTCCGCTCCATCCGCTACCGCCTGGCGTTCATGCTGGTGTCGAAGCTGTACCGCCAGATGTACGGCAACACCGGCATCGCCACCGACAGCGCCCGGGTCTCGCGTTCCGCCGCCTGGGCGCGGTGGCTCGCCATTCCGCTCAAGCGCCTGTTCTCCGCCGCGCCGATGCCGGAGTTGCAGGTACCGGTACGATAGCACCGCGACGGGCGGGCAATGCGCCAGAAGCGCGCCGGCGTCGTCCGTCCGAGCCGCCACCTGTACCGGTGTAAACGGTAAGGCCGGCGGCATCGTCTCCGAAGGGGCCGCGACGATCCGGAACGTGGTCGAGACGTCAGGTGGCGCCCGGTGAGGTAACAGCCTATGACTGCCGCCCTGCAGCGTGCGACGCTCACGGTCGCACTTCCGACTCTGGCCCTCGTCGCCGTCGAGCCGGCGATATCGAGCGGCTCGCGAGCGCTCGGGCAACCGCCTCGGCAAGCGCTGGCCGCGGACGGAACGGCGGCGGTCCTGTCCTTCATCAACATCTCCGGCGATTCGGCGGACGACTGGATCGGTACCGGTATCGCCGAGAGCCTCGCGGCCGACCTGAACCGCGCGGGTCTCGGCGCGACCCGCGCCGAGACAGCCTTGATACCTCGGGCGACGGAGGTGGGCCTGGGTGCGCCGGACGCCATCGTCGAGACCGGCCGGATCCTGGGGGCCTCCTGGCTCGTGACCGGCGCCTATCAGCGAATCGGCGACCGACTCCGCATCACGGCGCGAGTGTTCGACGCCGCCACGGCCGCCGTATTCGACGCGGTGACGGTCGACGGCGCATACGACGAGCTGTTCGACGTCCAGGACCAAGTCGCGGCGCAGGTGCGCCAGGCCCTGGCGTCGGGCTCGAGCCTCGCGTCGGCTCGACCCGCGACGGCGCCGCCCGTGAGGACGCAACCTCCGGCTCCCGCAGCCGAGCCCACGGAGCCGCCGCGCCCGGACCCCGGCTCGCTGACCGGGCTCCCCGGACGCGGGCCCGG
>JAGWAH010000069.1:0-350 GCA_021296515.1 Acidobacteriota bacterium | reverse complement strand
CCGGTCCCATGGCCGGTCGTCCCGGACGTCCACCCGGCGGGCCCGGTCCCATGGCCGGTCGTCCCGGACGTCCACCCGGTGGGCCCATGACCGGACGCCCCGGCGGTCCGGTGTCCGAGACGGGCGCACCGCCCCGCTCCGAACCGCCGGCGCAGCCGGCCGGCTTCAGCTCCGCCACGGCGGGTTCCAGCGTCATCATCGACGGTCCGCCTCCTCCGGTCGCGCCGGAGATCGTCGCGCGCGATGCCGCGGGCCGCGCCACGGTCCGGGCCGTCCGCCTCAACGCACCGCTGCGGGTGGACGGCGTGCTCGACGACGGCATCTACGAAACCGTCCCTTCCATCGAAGGC
>JAGWAH010000068.1:3566-15264 GCA_021296515.1 Acidobacteriota bacterium | reverse complement strand
TTTCCTCAGCAAATCGCGACTTTCGCCCTCCGACGGCGGACGGTTGACACCCTGATGACGCGTGCTCGAGACGGGCGTCAGGACCGGCGGCGCACGGTCACGGGCAGGCCGTTGAAGGCGGCGTTGCCGCTCAGCGCATCCAGGTGCAACTCGCTCGTCACGTCGTTGGCGCTCGCGCCGGCGTGCGAGCGAGCGACGCTGAGGCGGCTCCCTTCGCGGTCGTGCCCCCAACCGTGCGGCAGGCTGACGACGCCCGGCCGTATCGCGTCGGTGACCTCGACCGGAACGGTCACGGCGCCGGCCTCCGATCGGAGCTCGGCCGGATCACCCGTGGCGAGCCGGCGGGGCGCGGCGTCGGCGGGATGAACGAGGAGCGTGCAGCGAGCCGGCCCCTTCAGCAGGCGCCGGCTGTTGTGCATCCAGGAGTTGTTGCTCCTCGACTGCCGTCTCCCGATCAGCACCAGTCCGCTCGTCCCGTCGCCGTCGGCCTCGGCGAAGAGCCGGTCGTGCGCCTCGCGCACGAACTCCTCGGGAGCGAGGTCGATCCGTCCGTCCGGCGTGGCGATGCGGCCGGCGATGCGCCCCGGCTGCAGCGGACCGAGATCGACCCCGTGCGGCATGTCCCGCAGCCGGGCGAGCGTCAGATCGTGCGGCCCCAATCGCAGCAGCAGGTCCAGGACCCGTTCCGGGCGCAGCGCCCTGGCCGCCCGGGTGACCAGGCGGCGCAGCGGCCGCGGCGCGAGCGCGCGTGCACCCAGCTCCACGAGTATCTCCCAGTCGTGACGCTGCCCCGGAGATCCGGAAACCGCGGGCTCGGCGTACTTCGCGACGTTGCGCACGGCGAAGGCGTTGAGCGCCAGGTCGTAGTGCGGGCGCGCCAGCGGCGGCGCGGGCGGCAGCAGGACGTGGGCGTGGCGCGTGGTCTCGTTCAGGTAGGGATCGACGGCGACCATGTGCTCGAGGGTCTCCAGCGCCCGCTCGAGGCGCTGCCCGTTCGGGGCCGACAGCACCGGGTTGCCGGCCACCGTCAGCAGCGCGCGGACCGAACGCGGGCCGGCGTGCTCGATCTCGTCCGCCAGCGCCGCGACCGGCAGCTCGCCGCCGAACTCCGGCAGATTCCGGACGCTGCTCCGCCAGCGGCCGACGGTCCCGCGCCAGCCCAGCCGCGCAGAAATACCCAGCACGTCGACGGCCGGCGTCGGCAGCAGCATGCCGCCGGCCTCATCCAACCGGCCGGTCACGAGGTTCAGCGCCTGCTGCAGCCAGGCGGCCAGCGTCCCGTAACGCTGGGTGCAGAGCCCCACGCGGCCATAGCACGCCGCCCGCTCGGCGTGCGCGAAGCCGGCCGCGAGGCGCCGTATCGCCGCGGGGGCAATCCCCGTGCGCCGGGCCACGCGCTCGGGCGGTAGATTACGGACGAACGCGGCGAGCACGTCGAGATGCTTCACGCGGCCCGCGAGGCGGCCGAGGCGCACCCGTCCCTGCGAAACGATGACCTGCAGCAGGGCGGCCAGCAGCAGGGCGTCGGCGCCCGGACGGACGGCGAGATGCTCGTCCGCCGCGTCGGCGGTCTCGGTGCGGCGCGGATCGACGACCACCACACGCCCACCGCGCGCCCGGATGCCGGCGAGGCGGCGGCGCATGTCGGGAGCGCTCATGAGGCTGCCGTTGGAGACGAGCGGATTGGCGCCGATGACGAGGAAGAAGTCGGTCCGGTCCACGTCCGGCACCGGGATCAGCCCGAAATGTCCGAACATGCGCAACGCGGCCAGCATCTGCGGAAGCTGGTCGGCGGAGCTCGCCGAGTAGATGTTGCGCGACCCGAACGCCCGCCGGAAGGCGAGCCCGTGAGTCAGCAGTCCGAGGTTGTGCGCGACGGGATTGCCGTAGTAAATCCCGACCGCATCGCGGCCGTGCCGGCGGCGGACGCCGGCCAGCCCCTCGGCGGCGCGATCGAGAGCCTCGTCCCAAGAGGCCTCGCGCCAGTCCGATCCGGTACGGATGAGGGGCGTCCGTATGCGCTCGGGATCGTGGTGCAGATCGGCGAGCGCCGCCGCCTTGGGGCAGATATAACCGCGGCTGAAGGGATCTTCGGGGTCGCCGTGGACCGACCGGATGCGTCGGCCGTCGACCTCGACCAGCAGGCCGCACATCGCCTCGCAGAGCGGACAGGTCGTGATGCGCGGCGCCGGTTGCCGGCTCATGGCCGAAACGCAGCAGGTGTGGAACGCATCGCCGCGACGCGGCCGGGCGTTGCCTCGCCGCGGACCACAGGAAGCGCGGCGATGCGTTCCTTGGGGCGCGCGTTCGTCAGAGTGCGGTCTCGAACAGGGCGAGCAGACGGCTCCACGCCCGCTCAGCCTGCGCCTCGTTGTAGACCTGCGTGTCCGGCGGGCACCAGCCGTGCAGCGCGCCCTCGTACACCTCGATCTCCGCCGGCAGCCCGGCCTCCGCGAACGCGTCGCGCAGAACGTTCTTCGCCTCGGGCTCCGCCTCGTCATCGTTCGCGGCGATGGCGAACAGGTAGTGCGCCGTCATCTGCGGCACCAGCAGGTGCGGGCTGTCCGGCTGGTCGGTGACGAGGCCGCCGCCGTGGAACGAGGCGCCCGCGCCGATGCGGTCGGGCAGGGCCGCGGCGGTGCGCATCGTGATCGGGCCGCCCATGCAGTAGCCCATCGTCCCCATCTTCCGGCTGCTGTCCACCGACGACTGGCTGTCGAGGAAGCCCACGAACGCCCGCGCGTCCCGCACGTGGGTGTCCGCGCTCAGCGTGCCCATCAGCGGCCTGACGATGGGAGCCACCTCGGCGAAGTTCGTCGAGTCCACGATGGGCGCGCGCTGGGATCGGTAGTACTGGTTGACCACCAGGACCGAGTAGCCGGACTCCGCCAGCCGCTTCGCCATCTGCCGCTTCGCGGGCCGCAGGCCGAAGGCGTCGGGCCAGATGAGAACGCCGGGATGAGCACCGCTCGAGGGGTGCACGAAGTAGCTGTCGCACACGCCGTCTGGGGTCGTGACGTCGATCTCGGACTCGGCGACATCCTGGGCGTCGGCCGCCCGGGGCAGCAGCATCGCCAATCCGGCGCCGGCCGATACGGCCCCGAACTCGCGCCGTGTCAGCCCCTTGGCGCGCAGATGCTTGATGTCGTCGGCAACGGTTCTCTCATCGCACATGGCGGTCTCCTTGCTGGGATCTCTCCCGCGTAATGTAATCCCTCCGCCTCGATTCTAGCAGCCTCACCGCGGCCGCCTCCGCCAGCGGCCTCGACTTCTCCGTCGAGCAGGCCGAGAGCACGCTCCGCGAGCGACCCGACGTCGACCTCGAGGACTGAACCGACTACCTGCTGGAAAGGTCCGGCAGTGGACCGGCCGGCCGATGCTCGCGCTCGACGACGACCTGACCCTGGGGCCATCGACATCCCGTAGCCCCGTCCGGCTGCGATGCGTGAATCAGGCTCGGCGCCTCACGGCGGTCAACGAATCGCGTCCGGTCCGAACGCGTCGGGCAGCATCTCGCGCACGGTGTGATGCTCGTTGACGCGCAGGCTTCCTCCACCCGCTTCGTACAACAGTTGTCGACAGCGGCCGCACGGCTTGCCCGGCTGCAGATCGTCGAGGTTTCTTCCGGCCACGACAGCCACCGCGAGCAACCTGCCCCCGCCACTGGAGTGCAGTGCACATACGAGGGAGCATTCCGCACAGAGCGCAAGCCCGTAGGAGGCGTTCTCCACGTTGCAGCCCTCGACGACGCGTCCGTCGTCGACGAGCCCGGCAGCCCCCACGTAGTAGCCCGAGTAGGGGGCGTAGGCATGGCGCGCCACCGCCCGGGCGCGGCGGAAAAGGCGGTCCCAATCAGTCTGGACGGTGCTCATGCCTACCGGTTCCTCGGGATGTCCTGCGGAAGAAGCTGCGGCGGACGATGTGGCTGCCGGCGCGGGCCGGCTCCCGCCGCGGAAGGGGGGCGCCCGGAACGGGTCCGGGCGCCCGAAGTGCGAGAGCGCCGCCTATTTGGCGGCCGCCTCGGCCGCCGCTGCGGCCGCCGCCTCGGTGCGCGCGCCGGTGAGCATGGTCTCCATCGCGTAGTTGCCTTCGTGACAGGCGTACTCGAAGAGCGGCAGATCGCTGCGCACCATCGGCAGGTTCACGGTCCACGGCGCGACCCACGTCTCCGGATCGGTCACCGTGTACTCGTACTCGAGGGTGTCCGCGTCGACCCGGGTGAAGCGTTCCTCGAGCTGCATGCCGGCACTCGCGCCCCGCCAGTTGCGGTCGACGTCGAAGTTGCCGGTCCGGACCACCAGGGTGTCGCCCTCCCAGTGCCCGCGCGAATCGCCGGACCACTGTGCGAGGCTCCCGTCCAGCGCGGGACGGCCGTCGAGCGGCACCGCGCGCACCGTATGCACCATCTCGGTCATCAGCACGACGTGATCGGGCGTCTGGAAGATCTGCACGTTCTGGTTGTAGCCGCCCGGCGTGATCGGCGGTCCGGCGTTAAAGCCCGTCAGGCAGCGGTCGGCGTTGCTGAAGTCGGTGTAGGACTCCTGGATCCGATCGCTGAACGAGCCGCGTCCGTCGGCGCGGCGCGCCCGGCCCGCCTCGGTCATCTCCGGCAGCCGTCCGTTCGGCGGATCGATGATCAGCGAGGTGCGCCGCGTGCCGATGACGCGCGTGCCCCGGTCCATCCAGAAGTTGTTGTAGCCGCCGACGCTGCCGCCGGCCTCGGTGCGCCGGGCCTCGGCCTCCCAGAGCTCGATGTCGCGCTCAACCGCGTTCCGCTCGCGCTCGGCCGCTTCCTCTTCCGTGAGGAACGCCTTGTCGCCCAGGTCCTCGGGGCGCTCCATCGGCGTGATGGTCCGGAAGTCCCAGATTCCCTGCAAATCCGGCGCGCCCCAGTCGGTCCGCGGCGCGTCTTCCTGCGCCAGGGCCAGGACCGGCAGCGCCAGCAGGCCGGCCAGCGCGAGGATCGCCAGTCGCGTCGTCGATCGTCCACCTGTCATCGCTAAACCTCCACAGTCTAAAACGGATCCCCAGTTGATCGCCTACGATAGCATGAGCGGGCGGATCGACAGCCACCGGACTCGCCCGCCGCGGGTTGCGCGTGGCTGCAGACGGGAGATTGCGATGACGGAGAAGCGGATCGAGGGCATCACGCTGGTCGTGGTCGCCGCGATCATGGTGCTCGTCTACCTCTTCATGACGCCGTACAACCGAATCGCCGGGGTCCGGATCGGCGGAGTCGAAACCCCTCCGCCCGACGACTGGAGTACGGTGGACGACCACCGCATAATCCAGCTCAAGACCGGCGGCTTTCCCCCGTTCGTGGTCAACGTGGTCTACGCCGGCGCCGAGGACGGCGTGATCACCGCCACCCGGCCCGACGGCGGCTACTGGGCGCGGCAGGCGCGCGCGAATCCGGACGGCTGGCTGCGAATCGGCGACGCCACCTACGCCATGCGGGCGACCGAGATCCTGGGCGACGAGCGCCTCCCGCTGCTCGAGGCCTACGGCGAGAAGAACGGCATGCGCATGGATGCGGGTCCGTCGGGCGGCATGATTCAGGGGCAGGCCGAGCCGCTCGGCACCTGGGAGGTCTTCTTCTGGACGCCGCGGTGAACGAGCAGGCGGACGGCGGCGCCGTCGCGGTCACCGGGGCGAACAGCGCCGTCGGCAAGGCGTTGCTCGCGCAAATCGCCGGCCGGGACACCGGGCGTGCGGTGGCCCTGGTGCGCCGGGAGGCGGCGCTGGAAGGCCTGCCCCGCTCGCCGCGCATCGCGTCCTGCGTCGTCACGTACGAGCAACCCGAACGGCTCGTCGAGACGCTCGCCGGCGCCGACTGCGTCGTGCACCTGGCGGGCATTCTCTTCGAGAGCCGCACGACGAGCTACCGGACCGGCAACGTCGAGAGCACGCGGGCGCTGGTCGCCGCGGCGCAGTCGGCGGGGGTGCGCCACATCGTCCTCGTCAGCTCCCTGGGGGCGGATCCGCGTTCATCGAACGGCTACTTCCGCTCCAAGGGCGAGGCCGAGCGCCTGGTCATCGGCTCCGGCCTCAAGGCCACGATCATCCGCACCCCGCTGTTGCTGGGTCCCGGCACGGCGGGAGGGCGCGCGTTGCTGCGCACTGCCGCCGGCAGATCCGCCCGCGTCCTGGGGGGCGGGTCGCACCGGCTGCGCCCGCTCGACGTCGACGATCTGTGCCGCGCCATCCTGGGCTACTGCCGGGAGTCGGGCGCCAGCGTACGGATCTGCGCCATGGTCGGACCGACCATTCTCACGCAGCGCGAACTGTTGCAGCGGACCGCACGCCTGCTCGGTCACGATCTGACGGTCCGCTCGACGCCGGTGTGGCTCGCCCGGCTGATGACCGGGCTCACCGGACTGATCCGCACCGGCGGCCTGACGCCGGCGGTAATCGAGGTCATCACCTCCGACGAAGCGAATCTGTGCGTCGACCGCGCGCCGGCCGGCAGCCTCACCCCGTTGTCCGAGACGCTGGCCAGACTGTGCGAGACCCGAGCGCCATGAGCGAAACACCTGTCGAGACCCGAGAGCCCGGCGATTCCGCTTCCGGCGACGCCGCCCCGACCGCGCCCCCGAGGCGCGGCCCGGCGGGACGCCTGGGGTTCCTGGCCCTGAGCATCGCCTGCTTCGCCTACCTCTACTTCAGGCTGAACGGCGCCGCGGCGCGCGAAGGACTGTCGCTGCTCGACTACATGGCGAACGTCTTCGCCAACGTCGAATGGGTGTCGTGGATCGCGCTGATGGTCGCCTATTCGGGCCTCTATTTCCTCATCGACACCCTGGTGGTGAGCCGCGCCCTCAACTGGTTCGTATCGCCCATCCGCTACCGGGACCTCCTGCCGATCCGCGGCAGCGCCTACATCATCTCGATCTTCAACGAGCAGATCGGCAAGGGCGCGATGGCCTACTACCTGCACCGGCGCCACCGGGTCCCGGGCTGGGAGGTCGGCTCGGTGATGCTGTTCGTGATGTTCTGCGAGGTGTTCTACCTGCTGTTATGGGCGACCGTCGGCTTCGCCTTCAGCGGACCCTCGCTGCCGCCCGCGTTCGCGCTGGTTCCCTGGCTGGCGGCCGGCGCGGTGGTGGTCTTCGCCGCCTGGGTGCTCTACTTCCGCGGCACGCTGTGGCCGGGAAGCGCGTTGCGCGACAAGCGGATCCTCCACGCGTTCCGGATCGCCGCCGTACGCCACTACGCGCTGTTCGTGGCGCTGCGCTCGCCGGCGCTGCTGGCCGCGGTGGTCGTCTATACCGTGGCGCTGAGACTGTTCGGCGTCGAGGCGTCCTTCCTGTCGCTGCTCGGCTACCTGCCGGTGATCTTCTTCGCCGCCGCCGTGCCGACTCCGATGCGGGCCGCCGCCATCACGTTCTGGGTGATCCTGTTCCCGGAGAACGAGGGCCAGATGGCCGCGTTCGGCTTCGTGCAGCACAACTTCTTCATCCTGTTCAACGCGCTGATCGGCGTCGCGTTCTGGCCGCGGGCGCAGCGGGAGCTGTTCGGGTAGATAGATCGCGGCCGGCGGTTCACGACCCGCCGGAGGCTTGTGCCGTCAACTGCACATGGAACGCGCGTTCGTCGGGTATCCACGCCGCCTCCTCGTGCGGCTCGAATCCGTCCCGGGAGACGAGAACGGTCAGCGGGAGATGACCGGAATCCAGGCGGAGTGTCGCGCGGCCCCGTTCGTCGGTCTTCGCCGACGTTCGTGTCCCGTCCGGAGAGCCCGCGATCACTTCCGCACCGGCAACCGGTCGACCCTCGGCCAAGACCTGCACGAGCGGCTCGACCTGCGGAGGAGCGGCCGAGCGCACGAGGCGCCAGGGAATCAATCGGCCGTGCGTGCGCTGCTGAACATCTTCACCGCCGTAGACCACGACCGCGTCGCATCGCGGGCTCAGCCCCTGCAAACGCGGTCCCACGCGCTTGATGCCGGCCAACAAACTCGACGAAGGCGTGACGGCGGACTTGGCCTCGATCAGGGTAAGGCCCTCCGGCTCTTCGACTACCAGATCCAGCTCGGCGCCGTTGCGATCGCGGTAGAACGAGAGGCCGCCGCGCGCGCCACGGTGGATGCGATGCTTGAGCACCTCCGATACGACCCAGGTCTCGAACAGGGGTCCCCGGAGCGGGTGCGAGCGAAGTTGGTCGGGCTCTCGAACTCCGAGCAGCCAGCAGGCCAGCCCCGTGTCGTGAAAGTACAACTTCGGCATCTTCACCAATCGCGGGCGCTGCCTGATGCTGAATGCCGGAAGGTGGAAGGCGATGAAGCTCGCTTCCAGGATGCTGAACCAGGCCTTGGCGGTCGGTTGGGAAACGCCGCAGTCGTCGGCCAGGGAGGCGTAGTTGAGGAGCTGCCCCGTGCGGCCGGCGCAGAGCTCCACGAAGCGTTGGAACGTGGTGAGATCCCCGACGTTGCTGATCGTCCGCACATCCCGTTCGATGTAGGTGGCCGCGTAGGACCGCAGCCAATCGGGGGGATGGAGGTCTCGATTGAAGATGTGCGGATAGCCGCCGCTGAAGAGGGCCTGCTCCAGACCGTTGGGACATCGCGGAAAGCGCCTGATCTCGTCCCAGGAGAGCGGCAGGAGCTGGTGCATCGCGGTTCGCCCGGCCAACGACTGGCTGACCGATTCGAGCAACGCGAAGTTCTGCGATCCGCTCAGAATCCAGCGTCCGGGCGCCGGGTCGGCGTCGATGACGCCCTGCAGGTACGAGAGCAGATCCGGCACGCGCTGCACCTCGTCGAGAACGGCGCCGCGCGGGAACTGCGCAAGGAATGCTCTCGGGTCCTCCTGTGCGAAAGCACGGTCGTCGGGTGCCTCGAGCGAGCAATACGGATGATCGGAAAACACCTGCCGGCAAAGTGTGGTCTTTCCGCTCTGCCGGGGACCGGTGAGGGTGATGGAAGGCGCCCAGGCCGCCGCTCGTTCCAGTTCCGCCGCCAGGTCGCGATGGATCACGGGACAGAATGTATCATCGAACCAGGCTGATCAAAAATCACATTTTGGATCAGCCTACTCCGGCACCAAGAGGCGAAATCCAATGGCAATCCAGGCCCACCTGCTCACCGGCCTGCGGCTCGCGCTGACACTGCCGACCGCGATCCTGAGCAGCGGTCTCGTCGCGCTGCTGCTGGCCGTGGCCATCGCCAGCGACTACTTCGACGGCGTCGCAGCGCGCCGTTACGGCACGGCCTCGGCCGGCGGTCGACTATTCGACCACGGCACCGACTGCCTGTACGTGACCGCCTGCTCGACCGGCGCAGCCCTGGCAGGCCTGGTCCCGCCGGTGCTGCCGATTCTGATCGCGGTGGCGTTCAGCCAGTACGTGGTCGACTCGTACTGGCTGCACCGCCGGAAGCATCTTCGCATGAGCACCATCGGGCGCTGGAACGGGATCGGCTACTTCGTCCCGCTGGTCGTGCTGGCAACCGCGCGGCTGGACGTGGTTCCGGCCCTGACGCCGTGGTTGACCGCGGTCGCCCGCCTGGTCGCCTACGTGCTGGTCGCGTCGACCCTCGTTTCCATCGTCGACCGTGCGACCGCGGTCCGACGCGGACGGTAGCGGACGGCGGGGTGCGAGTCAATCCAGGCCCGAAGGTGAATCCCGCCAAGAGGCGCCGTCGTCCTGCCCCGTCGCTCGCCGGTGAATCGCCTGCACCGTCTCGATGGTGTCCGCCTCGGCCGCCGTCTTGTCGTCGCGGTAACGCTTGACGCGGGCGAAGCGCAGAGCGACGCCGCCGGGGTACTGGGGGCTGGCCTGCACGTCGTTGAAGGCAATCTCGACCACCAGCTCCGGCCGCACGAAGACCGTGTGGCGGTCGCGCCCGATCTCCAGATCGAGGAACCGGCGCGTCTGCCACTTCAGAAGCTCGTCGGTCAGGCCCTTGAAGGTCTTCCCGAGCATGACGAAGCCATTCCGCGCGGCGTCGCGCGCGCCGAGGTGCAGGTTGCTGAGCCAACCGCGCCGGCGCCCGCTGCCCCACTCGGCGGCCAGCACGACGAGGTCCAGCGTCGTGACCTGCTTGATCTTCAGCCACGCCGCACCGCGGCTGCCCGCCGCGTAGCCCGCGTCGAGCGACTTCGCCATGACTCCCTCGTGGCCGGCGCGGCGAGCCTCGTCGACGAACGCCGCCGCCTCGCCGGGACCGGGCGAGATTACACGGGGCACGAGCGACCGGCCACCCGCGAATTCCTGGAGCGCCGCCGCGCGCCGGCTGAACGGGTCGTCGATCAGATCCTGGCCATCGACGAGCAGGCAATCGAAGAAGAACGGGGTCAGGGGCAGCGTGCGGCGCAGGGCGTCGACGTCGAGCTTGCGGCCGAAGCGGCGCATCGTCACCTGGAACGGCAGCGGGGACCCGTCGGCACGAAGAGCCAGCACCTCCCCGTCGAGGATCAACCGCCGCGACGGCAGCGAGGCCGCCGTCTCGACCACCTCGGGCACCGCGGCGGTAACGTCGCGCAGGTGGCGCGTGAACACCCTGACCTCGGTCTCGTCCTTGTGCACCTGAACGCGGGCGCCGTCGAGCTTGTAGTCGAGCGCCATTGCACCGAGACGCGACGCGGCCTCCTCCACCGTGTCCGCCGACTGGGCCAGCATCGGCTGCACCGGTTGGAACATGCGGAGCGAGAACCGCGACAGATCCGGATTGGTCTCGCTGAGCGCGGCCCTGGCCACCGGTCCGAGGCCGCCGGCCATCATCACCGCACGGCGCACGTGGGCCGCCGGCAGTCCGGCCGCACGGGCTACGGCGTCGGTAATGACGCTCTCCAGCGCACCCTGGCGGATCTCCCCGTAGAGCAACCGCACCAGGAAGTCCTGCTCGTCGCGTGTCGCCCGCGCCAGCAGATCGCGTAACTGCTGGACGCGGGCGGCCGTCGAGCCGCGGCCCCTCGTAGCAGCTATCCGCTCGAAAGCGCCGTTGACGACCGCAAGGGTCAACACCGGCGCAGATGCGGCCGGGGCGAAACGGACCTCGCTCAGAGCGGAGGAGCCGACGCCTATGCGCCCCTGCGGCAGCGAGCCGCAGAGGAAGGCGACGGCGATCTCGGTCTCCTCCGGGCCGAGCTGTCTCAGGAAGGTGGCCAATCGGCCGACCTTGTCAAGGCGCCGACTGGCCTCACGCACATCGCGAGAGGTCGCTACCAGATCACCCAGCAGGGTCTCGGTCACACTCGTCGCATCGTCCGTCACACACGATCCATCCCGCGTGCATACGGCTTGAGCGCGGCGTAGACGGTGCGGTGAACCGGGGTCGGGACGCCGTGCTCGCTCCCGAGGCGGACGACGGTGCCGGACAGCCATTCGAGTTCCAGGCGCCGTCCCCGTTCGAGGTCGACCAACTGCGACGTCTTCCCGTTCGCGGGGCTGGAATCGAGGAGCCCGAGCACCCGTTCCTCGACGTCGTCGGGAAGATGTACGCCGAGCGCGCGTCCGACCGCCGCGGCTTCGTCGATCGCGCGGGCAAGCATCCAACGGGAATCCGGATCACTGCGCACCGGCCCGATCGGGAGGCGTGCGAGCGCGGTGGCCGCGCTCGAGCCGGCGATGAGGCAGAACTTCTCCCAGATCATCCGCTCGGTGTCCTCGAAGACCGCGGCCTCGACCCCCGCTGCGTTGCAGATGCGCGCGAATTCGCGGGCGCGCGGGCTCGAACCGCCCCCCGGCTCGCCGAAAGCAA
>JAGWAH010000068.1:0-3457 GCA_021296515.1 Acidobacteriota bacterium | reverse complement strand
GACACCGTTCTGCACAGTGACCACGAACGTATCCTGCCCGAGCAGCGGGCGGATCAGCTCGGCCGCCGCCTGGGTGTCGTAGAGCTTCACGCAGAACAGCACCGTGTCGACGGTGCCGATCTCCGCGGGACGATCCGTCGCCTGGAGGCCGGACACCTCCAGGGATTCAGCGCCGCTTATGCGCAACCCCCGACGCCGCAGCGCCTCCAGGTGCTCCCCGCGCGCGATCAATGTGACGTCATGGCCCCCGCGCGCCAGCTTCGCGCCCAGGTAGCCTCCCACGCCGCCGGCTCCCATCACCGCGATGCGCACAACACCATCCTCCCGTGCCAAGTGACCGATGCCCTACACTCTTGCGTTCGGACGACGTTGTCGGGACAATGCCAGTGATGCAGCCGCCGGAAGACCGTGGCGTCGACTGGACCGGGGTGCATCCCGACGACTCCCCGATCAAACCGCTCGATGGCCGGTCGTTCCTCGCGCGTCTGCGCATGCTCGGCGAACGCGCCCGTGACCTGACCCTGCTTCGCAACGCCCGGACGGAGCGGCCATCGCATGCAGAGCGGCTTCATCGAGATCCTGAAGGCGCTTCACGACCGTCGCGTTGACTTCGTGATTGTCGGGGGAGTCGCCGCCGTCCTCCACGGCGGTTCGCGCGTCACGTTCGATCTCGACGTCGTGCCCAGTCTGAGGTTGATCTGCTGGTCGGGGAGAGCGACGCTCTCGACGAGCTCAAGCAGCGAGCAGTCGAGGTGACCGTCGATCAGCGCACGTTCTTTGTGGCATCGATCGACGATCTGATCTCCATGAAGCAGCGCGCCGGCAGACCACAGGATCTGCTGGACATCACGGAGCTGCGCAGAATTCGGAACAGGCTCGGCTGAAGGCGCAAACGGGACCGGCAACGCCCCAACGAAGGAATGGGGCCGGCCGAAGCCAGCCCCGGCAATCCCCGGACGCCGTGCTCGATGAAGCGTCAACGCGACGCTCGCGAGCACTCCACGTCAGCGTCGTCCGCGCCAAACGCTCGTCCCTGCGGCGCCGACTCCTACGCGAACATCCCCAGCGTGTCGAACTTGCCGCCGAGCACGTTCTCGGACTTGCGGTAGCCAGGCGTACACCCGCCGGAAATCGGTGGTGTACTGCAGGTTGTCGCCGAGCACGAGGTCCGTCAGGCTGACCGGCTTGCCATACTGGCCGCCCTTGACCCCGCCGCCGAGCACGAACGAGACGTTGGCGGTCCCGTGGTCGGTGCCCAGGCTCGTGTTCTCCGGCACGCGCCGGCCGAACTCGCTGTGGATGAAGACGGCCACCTCGTCCTGCTTGCCGAGGCGCTTCATCTCCTCGAAGAAACCCCAGACCGCGTCGCAGCAGTACTGCACCTGGCGGTTGTGCGGGCTCTCCTGGTTGACGTGGGTGTCGAACAGGCTGTTGCGGAGCCGCACGTAGTAGAGCCGCGCCGGGAAGTCGTTCTCGATCAGCGCGACGACCTTGTCGAGGTCGAGCAGGCGCGCATCGCCCCGCGTGCTCGTGTAGTTCTCCCAGGCCTGGCTGACCAGGGCCGATGCATCGCGCGCGCTCTGGTTGACGTCGAGCAGGAACTTGTGAATCTCGCTGCGCGCCGCCTGCCCGTTGCCCAGCCTGGGTGGAAGAAGTCGCGGCGGAACGCGCCCGGATCGTTGAAGACGACCGGGACGTGCTCGTGCGCCCGCACCGCGAGCGACTGCGCCGAGGCGATGTTCACCAGGAAATTGGGCGACCCGGTCGGATCGAGGGCGTCGGCGGTGCGGCCGTACCAGCCGTAGGCCTCCCCGCTGTTGGGGGCGCCGGTGTGCCAGAACGAGCTGGAGGCGAAGTGGGAGAACGACGGCTGCTCGTAGCCGCAGCCGTGGATGACGGCGCAGTTGCCCTCCTCCCACAGCCGCTGCATGCCCACCATCGACTTCTGGAAGCCGAAGTGCTCGTCCGCCTTGAGGACGTCCTGCTCGCGGACGCCGATGGTCGGCCGGCGCCGGTACAGCTCGTCGTCGCCGTAGGGCACGAACGTGCTCAGGCCGTCGTAGCCGCCGAACCACTCGAACACCACCAGGATCTTGCCCTCGGTGGCGGCCAGCGCCTCCGACGTGGCGCCGAACAGGGGCGGCAGGGGGCCGAGCCCGCTGCCGGGCGCCGATCTTCAGCGCCTGGCGGCGGGACACGCCACTGGAATCGCACAGCTTCTTGCCGCGGTTGGTCAGGGTCATGATCATGCACCTCTAATTCGTGGACGGTCCCCGCCCGACAATCGTCGCCTGCGGCTCCGCTTGCCGCCCAGCCGGGCCTGACTAGAAGTCTACGCCGTTCTACGGCGCAGACTCTAGTCGATCTGATATTCCGGCGTGCTCATGATGATGTGCGTCACCATGCGCAACGGGTCTTCCAGGTAGGTCCGGGCGCGGTCGAGATCCCGGGTTCCCAGCTCGCCTTCCAGCAGCTCCACCAGCGCATCGCGCAACTCTGTCGCCACCGGCATCCGCAGGAACCGGCCGAGCAGGTGGTCGACCGCCTCGTCCGTGGTCGACGCCCCCGAATCCAGGACCATGCGGGTCATGTCGAACTGCGCCGCGCCGCGCGGGGTCGGAATCAGCTTGCGCACCGCTTCGGCCCATGCCCGATAGCCGGAGACGCGGGTATTGAACAGCTCGTCCCGCCGGTCATCTGGTTCGGGTCGCCGTCGATGGAGATGGCGGCGCCGAAGTCGTAGCCGCTGCGCAGGCGCTCGCCCACGACACCGTCCCCGGTGCGGGCGAGGAAGCTCGGATCCCGGAAATCGATGACGTCCGGAAACAGGTAGTTGAAGGCGACGTTGCCCCGCTCCTGCAGCAGCGCGGGCGTGATCCAGGAGCGGCCCTGCGCCCAGCCGGCGACCGACGGCGGATTCAGCAGGTGCTGGCCCAGGGCGATGGTCGTGCTGTTGAAGTCGGGCACGCCCGGCACGTCGGGGGCGCCGAGCTGCTTCAGCATCGTGACCACGTGCTCGACCGGCCCCTTGATGTGGGCGCCGTAGCTGGCCTCGCTGTAGAAGTCGCGCGACAGGAAGATCGTGCGCAGCAGCGGCTTCAGCTCGTAGTCGTTGTCGCGGAAGACCGCGCCGAGCTCGGCCTGCAGTTCCGGAGACGGATCCTCGCGCACGAAGAAGCGGTAGATCTTCGAGGCGATGTACTCGGCCGTGACCGGCTGCTCCAGGATGATCCCGAGTACGTCGACGCCGTCGAAGTTCCCGGTGCGGCCCAGGAAGGTCTTCTCCTCGTCGTCGTGCTGCTCCTCGTTGACCACGAAGTCCAGGTTCACGAAGTTCCAACCGGTGAACGCCCGCGCCGCCTCGCGGACATCCATCTCGGAGTAGTTGCCCACGCCCATCGTGAACAGCTCCATCACCTCGCGGGCGAAGTTCTCGTTCGCGGCGCCCTTCACGTTC
>JAGWAH010000067.1:732-10708 GCA_021296515.1 Acidobacteriota bacterium | reverse complement strand
CTGAAGTCGCTCGAGCCGTTCCGCGACTACCTGACCATCGTCAGCAACACGGACGTGCGGATGGCCGAGGCGTTCAGCCCGCCCGAGATCGGCGGCGACCACTTCCGGTCGTCCGCGGTCTTCCTGACGCAGTCGCATCCGAAGCAGACGCAGGGCTCGGACCTGTGGGTCGGCACGTCGCTCGACCAGCTCTACGCGCGCCGGTTCGGCCAGTCGACGCCGATGCCGTCGATGCAGTTGTGCATCGAGAACCTCGACCAGGCGGGCGGCTGCACCTACAACTACTCGTGCGCCTACACGGACTCGATAAGCTGGTCGTCGCCGAGCGAGCCGCTGCCGATGATCCGTGACCCGCGCGTGGCGTTCGAGATGCTGTTCGGCGCGGGCGGCACCCCCGAGGAGCGGGCCGAGCGGCGGGCGACGCGGCGCAGCATCCTGGACTGGATCCTGAACGACGTGGCGGAGGTCCGCAAGGAGCTGGGCACGGTGGACCGGCGCCGCATGGACCGCTACCTCGACGACGTCCGCGAGGTCGAGCGCCGCATCCAGATGGTCGAGGGACGCAACGCCGGCGGCGAGACGCGGGAGCTGCCCGACGCCCCGCGCGGCGTGCCCGACTCGTTCACCGAGCACATGCAGCTCATGTTCGATCTCCAGGTGCTGGCCATGGAGACCGACATGACGCGGGTGATCTCGTTCAAGACCGGCCGCGACGCCCAGAACCGCGTGTTCCCGGAGAGCGGCACCAACCGGCCGTTCCACCCCGCCTCGCACCACGGCAACAACGAAGAGCGGATCATGGACTTCAACACGATCTGCCAGTACCGCGTGGGACAGCTCCCGTACTTCCTCGAGAAGATGCGGGACACGATGGAGGGGGACGCGTCGCTGCTCGACAAGACGGCGATCGTCTGGGGTTCGCCGATGGCCGACGCGAACATCCACAATCACCGGCGCTGTCCGCTGGTCCTGCTCGGCAGGGCCAACGGCCACCTCGCCGGCAACCTGCACCTGAAGGCGGCCGACGGGACGCCGATGGCGAACGCGATGCTCACGCTGATGCAGTCGCTGGGACTGGAGATGGACCACTTCGGGGACAGCACCGGCACGTTCGCGCTGTCGGCGCCGTCCACGGCGGACGCCATCTAGGAGGGAAGCCCGGTGCACCTGCTACCGACTTCGAGTCGTGTGGGTATCGCGGCCGCCGTGGCGCTCATCGCGGTCGCCGGGCTCGGCGGCGCGCTCTCGGCGGCTCCCACCGCAACACCGGTGGCCGACGCGGCGCGTAGCGGCGACGTCGCCGCGGCACGGGCGCTGCTCGCGCAGGGCGAGGACGCCAACGCCGCGCACGGGGACGGCATGTCGGCCCTGCACTGGGCCGCCGACCGGGGCGATGCCGAGATGGCCACAGCGCTGATTCACGCTGGCGCCACCGTGGACGCGGTGACCCGCATCGGTTTCTACACGCCGTTGCACGTGGCGAGCACGGCGGGCCACGCCGAGGTGGTCGAGCTGCTGCTGGCGGCCGGGGCGGACGCGATGGCCTCGACGAGCACCAGCGGCGTGACCCCGCTGCATCTTGCGGCTGCCTCCGGCAATGTCGGCGCGCTCGCTGCGTTGCTCGACCACGGGGCCGACGTCGACGCCCGTGAGAAGACGTGGGGCCAGACCCCGCTCATCTTCGCCGCGGCCCGGGACCGCGTCGACGCCATCCGCACGTTGCTCTCTCGTGGGGCCGATCCCGACGCCGCCTCGAAGACGGTCGACCTCGTCGCGGACCGGCGGCTCGCCGCGGAAGCGCAGCGCCGGCAGCGGAGCGTGATGGAAGCGTTCGAGGCGGGAGAAGTCCAGGCGACGCCCAGCCAGATCCAGGCCGCGGTGCTGGCGGGGCGCGAGCGTTACCTGAACGGGGAGGCGCCGGAGGCGGAGGAAGACCCCGACGCACGGCCCCCCGCCATCGAGACCCAGGGTGGGCTGACCGCGCTGCTGCACGCGGTCCGGCAGGGGTACCGCGACGCAGTGGCGGCGTTGCTCGACGGCGGAGCCGACATCGATCGGGTGTCGGCGGGCGACGGAACGAGCCCGCTGCTGATGGCGGCGATCAACGCGCAGTTCGATCTGGCCCTGATGCTTCTCGAGCGCGGCGCCGACCCCAACCTTGCGTCCGGCCTCAACGGGGTGACGCCGCTCTGGGCGACGGTCAACGCCGAGTGGCAGCCGCGGACCCGGTTCCCGCAGCCGCAGCAGCACGGCTTCCAGCAGGCAACGTATCTGGATGTCATGCTGGCGCTGCTCGAAGCCGGGGCCGACCCCGACGCGCGCCTGACCCGGCATCCCTGGTACATGGTCTACAGCGGGTGCGGCAATCGGAACTGCGGCCTCGTCGACACCGAGGGCGCGACCGCCTTCTGGCGCGCCGCCTACGCGACCGATCTTCCGGCGCTGCGCCTGCTCGTCGAGCACGGGGCGGACCCGCACATCCCCACCAGGGCGCCGCCGCCGCGCCGCGCGCGGGGCGGCACCACGGCGCAGAACGAAGACGGTCCGGATCCGTTCGCTTCGCTGCCGGCCGCGCCCGGCCTGTGGGTGGCCACCGACCTGACGACGATGGGTCCCGATCCGTCCGGGCTGCCGCCGTACAAGGCGGGCGATCCCGGCGTGTACCCGATTCACGCCGCCTCCGGGGTGGGCTACGGCGAGGGCTTCGCCGGGAACGCCCACCGGCACGCACCGGACGCCTGGCTGGCGACGGTCGAGTACCTGGTCGAGCTGGGCGCCGACGTCAACCAGCGGGACCACAACGGCTACAACGCCATCCACCACGCGGCGGCGCGCGGCGACGACGAGCTCATCCTCTATCTGGTCGAGCGGGGCGGCGACGTCACCGCGGTCAGCCGCCGCGGCCAGACCACGGCCGACATGGCCAACGGTCCCGTGCAGCGCGTCTCGCCGATACCGGCGACGGTGGCGCTGCTCGAGCGGCTCGGCTCCAGGAACAACCACAACTGCGTGTCGTGCTGAGCTTCGGCTGCACGCGGGTCGAGTCGGGGTGATAATGCGGCGCGCACGTATTCGAGCGAAGGGTTGCGGATACTGGACCGTTTCAGCGGTCCTGCTGGCCGCTGTCATCCCCGGGCCGGTTCCGGCGCAGGAGACGCCGCCGTGGATCGAGATGACCGTCGTCGGAGTCGATCCCGGCCGCGTCGACGAGTTCCTGGCCGCCCAGCGCGATCTCTCGGCGCTCGACCGGGAGGCCGGCGTGCCCTGGCGCAACGTCAGCCGCACCGCCGTCTTCGGCGACACCTACCGGTTCATCGTCATCAGCCCGCTCGACGACTTCGCGCGCTTCGACCGCGCCGCCGCCGTCGATCCCGCGCGAGCGGGGATTATCGGCCGCATCCGGCGCGTCATCACCAGCCGCACCACCTACGCGCTGCGCACCACGCCGGGAATCGACAACCCGCTTCCCGACGATGTCGAGCCGTCGCTGGCGCTCATCCAGGTGGTCACGGTCGCCGCCGGCCGCGAGCAGGACTACCTGCGGGTGATGGCCGAGGACGTGCTGCCGCACTTCGAGGAGGCGGAGATGCACCACACTTCCGGCGCCCTCACCTTCGGCGGCGAGAGCGGCTACGTTCACTTCTTCCACGTCGGCAGCTTCGCCGCGCTCGACCAGGGATCTCCCCTGGCCCGCGCCCTCGGTGCGCAGGGAGCGCTGGAGGTCATGGGGAAGCTGTCCGGTGTCGTGCGCCGGACCGAGCAGTGGCTCGTGCGGTACCTGCCCGACGCGAGCTTGCGGCCGGACGCCGAGGCCGAAGACCAGCCCTGACCGGACGCGTGATCGACCGTGGAGCGACCGTTCGTGCAGTCGCCGTGCGCGCAGCGCGCCGGAGGTGGCCGGGACCGAGCGGAGAAACAGGAGAACGGACCGATGAAGCTGGAGTTCGGGACCAAGCAACTCGACGCGCAGCCCGTTCTGGGCATCCGATCGACGACCGGCATGGACAAGCTGGCGCAGTCGATGGGTCCGCTGTTCGGAGAGGTGCACGGGTACATCCTGCAGAACGGGCAGAAGCCGGCAGGGATGCCCCTCGCGATCTACCACTCGATGGAGGGCGGCACAGTCGATGTCGAGTGCGCGATTCCCGTTGCGTTGCCGATGGCCGGCACGGACCGCATCAAGGCCTGCGAGCTCCCCGCCGGGACGGCGGCGACCGTCACCCACAGGGGGCCGTACGACAATCTTGGGCAAACGTGGAGCGCACTGACGGAGTGGATGAAGTCGCAGGGCCTCGAGGCCGCGGGAGCACCCTGGGAGGTCTACGTCACCGATCCCGGCACGGAGCCGGACCAATCGCAGTGGCGGACCGACATCTTCTTTCCGGTGCGTTGAGGACGACGACGCGCGTTTGCGCCAATCCGGGGCCCGCGGTCGCGCTTCGAGGAGAACCTTCCATCAACCCGGAAGCCCGCACCGCGAGCCCGAACCGGCCGTCGAGCCCAGCACGCGCAGCCCGCGGGCGGCACGCATGCGCCGAATGGCGTTCGCGCGGAGATTGCGGCCGCCGCCGTTCGCCGCCGCCGCCTCCGGCGAGATGCAGCGCGTCCGCAGGCCGCAACGGACGAAGCGGACCAGGCCGGTCGCGCCCAGCAGGTGCGCGCCGGCCACAAGGGCTGCCTGGTCGAGCGCGACTCCGCCGACCGTCCTGCCGATCAGGTCCCGCACGCAAGGTTCCACCTGCAGCCAGTTGTTGGTCGTATACCGCAGCATGGCCGCATCCTGTGCGCGGCGGTTTCTCTGGAACTCGTCGTCGGAGTCGACATCCCACTCGTTGTCCAGCCAGTCTCCGGCGGCGTTCTTGAATCCGACGTCCCGCAGCGCCGCGCGGGTCATCTGGTAGCAGCCGATCGCCGATCCGCCGGCCGGTCTGGCGAAGCAATTGCCGCCGGTCTCGACCTCTTCCAGCATGGCGAGATACAGGGGAAAGTCGGCGCCTCTGGACGGCGCAACCGACGCCCGAGCAGGGCCGGTCTCGGGCGTTGCGTCGATCGCGGGCCCGGACGGCGAGGGAAACGGCCGCGGTACGGGTGCACCCGTCCGTGCCGGCCCGCACGCGGCGAAGGCGATGGAGATCGCGATCGGGATTGCGGTCGACGCCGCGCGCGCTGCTACCGCCAGCGCCGGGTGGGATGCCGAGCGTGGCCGCCGATCGGGAAGACGGCTTTCGTGCAGTCGAAACACCACGCTATGTATCGACCGCTGGGCGCGACCCGAGCAGTGGCGGCGAATCACGACCGCAGATACGACGCCCCGTTTACATCGATGATCGTTCCGGTGGTGAACTCGGCCCCTTCGGATGCGAGGAAGGCCACCGCGTAAGCCACCTCGTCCGGCGTCGCCACCCGCCCGAGCGGGCTCTGCCGGCAAATATCGTCTCCCTCGGGACCGTCCAGCCGGGAGGCAACCCGGTCGGTGGTGACGAAGCCGGGTGCGACCGCGCCGACGAAGATGCCGTGCGGCGCGAGCGCCAGCGCCAGCGACTGGCTCATCGCGTTCATGCCCGCCTTGCTCGCGCCATAGGCAGGGGCGCCGGGCTCGCCCCGGAAGGCGCCGCGCGACGAGACGTTCACGATGCGTCCGCCGCCCTGCCGGATCATGTGCCGCGCGGCACAGTAGGAAGCGTTGGCGGCCCCCAGCAGATTCGTCTCGACCGTCCGCCGCCAGCTCGCCTGCCAGTGGTCGTAGGAGCAGTCGGCCGGCGGGTGCGCCTCGTAGATACCCGCGTTGTTCACCAGCACGTCGATCCGGTCCAGGTCTGCCGCCGCCGCGTCGACCATCCGCTCCACCGCCCCCGCGTCGCCGACGTCGGCCTGCACGAGGAGGTGCGGTCCCCCGGTCAGCCCCGCGAGCGTCCGCTCTGCCTCGACTCGCCCCGCGCGGTAGTGGACGGCCACCCGCGCGCCGCGGCCCGCGAACTGCCGGGCGATGGCGCGTCCGATGCCGCGAGACGCCCCGGTCACCAGTACGGCCTTGCCGCTGAAGTCCATGTCCCGACTGCCTCCGTCTCGTGTGCGCCCGGCCGCGCCCCGTCGCAAGCTGACACCGCGCCCGCGCACGTGTAGTATGCAGTCCCTGCCCGGCCGATCCGAAGCCGGCCTCGGGATCGCACGCCCATGACCACACACGTTTCGCAGGCTGTCACGCTCCACACCGTCTCGGCGGCGGACCGGCTCGAGGCCCACGCGGTCGAGCTGCCCGACTACGACCGGGAGCGGTTCGACGACGTCGCCTTCATGACTGCCATGAGCCTGTGCCTGATGGGCAACTACGCCCAGACCGGGCACTTCGGCGGCCCGCTGGCCTACACGCCCTACAACGTGGCCTGCCACCTGGCCGGCCCGGCCCTGGGCGGGCTGCGCTACGACCTGCGCGAGCCGAAGTTCGCCTACGCCGACAAGTTCATGCTGGCCGGGGGGCATTGCATTCCGACCTGCTACGCGCTGTGGATCATCCTGTACGAGGCGCTGCGGCGGCAGCACGAAGCGACGGGGGACGACCGTTTCGCCTGCGATCCCGCAGTGGCCATGTTGCCGATCGACGCGCTGGGCTTCCGGCGCGGGGCCGGCGCGCTGGCGACGCTGCTGGCCGACAACGGTCTGGCCGATGACCCGCTGTTCGCGGATGCGAAGGGCCGCGGCATCCGGGCGCTGTCGGGGCATGCCGAGTCGACCGACGCGACGAACGACGTCAACGGCGGTCCTTCCGGGATCGGCATAGCGACGGCGGCCGGGAAAGCGCTGTTCTGGGACTACGTCGGGGCGCCGCCGGGGCTGAAGGTGGTCGCGCTCGAAGGGGAGTTCGCGCTGACCGAGGGGCATGCGCAGGAGCTGAAGAACATCGCGCTGGCGCAGCAGGTCGGCAAGCGGCTGCGGGTGCTCGTGTCGCAGAACAACGCAGGGATCGACGACAGCCTGATCGGCGGCGTGGTCAAGCCGCGCTACAGCGGCTACGACATCGCGCAGCAGTGGGTGTCGTGGGGCTGGAACGTCTTCACCGTCGAGAACGGGAACGACTTCGATCAGGTCCTCGCCGCGTTCAAGGCGATGGAGGAGTGGCCGGCCGACGACCGCCGGCCGATGGTCATGGTCGGTCCGACGGTCAAGGGTTGGTGGCCGGCGGCCCGCGACGGGCGCATCGGCAGCCGCGATCAGATCGTCGGCTATCCGTCCCACCCCTACGCGTTCAAGATGAACAGCGACTACTTCGTCGGGCTGGCCGAGTCCTTCGAGCAGGCCTACGGCATCCGTTTCGAGGGCATTCGCGACGGGGTTCCGGCGACCGAGGCGGAGCGCCTGATCCAGTTCAAGACCAACGTCGACGCGGTGATGTCGGTGATGGAGCGCCGGCCGGGGCTGCGCGCCTGGATCGCCGAGCGCCTGCTCGACATCGCGGGGACGGTCGACCGGTCGCTGTCGCTGAGCATAGACCGGGCCGCGAACCCGTTTCTCGACCAGCGCCTCGAGGTGGAGAACCTCCCGACCGGGCCGCGGAACGTGGTGGTGCGCAACCCGCACACCGGCGAGCACGTCGAGCGGCGGATCGCCCTCTTCCTCGAGCCGGGGGAGAAGAAGGGTCCCCGGCGGGCCGTCAGCGAGATCGGCGCCTGGTTGAATTACGTCACCGGCGGGCGCTTCATGACCATGGCGGCCGACCTGTCCGGCTCGATCAACGTCGAGAAGGCGAATCTTCTCGGCCACTACGACCCGGTCGACAACCCGCACGGCACGCGGCTCAAGGCGGCGATACAGGAAGCCGGCAACGCGTCGACCATCATCGGTCTGGTCAGCCAGAACGCTTCGACCGATCCCGGCGGCTACGCCGGCGTGTGGGGAATCTCGGGTACCTATGGCGCGTTCACGCCGCTGATGTACACCCCCGCGCGGGTGTTCTCGCAGATGAACCAGGACAGCCCTTTCGATCTCGGGGTCCTGCACGTGCTGGCCGGCCATTCGGGTCCCGAGACCGCCGCCGACGCGCGCACCCACTTCGGGATCTTCGCGCCGCAGGTATGGACGCTGCTGCCGCGCGGGCAGGTCGTCAACCTCTATTTCTGGGACTACAACGATGTCGCTCCCGGTTACTTCGCGGCCGTCCAGCGGGCGCTGGCGGTCAAGGAGACAGGCATCATCGTGATCCACGTCGCCCGGCCGGACTTCGAGGTGACGGATCGGGCGACCTTCGCCGACAGCGACCTGAAGGCCGCGGCGAAGGGCCTCTACCTGATTCGCGAGTTCGACGCCGGCGCCGCGCCGATGGGCACCGTCTTCGTGCAGGGGTCGAGCTCCACGAAGAACCTCGTTAACGTCATTCCGCGCCTGGAGGCCGAGGGCCTCAACGTGCGCATCGTGTCCGTCATCAGCACGGAGCTGTTCGCGGCCCAGCCCGAGGCGTACCGGGAGAAACTGCTGCCCGACGCGTCGCGCTACGACTGCATGGTGGTCAGCACGATGACCAAGCGGGTGCCGCCGATCCCCAATCTCGGCGCCCTCACCGAGGAGTACTCGCTCTACGCCGACTTCGACGACCGCTGGCGGAGCGGGGGCACCGAGCCGGACGTCATCGCCGAGGCGCATCTCGACGAGGAGTCGATCTTCCAGGGCATCGCCCGCTTCGCGCGGGAGCGCGCCTCCCGCCTGGAGCGGCAGCGGCGCGCGCTGGAGGCGCTCTGATCGTAGTGGCAGAGTAGCGGTTGCAGAGAAAGATGAATGAGGAGTCGCAACATGAGAGCCCGCCCTGCATCGCGGCGTGTCCCGTCGGTCGTTCTCGCGGTCCTGTCGCTGGCAGCGGGCGCCGTGCCGGCTCACGCGCAGACTGCGGACGACTTCGTGCCCGTCACCGACGCCATGCTGCAGGCGCCGGCGCCCGAGGATTGGTTGACCTGGCGCCGCACCACCGACGGGTGGGGCTACAGCCCGCTCGATCAGATCGACCGCGACAACGTCGGCGACCTGCGCATGGTCTGGTCGCGGGGGCTCACCGCGGGGTTCCAGTCCGGCACGCCGCTCGCCTACCGCGGGGTGCTCTACATGCCCAACCCCAATGACGTCATCCAGGCCATCGACGCGGTGACCGGCGACCTGATCTGGGAGCACCGGCGCGACGTGCCGGACGACGTCGGCGAGTACCTGCTAGGCAACCTCACGACCACCATCTACGACCGGCTCATCATCGACACCAGCGTCGACACCCACGTCTTCGCCCTCGACGCCGAGACCGGCGAGATGGTTTGGGAGACGCAGGTCCTCGATTACCACGAGAATGCGGCGATGCAGGGCGCGGGGCCGATCATCGCGGGCGGGAAGGCCGTCTCGGGCCGGAGCTGCCTGCCGCGGGGCGGGCCCGAGGCGTGCGTGGTCGTCGCGCACGATGCGCTGACGGGAGAGGAGGTGTGGCGGCGGCGACTGATTCCGGGTCCCGGCGAGCCGGGCGACGAGAGCTGGGGCGGCGTGCCGTTCGAGGAGCGCTCGCACGTCGGCGCGTGGATGGTCCCGAGCTACGACCCGGCGCTGAACCTCGTCTACCTGGGGACGTCGGTCACCTCGCCGGCGCCCAAGTTCATGCTCGGCGGGGTCGACAACCAGCACCTCTACCACAACTCGACACTGGCCCTCGACGGCGACACCGGCGAGATCCGCTGGTACTACCAGCACCTCAACGACCACTGGGACCTCGACCATCCATTCGAGCGCATCCTCGTCGACACCGCGGTGGCCCCCGACCCCTCGCAGGTGAGCTGGATCAACCCGCGGCTGCAGGCCGGCGAGACGCGCCAGGTCGTCACCGGCATCCCCGGCAAGACCGGGGTCGTCTACACCCTCGACCGTGCGACGGGCGAATTCCTGTGGGCCACGCCGACGGTGCTCCAGAACGTCATCAGCGGCATCGACGGGGCGACCGGCGCGGTGACCGAGAACG
>JAGWAH010000067.1:0-432 GCA_021296515.1 Acidobacteriota bacterium | reverse complement strand
CGCTCGTGGCCACGGGCGGCGGGCTCGTCTTCGGCGGCGACGTCAACGGCCGGTTCCGGGCCTTCGACCAGGAGACGGGAGCGGTCCTGTGGGAGATCAACCTCGGGTCGGCGGTCACCGGCTTCCCGATCACCTACGCGGTCGACGGGCGCCAGTTCGTGGCGGTGAGCACCGGCTCCGGGGGGACGTCGTCGCACTTCACGGGGCTGACGCCGGAGCTGCGTCCGAGTGCGGGGAACAACCTGTTCGTATTCGCCCTGCCTTAGCAACCTACGGAATTCCGGAAGCGTCCTGAATGGTGCCGGGCAGTCCATAAACCCTTGAACACCAACGACAATTATTTTCGCCGGTCGGCGAGGCGGCGATCGGCCGGCCGCGGGGGCGCCCGCGGAGCGTGTGACACTGCCCGTTTTCCTCAGGGAGGACGGGTTG
>JAGWAH010000066.1:14166-14559 GCA_021296515.1 Acidobacteriota bacterium | reverse complement strand
TCTACGCCATCTTCGCCGTCCTGGGCACGTTCCTGCTGAGCATCGAGAAACCGATCTTCCTGGGCAAGCGGCTCGGCGCGGCCATGGAGCGCGCCCGCACCACCGGACGGCTCGACGCGGAAGGGGCGGACCCGCTGAGCACGAAGGAGCTGCAGGCGAGCAAGGTTCCGGCCGGCTATTCACCCCACGTCCTGGAGTTCTTCCTGCCCCTCGGCGTGCTGATCGCCATCGCCATCGGCACCTTCGTCGCCTACGGCTCCCCGAACGTGCAGTGGGCGTTCGGGGCGGCGCTGCTGCTGGCCGCGGGCATGGCGCTGGGCAAGGGCATGTCGCTCAAGGACCTCATCTCCGGCTTCCACGACGGCATCAAGGGCGTCGTGCTCGGCTCGGTCA
>JAGWAH010000066.1:13475-13861 GCA_021296515.1 Acidobacteriota bacterium | reverse complement strand
GCTCGGTGTGCACGGGCTGCGACCTGATGGACCACGTGAAGACGCAGATTCCGCAGGCGTCGATCGCGGCCGGACTGGCTGCGGTCTGCTGGACGGTGCTCGCGTTCTTCACGGCGTGAGCGAACGGCGAACGCCACCGCTTGCCGGCCGGCGCGTTACAGGCCGGCACGCACGGCACGGAACCGCCCAACGGCGACGGGCACGGAGGAAAACGTCGATGGACAGCATGCAGCGAACGGCGAAGCGGACGCATCGGCGGCAGGCGGGAGGCGTCGTAGCCATCCTTGGCCTGATCGCCGTGGCGGCACCGCAGGCGCAGCAGGGACCGCTGATCAACGCGGCGGGCGAGGTGCATGAGGAGGCCTACGACCACCTGCGCCGTGAGC
>JAGWAH010000066.1:12853-13246 GCA_021296515.1 Acidobacteriota bacterium | reverse complement strand
CCGCAGGCGCAGCAGGGACCGCTGATCAACGCGGCGGGCGAGGTGCATGAGGAGGCCTACGACCACCTGCGCCGTGAGCTCACCGGGGACGACAAGGTCTACGAACGCATCGACGGGGGCCGGCTCAAGGGGTGGCTGAACGACGTGGTGGCGTTCTCCCGGCAGAGCCGCGACGACGGCAATCGCTACTGGGGGCGCATCTCGGGCACGCCGTACGAGCGGATGACGGCCGAATGGACAGAGGAGCGGTTCCGCGAGCTCGGCATGGACAACATCCACCAGGTGGAGTTCGACCTCGGGCCACAGTGGTTCCCGACCGACTGGACGCTGCGGGCCGAGAGCGGCGACGAGCGCCTGACCTTCGGGTCGGCCAACCCGGCGACCCGCTCCGAC
>JAGWAH010000066.1:0-12774 GCA_021296515.1 Acidobacteriota bacterium | reverse complement strand
CAGACCATCCTGGCGCCGGGCCAGATGGGCAACTCGGCCTCGTGGGAGGGCGCGACCAAGCGGGCCGAGGACGGCGGAGCCGCCCTGATCGTCGGCATCTGGGGCTACGCCGGGAACATGGCCATCTGGCAGAGCCTCAGCTCGTTCCAGATGCTGCGCGACCCGGACGGCACGGCGCGCTACACCCGCGCGCAGGTGGAAACCCCCGGGTTCTTCATGGGCTTCGACGACGGCCGGCGGCTGCGCGACATGGTGGCGTCGGGCGAATCGGTGCGGATCACCGCCACCCTCGACACCGAGATCCGCGAGGGGCTGCAGAGCCCCAGCATCTTCGGCACCCTGCCCGGGACCACCGACGAGACCATCTACGTGATGGCCCACATGGACGGCTACTACGACGCGGCGCTCGACAACGCTTCGGGCATGGCGGTGATGATCGGGCTGGCCGACTACTTCGCGGCCATCCCGCGGGAGGAGCGGCGCCGCAACATCACTTTCATCGGCACCGCCGGGCACCACGTCGGCTCGCCGAACGCGCCGTACCTGCGCGACCAGGGGATGCTGGAGAAGGCGGCCCTGATGGTCAACTGCGAGCACGTCGCGCCGACGCAGTTCGTGGCGTTCAACAACGAGCTGCGCCTCACCAACACCGTCTCGCCCCGCCGCTGGTGGGTCAACGGCAGCCAGGCGCTGCTCGACATCACGCTCGACGCCTACGACACCTTCGGGGTCACCGTGATCGGCGCGATGGACGGGCGCGCCACCGGCGAGATGATGGCCATCGACAAGGAAGCGCCGTCGGTGCAGCTCATCCGCTCGCCGGAGCACAAGCACACCGACTGGGACATCCCCGAGCTGGTGCCGGCGGCCGGCATCGAGGCGGTGGCCCGCGCGTTCGCCAAGATCATCGACCAGGCGAACACGCTCGACATCGAGGAGTTGCGGCCGTAGCCGGGTGCTATATTGGGCGCAGTGGAAGCGCATGCCGGCCGGGTCGCCCTCGACAGCCCGGCCACGATGCACACCGGGACGCTGGGATCCCAGGTCCACGTCCTTCGCGCCGACGCCGGGACCGTTGCCGCGCTGGCCGCCATCGATTGGAACCGATGGTTCGGTCGAGTCTGTCTCGATCCGGTGCGCGGGTTGGTCGTACTGATGACCCCCTCGCACCTTCACGAGGACCTCGCCGAGATCTTCGACGACATCGTGGACGCAGCGGCAAGCGTTTCGAAGAGGCTCCGCAGCACGCGCCTCCGCGGACGGGACGAGCCGCCGGGTACGGGGCTGGAGCCGGACTGCGCCTTCTACTTCGACGAGCGGGCCAGGGGGTATCGCGCGGCGCTCATCGATGGCCAGGCCGCGGCGGACTCGTTCGTCGAACGCACGCCGTTCGACTTGGTGGTCGAGGTCGAGATCACGAACGCCGACGAGGGCAAGATCGAGCGCTACGGCGACATCGGCGTGCGCGAGCTCTGGCGCCTGCACGCCCGCAAGGGGACGTACGACCTGCGGGCAGACTTCTTCGCCCTGCATCCCGCGCGACCGCCGCGTCGGCTCGCCGCCTCCGCGGTCCTCGCCGGCCTCACGCCCGGCGACGTCTGCGAGGCGGCCGACAGCGTCCGGTTGTGCCTGACACGAGACGAACGGACGGAAGCCGTCGCCCGCGTCGTCCGCCGCCGCCGGCGGGCCAGCGTACGCGCCCGCGAAGCGGGTGCGCCATATGCCGCCCCGTCCGACCAGGAGCTCGCGCCGTAGCACGCAACGCGGCCACGGTCCGCGACGTGGTACCGTCATGGTATGCGCGTCGGAATTCCCACGGAGATCAAGGCGGACGAGCACCGCGTCGCCATCACGCCCTCGGGTGTCGCGGCGTTCGTCGCGCGCGGGCACGAAGTCGTCATCGAAGCAGGAGCCGGGATCGGCAGCGCGATTCCGGACGAGAGCTATCGGGCGGCTGGCGCGGCCGTCCTCGACGGCCCGGACGCGGTCTGGGAGCGAGCCGACCTCGTCCTCAAGGTCAAGGAGCCGCTCGACCCGGAGTTCGAACGAATGCGGTCGGGCCAGGTGCTCTTCACCTACCTGCACCTGGCCGCGTCGCGGGACCTGACCACCAGGCTGCTCGAACGCCGCATCGTCGGCATCGGCTACGAGACGGTGCAGCTCACCGACGGAACCCTGCCTCTGCTGGTGCCCATGTCGGAGGTCGCGGGCCGCCTGTCGATCCAGGCGGGTGCGACCTCGCTGGAGATGCGCTCCGGCGGCAAGGGCCTGCTGCTGCCCGGGGTCTCGGGCGTGCGCCGGGGCCGGGTGACCATCCTCGGCGCCGGCGTCGTCGGCCTCAACGCCTGCGTCGTGGGTGTCGGGTTCGGGGCGGACGTCACCATCATCGACATCTACGTGCGCGACGTCGTCCAGGGCCACGTCACGACGTTGATGTCGAACGCCGCGAACATCGAGGGCGCGGTGGCATCTGCCGACCTGGTCATCTGCTCGGTACTCATCCCCGGCGCCCGCACGCCGCGCCTCGTCACGCGCGCCCACCTGACGCAGATGGAGCCGGGGTCGGCGCTCGTCGACGTCGCCGTCGACCAGGGCGGCTGCGCCGAGACCAGCCGGCCGACCACCCACCACGACCCGCGCTACGTCGAGGAGGGCGTCGTGCACTACTGCGTCTCCAACATGCCGGGCGCGGTCCCCCACACGTCCACCTACGCCCTGACCAACGCAACGATGGCCTACGCGCTGGAGATTGCCGACCGCGGCTGGCGCGTCGCCGCGGCGCAAGATCCCGCCCTCGCGAAGGGGGTCAACGTCGTCGACGGGCAGGTGACGCACCAGGCAGTGGCCGCTGCGCATCGCCTGCAGGGCGTGGCCCTCACCGAGACGTAACGTCACCCGCCTCACCAACGCCGGGTACCCCTGCTGCGTCCCTTTCTACTCACCGTATACCAACACCGGCGACCATCACCGTCTTTCAATCGACTACGTCGCATTCTGGCAAGGCCTGGCGTGCTATCGTGAACACATGGTGGAGCACGACGAGCAGTTTGCGACCGGCCGAGAGACCACGATCCACACCGGGTCCCTGGGCTCGACGATCCACGTGCTGCACGCGGACGCCGGAACCATCGCGGAGCTGGCCCACGTCGACTGGAACCGGTCTTTCTCGCGCGTGTGCCTCGACCCGATTCGCGGGCTCATCACCTTGATGACTCCCTCGCGGCTCCACGAGGATCTCACCGATATCCTGGACCACATCATCGATGCGGCCGCGAGCGCCGTGACCGGTGCCGCGAAGAGCCTCCGCCATACCCGTCTCCGCGGACCCGCCGACCCCCCGGGCACGGGCATGGAGCCGGACTGCGCGTTCTACCTCGGCGAGCGGGCCAGGGCCTATCGCGCCGCGCTCGCCGAGGGCGAGGCCGCGGCGGACGCCTTCCTGGAACGGACCCCGCTCGACCTGGTGGTCGAGGCCGAGATTACCAACAGCGACGAAGGCAAGATCGGACGCTACGCCGACATGGGAGTGCGCGAGATCTGGCGGCTGCACGGCCGCAAGGGAACTCGGGAACTGCGGGTGGAGTTCCTCGCGTTGCGGTCAGGAACGAAGCCGCGCGAGATCGCCGCCTCCGCGGTACTCGGCGGCATCACGCCGGACGATGTCCGCGAGGCCGTGGACGGCGTTCGTCTCAGCGTGACGATAGAAGAGCGGACTCAAGCCGTCGCCCGTATCGTGCGTCGTCGACAGCGCACCAGCGTGCGCGTTCGTGAAGAGGCCACGCCGTACGCGGCTCGTCCCACGTCGGCTCCACACGCGCGGTAGCCACGCCTGCCGCACGCCGGTCGAGCTGAACCCGCCCGGTCAGCGGGCCGAGTACGGGGGCGGCTCGCGGTAGACGTTCTCCAGGTGCACGGCCGCCGACGCATAGTCGGCGAGGCGCACGGTCCCGGCTGGCGCGTTGAACTCAATCGGCGCCGCCGACGACAACTTTCCCTCGCCCTGGTCTTGCGCATCGAGGTGCAGCTCGACCACCGTGAACGCCGCGGCGGCCGGCCCCGAGCCATCGCTGCCGGTCCACGGCCCGCCGCGATCCCACTGTCCGAGCGGGCGATCGGTCACCAGGACGATCCGCTCCCCGCCGTCCTCGTCCTCGGTGCGGTGCGCGTACTTCAGGGCGTAGCCCAGGCTGCCGCCGGTCCAGATGAACCCGACCGTCTGCAGTTCCTGGAGCGCGCTCTCGATGTCCTCACCTTCTCCCGCCGCCTGGCCGGGCGCCGGGGTGATCAGGGACACGATCGCGCCGCGATCCTCCTCGGCCGTCCAGCGGAGGACGTTGATCCGCAGTTCCACCCCCTCCGCGCTCACGGCGCCGGTGGTCGTGCCCCGAAAGGTCTCCAGTTCATCGGACTGTGCTGCCGCCGGGAGCGGTGCGGCGACCGCCAGGAGCAGAGCTGGGACGACGACCCGATTCACAAAAGCAGCGGATGCAGACATGACGTACCCCTGGGAAAGAGTGGTGCCGTAGACAGGGAAGTATTCCCGTCCATCTGTGTGCATGTCAAGAGTCTTGACCGGAAGACAGATGGCGTTACACACTCCCCCCGATGGAACGCGGTCCGGTGGACGTGATGATCGAGCGCTGGGCGCGCGAGCGGCCCGATCTGGACGCGTCGTCGCTGGCGATCGTCGCGCGGGTCACGCGCCTTGCGCGAGCCATCGACGAGGACGCGGCGGCAACGCTGCGGGAATTCAACCTGAGCGACGTCGAGTTCCAGTTGCTCGCCGCCATCCGGACCGCGCCTGACTGCCGAGCCGCACCGCGCACCCTGCTGCAGCCGCTGATGGTGACCTCGGGCGGCTTGACCAACCGCATCGACAGGCTCGAGGCGGCGGGATGGATCGTGCGGGCGCCCAACCCGGCGGACCGCCGGGGGGTCTTCCTCGAGCTGACCCCCAGCGGGCGCGATCTGGTGGATCGCGTGACCGCGGCCTACCTGGAAAACCAGCGGGAATTGCTCCGCGAAGCGCTCACCGACGAGGAACGCACCAAGTTGGCGCCGCTGCTGCGCAAGCTCCTCGACTCGCTGTCGGTGCGCAACACCAGACGTCGCCCGAGCCAGTGAGCAGCACGGGTGCGGGGCGCCGGAACCCTGGCCGGCCAATCGTCGCCTGACGGCTCCGCGTGGCGCCCAACCAAACGCTCCAGGAGTCCGCGCCGTTCTCCGGCGCAGACTCCTACGAGAGCGTCACGACGACATCCAGCATGTCGCCGTCGCGCAGGATCGTCACGGTGACGTCCTCGCCGGGACTGTAGCGGTCAAGGACGGCTCTCAACTCCCCCTGCGACCTGATCGGCTCGCCGTCGACGGCCTGAATGATGTCGCCGACCTGCGTGACCTGCCGGCCGTTACGGGACACCTCCGTGCCGCGCAACCCTGCTGCCGCGGCCCCGGTACCGCCGTCTATGCCGACCACCAGCACGCCGCCGGTACGCAGCCGGCCGAGCACGAACCGGCTCAGATAGCCGCGCCCGTCCATCCTGATGCCGAGCCGGGGAGGCGTGTACTCGCCGGTGTCGATGATCTGCGGCACCACCCGGTTCACGGTGTTTACGGGCACGGCGAAGCCGACGCCGGCCGACGCCCCGGACGGACTGGCGATCTGCGTGTTGACGCCGATCAGCCGGCCGGCGCTGTCCAGCAACGGACCTCCGGAATTGCCGGTGTTGATCGCCGCATCGGTCTGGATCACGTCCTCTATCGGCGTGCCGTCGAGTCCCTCGATGCGTCGTCCGAGCGCGGAGACGATCCCGGTGGTCAGGGTTGCGCTGAGGCCGAAGGGGTTGCCGATCGCGTAGACGTTCTGACCGACCCGCAGCCGACCGCTGTCGCCGACGGTGACGGGCTGCAGCCTCGCCGAGGACGCATCGATGCGGAGCACGGCCAGATCGTGAGACACGGATCCCCCGACCCACTCGGCGTCGTAGGTGGTCTGGTCGGCCATGACGACCTCGACCGAGTCGGCGCCTCCCACTACGTGGGCATTGGTGATCACATGTCCGTCGTCGTCCCAGATGAAGCCGGTTCCCGTACCCTGGGGCACCTCTCCACCCATGGGACGCCCGAACCAGTCGGTCCGCCTTGCGAGCGTGGTGATGTAGACGACCGAGGGGCTGGTCCGCTCGAACAGCTCGACCGTCGCCCTCTCGTCGGGCCGGAGATAAGCCGGAATCGGCGGCAGCGCCCGTTGCGGCTGCCCGGCAGCAGGCAGCGGCGCGGCGACCCGGTGCGCCGGTGGAGGCCGAAGCGCATCGGGCGCGCAGGCGGCCGCCGCGCAGATCGCCAGCGCGACACAAGGCAGGCCGGCTCGACTCGCCCACAGCTCGGGTCGTGCGTTTCTCATGATCCGGACTCTCCCTGGCCGCAGCTCAGATGAGCGTCAACTGACCGCTGCGCACCCAGCCGACCTTTCCGTCCTCCAGCACGATCTCGACCCACGCCTCGCTGCGGCGCTCGACCCGCACCCTCGCGCCTTCGTGCACGGTGAAGATCAGCAGCTCGTCATCGTCCGCCGGCGCACTGTGCACCGGCGCCTCCTCAGCCATGATAACCGCCTCGTCGGGCCGTCCCACGTCGAGCTCGCGCGCCACGAGGCTGAGACCGAAGACCAGCGTCACCACCCCGGCCGCCGCCGCGGCGCGGCGCGACCACGCCAGAAGGAAGGCTCCCCGCCCTGTGACCAGAACGACCAGCGCGGTCATGGCCGTCAGCCAGGCCAGGGTCACGACGGCGAGCAGGGCTGGACGGGGCAGCAGATCGACCCACCAGCGGGCCACCCGAAAGAGCCAGAAGCCCGGCAGCGGCGTCACCCGGTCCACGGTCAGCGAGCGCGCCAGCTCCAAGTTCGCTCCCAGGTCGTCGTCGCGCGGCATGATTCGCCGGGCCCGCTCGTAGTGGAGAATCGCCGGACCGAGCTCGCCCAGGCGGAACCAGGCGTTGCCCAGGTTGTAGTGCAGCTCGCCGCTCTCGACGCCGCTCTCCAGGATCCGCTGGTACAGCTCGACCGCGCCGGCGTAGTCGCCCTCCTGATAGAGCCGGTTCCCCTCGTCGAAGAAAGCCTCCTGCGCCGCGAGCGGCGCCGCGATCCATGCGACGAGGAAGAGGGCCGCCGGACAGGGCCGCGGGAACGGGATGAACCTCATGGCCGCAGCGCCTCCCCCAGCGCCGTCATCGCCTGCTCGGCTTGTTCGAGGAGCGCCGCCGACTCCCCGCCGCCGTCGCCGCCCGCCGCCGGGGGCGCGAACCGCTGCCGGTCGCACCTGTCGAGACATGCCAGGTAGCGCTCGACGACTTCGGCGGCGACCCCGCGGGCCGCGAGCTCACGCCGGATGTCGTCGCGCACGAGGCCCGCCTCGGCCACGTTCAGCGAATCGCCCAGGAAGCCGAGCAGTGCCTGGCTGATCCCCGCGACGAACGCCTGGTGCTGCTCCGGCGCGCGAAGCCCCCGCGCCTGCTCCAGCCTCGAGCGCGCCAGCCGGGCGGACCGGCGGCGCCGGGCGTAGGCGACGTTTCCCTCCAGGCGGTCGCGGTGACGGCGCAGCGCGAGCGCGCCGCCCAGCCCGAGGACCGGAACCAGCAGCACCGTCCAGAAGACGCCGCTCCTGAACAACTGCCGGTCGACGGGCACGAACGCCGACGTCGCGACGCGAATGAACCGGATGTCCTGCCGCGCGACCTCCAGGCGGGTGCGGCCGCCCCCGATGAGGACCGGATCGCCAGTCACGGCCTCGCCCGACACCTCCACGGCGACGGGATCCGATGCGGCGACCGCGTACCGACCGCCGGCCGCGTCGAAGTAGGCCACCTCGACCGCCGGAATGACGTGCGTTCCGGGGGCGCGCGGAACGAGGACGTACTCGTAGCGCTTGACCCCGCTGATCCCCGCCGCGCCGGCGTCCAGCTCGTCGCTCACCTCCGGGGGATAGACGTCGAAGTCGGGCGGAAACGCCACCGCCGGAGCGGGCAGCGTACGCAGGTTGCCGGCGCCGCGCACCTCGAGACGGAACGTCAGCGCCTCGTTCGTCGCCGCCTCCGCCGCATCGAGCGACGCCGTCACGTCCAGGCTGCCGACCAACCCGGTGAAAGCCGCGGGCCGGCCGGCGGCGGGCAGCGGACGCACCTCGATCTCGATCGCTTCGGATTCGGCAGGCACCGCCACGCTGCGGCCGAACAGTCCCCCGCCGAACGGATCGCCGAAACCGAAGGGATCGCCGAACGCCCGGCTGGAGCGGACCCGCACCTGGGCCTCCAGCGCCAGCGGCTCGATGCTGCGGGGTCCGGCGCCGGTCGGGAAGAGCGCCGCCCGGCGGACGACGATGCTCGCGTACTGCACCCCTCCGCGCACGATCCGCTCCACCCGCGGCGCGCGGGGCACGGCGATCTCCTCGACCCAGAAACCCGCCGCGCCGGGCGCCCGGGTGATGCCGTACGTCTCCACGTCCACGCGCGTGAAGAGACGGTACTCCACCAGCACCGGTTCGTTGACCCACGGTTCACGGGTGCTCACCGACGCCTCTACGAAGAGGTCCCGCGGCCCGATCTCCACGCCGCCGCGCGACCGGTCCGGGGCACGGCGCGCCGGCGCGTTGCCGGCCGGCGTCACGCGGATCGTGAGCGGATCGGTCGCGTGCTCCGCCCCGCCGGCCCGTACCCGCACCGGGCCTATCTCGTGCGTCCCCTCGGCGACCGCCCGAAACCGGTACTGATAGGTGACCGCGGTCGACGTGCGGCCGTTGACGAACTGCATCGACGTCTGGGTGCCGACGCCCAGATAGGCGGCGAAGTCGGACAGGTCCGGCAGGCGGGGGTCCTCGTCCGCGCCGCCGGCGCCCGAGACCTCGACATTCACCGTGAACTGCCGGTCCACCGCCACCTCGGCGCGGTCGAGGTAGGCGCGCACCTCGACCTCCTGCGCTCCCGCCAAGGCGGACAGACCGAGCAACGGCACCACCAGCGCGATTCTTCTCACCACGGTCACCAGGGTCGCAGCGTGCGCCGGCCGGGATCGGCGGGACGGCGTTGCCGTCGGATCCGGCCCGGATCCTCGGTGATTGCCTGCAACAGCCGCTCCGCTTCCTCGCGGCTCATCTCCCCGGGCCGCGGCTCGGCGTCCGCCTCGCCCGCCTCCGGCTCGGACTGCTGCCCCTCGTCCTGCGGCTCCTGGTCCGACTGGTCCTCCTCAGGCCGCTGCCGTTCCGGCGGTTGCTCCCCGGACTGCTGCGACCCGGGCGACCGATCCTGCTCGTCCTCGCCCGGATCCTGCTCGTCCCGATTCTGCTCGGCGTCATCGGACTGTTGCTGTTGCTGTTGTTCCTGCTCCTGCAACTGCTCCAGAGCCACTTCCAGGTTGTGCTTCGCGTCGGTATCGGCGGGGTTGCGCCGCAGCGCCTGCTTGTAGGCTTCCAGGGCGCCTTCCACCTCCTGCTGCCGGTAGAGTGCGTTCCCCAGGTTGTACCAGGCCTGCGCCTCCAGAACCGGATCGGCCGCCTCGATCGCCCCGCGGTAGGCGTCGACCGCCCTCTGGAACTCGTCGGACTGGTACAGCGCGTTCGCGTCGTTAAAACGGATCAACGGCGAGTCCGGGGCCGCACGCAGCGCCTCCAGGTATCTTTCGTGCGCCTCGCCGTAGCGGCCTTCACGGTAGAGGCGATTCCCTTCCTGCACGTCGCCCCGCCCCGCCTGCCCCGCCGAAGAAGACGGCAACCCGATCGCGGCCGTGGCCACCGCAACCCCCGCAACGACAGCACCGGGCATTCGCATCAGTGCAACCTCCCGATCCAGGCGTCCGCTACCCGGCGACGCTCGGGGATCAGCGCCTCGGCGGCCAACAGCAGCAACGCCAGGCCGAGAAAGATCTGGTACTGCTCCTCGTAGCGGGTCACCTCGCGGGACTCGATCTCGCCGCCCTCGCCGCCCGTCAATTCCTCCACGAGCCGATCGAACGCCGCCCCGGAACCAGCCGCCGCATGGTAGTAGGCGCCGCCCGTCCGGTCCGCCACCCGCTGCAACGTGACGTCGTCGAGGCGCGTCGTCACGACGCTCCCCTCGTCGTCGCGCAGGAAGCCGTTCGGCGCGCCGCTCTCGTCGAAGCTCGGAATCGGCACCCCCTCGGTCGACCCCAGGCCGACGGTATACACCCGCACCCCCTCGTCAGCCGCACGCTCGACCGCCGCGTCGATCGCTCCTTCGTGATCTTCCCCGTCCGTGATGACCACGAGCTGCCGGTTCCGTTCTCCCGGCTCGCCGAACCCGTCCAGCGCGACCTCTATCGCCTGGCCGAGATCGGTCCCCGGCACCGGGACCAGGTCCGGCTCCATGGCGTTGAGGAACAGGGCGGCCGCCGCGTAGTCCAGAGTCAGCGGACTCTGCACGAACGCCTCTCCGGCGAACGCCACGAGCCCGATCCGATCCCCGTCCAGCCGCTCGATCAACCGGCCGACGGCCAGCTTGGCCGCGGCGAGTCGATTCGGCGCGATGTCCTCGGCCTCCATCGACGCCGACAGATCGAGCGCCACCACCACGTCCTGCCCCTCCCGGCGCACCGTGTCGACGCGATCGCCGAACTGCGGCCGGGCGAGCGCGGTCACCAGCAGCACGACGGCCGCGAGCAGCAACACCGTGCGCGTCAACTGTCCGCGCCGGCTGACCGCCGCGGTGAGCCGGTCGATGCGCCCGCGCTCCCCGAAGCGGTCCAGAGCGCGCCGCCGCCGGGCGGCCGCCCACCACTCCAGCGCCAGCAGCGCCGGCAACAGCAGATACGCGTAGAGCAGGCTCTCGACCCCGAAGCGGAACATCAGCCGGCCACCCTCCCTTCCACGAACCCCTACTCCACCGACAACGCCCCCGTCACGGCAGCCGCCTCAGCACGGTCCGCCCGAGCGCGACCTCGAGCAGCAGCAGACCGAGCCCGGCGCCGAGCGGCAGGTGGAACAGCTCGCCGTAGCGCGTGAACGAGGTCATCTCCATCTCGGTCGTCTCCAGGGCGTCTATCTCCTCATAGACGCGCTCGAGGCTCTCCCGGTCGGTCGCACGAAAGTACCGCCCGCCGGTCAGCGTCGCCAGCTCCTCGAGCGCCTCGTCGTCGATGTCGACCTGCATCGACGCGTACCGCCGGCCGAAGAGCGGATCGTCCACCGGCACGCGCGCCGCGCCGCGGGTGCCGGCGCCCACGGCGTAGATCCGCACGCCGAGCGCCTGCGCCATCCGGGACGCCGTCTGCGGATCGATCGCACCCCGGTTGTTCTGACCGTCGGTGAGCAGCACGATCACCTTCGACTCGGCGCTCGAATCGCCGAGCCGCTTGACCGCGGTCGCCAGCCCCATGCCGATCGCCGTCCCGTCCTCGATGACGCCTACCTCCAGCTCCTCGATCAGCGTGGTCACCACGCGGTGGTCGAGGGTGAGCGGCGCCTGGGTGAACGCCTCGCCGGCGAAGACGACCAGGCCGATGCGATCGTTCGGTCGCCGCCGGACGAAGTTGGCGGCCGCCTGCCGGGCCGCCCCGATGCGGTTCGGCTCCAGGTCCTCGGCCAGCATCGAGCTCGACAGGTCCAGCACCAGCACGATGTCGATCCCGTCGGTGGCGACGTTCTCGGCCGTCACCCCGGTCTGGGGGCGGGCGAACGCGGCCAGCAGGCGCAGCCCGAACGGCACGTGCCGCCAGCGCCCGGTCCGGCGCCGGTCCGCCCGCCGCAGGCGATCCACCGTCGAGTACCGCACCGACCCCAGCGTGCGCTCGGCGCGCGCGGCGTACCACCAGACGAACGGCGGCAGCAGGAGCAACAGCAGCAGGTAGTACGGGTCCACGAACCGATCGATCATGCCGTGCCCGCCTCCGCGGGCGCCGGTTCCGCATCCGCCGCGGACTCTGCCGGCGGGACGACCACCCGCGTGCGATCCACCAGGCTCCGCCCGAGGGGGATCACTTCCCGGCAGCGCTCCGGCGCCGGCCGGTCCTTGGCGAACTTCACCAGGTCGCAGCGCTCGAGCAACCGCCTGAAGTCGAGGAGGGGCTCCTCGTCGACGTCCTGGCCGCGCAGGCCGTCGAGCACCTCTCCCGTCGTCATCTCCAGCGCATCCACGCCGAAGCGCCCCTCGACGTACGCACGAACGATATCGGACGCCCGGATGTGGAACGTCTTGATCTCCCCCCGGTCCGGCAGCCGTGCGGCCTCCAGAGTACGAAATGCTTCGTAGGCGATCTCGTGCGGCGGACGCGGCGGTGCGGCCGGCGCGGGAATACCGTCGGGCTGACGCCCGCGAGAGCGCCGCCACAGCCAGTAGCCCACCCCCCCGAGCAGCGCGATCCCGGCCAGCCACGGCAGCAGGGCCAGCAGACTGAGTGGAATGTCCAGTGGTCCCTTGATGGCGCGAATGTCGCCACTCTCGTCCAGTCCGACGCTCGCAACCGTGACCAGCGACGGCTCGGTCCCGAGCGTCACCCTGTTCCCGGCCGCGTCGATCACGTCGACCCCGACCGCCGGCACCTCCAGTTCGCCCAGCTCGAACGCGGTCAGGACGAGCTCCGCGCGCGACACCGCCCGGCCGCCCTCGACACGCGGTTCGTCGACCCGTTGCTCCAGCACCTCGAACGGCCCGAGCGTCTCGGGCTCGGGCCAGGCCACCGAGGCGACGGCGTCGTGCTCCACCTCGATGACGAGCCGCGCCCGGTCTCCCACCGCCATCTGCGCCGGCTCCAGGGTGGCGGTGACGGCG
>JAGWAH010000065.1 GCA_021296515.1 Acidobacteriota bacterium | reverse complement strand
AGACGCTGGTCCAGTGCGATGCGAAGGCCTTCGAGGAGACCTTCGACCCGTGCGACGCGTTCTCCGAGGCCTGCGAAATCCGACCTGAGTGCCGCCTGCTCTTCCCGCAGCGAAGCCATCTCCTCCCCGACAGACGCCACGTCCGCCCGGATGGTTGCCTGACCATCTGCGACGACCTTGAGTCGTGTGTCCAGGGCCTCGGTCCGCTCGAGTAGGAGAGACTGACTCTGTTCTACGATGCGCAGGCGGGCGTCCAGTTCGTCGAGCCGACCGCCCAGGCGGCCGGTAGTCGTCAGGACGACGCCGGAGAGGGCGACGCCGACGGTCAGAATCGCGATGAACTCGGAGGAAAGACCCTTCATGCGGCTACTCGATCCATGATGCTCTCGACCGCAGGTTGGCGTCAAGTGCATTCACGTTCGGCCGCGCCGGATCACGAACGCTACCCCAGGATGTTCGTCACCAGCGTCAGGAGCACGCCGCCCGCGATGACGGAACCGAGCTGACCGGCGGTGTTGGCGCCCATCGCGTGCATCAACACGTGGTTGGTGAAGTCCTCTTCCTGCGCCACCTTCTGCACCAGCCGGCCGCTCATCGGGAAGGCGCTGATGCCGGCGGCGCCGACCAGGGGGTTGATGCGGCCCCCGGTGACCAGGGCGAGTATCTTGCCGAAGCAGAGGCCGGCCACCGTATCGAGCACGAACGCGCCGAGTCCGAGGAGCAGGATGAGCAGCGTGTCGACCTGCAGGAAGGTCTCGGCCTGCATCAGACTGCCGATGGTCAGCCCCAGGAACAGGGTCGAGATGTTGGTCAGGGTCTCCGAGGCCGAGCCGGCGAGTTGTGGGACGACGCCCGATTCCTTCATGAGGCTGCCGATCATGAGGGTCGCGACGAGCGGGGCCGACTGCGGCACGAGCAGGCCGATGACGACGGTGACGACGATCGGGAACAGGATTACGGCCGCTCGCGGCACCGGCCGCGGCGCGTACTCCATCCGGATGCGCCGTTCCTTGCGGGTCGTGAGCAGTCGCATGATGGGCGGCTGGATGATCGGCACGAGGCTCATGTAGGAGTACGCCGTGACGGCGATCGGCGCGAGCAGCTCGGGGGCGAGCAGCGACGAGACGTAGATGCTGGTCGGACCGTCGATGGCGCCGATTACCGCGATGGACGAGGCTTGGTTCAGAGGAAACCCGATGAGGGTGGCGAGCAGGAGCGTCGCGAAGATTCCCAACTGGCCGGCAGCCCCGAGCACGGCGAAGATCGGCTGCGACAGCAGGGGCCGGAAGTCCATCATCGCGCCGATGCCGATGAAGATGAAGAGCGGGAACAGTTCGGTCTGGATGCCGAACTCGTTCAGGAGGTAGAGCATCCCGCCCGGCTCGTTCATCGGCGAGTTCGGCAGGTTGCCCAGCAGCACGCCGAACCCGATCGGCAGCAGCAGCGTCGGCTCGTACTCCTTGGCGATCGCCAAGTAGATCAGAATGCCGCCGATGGCGAACATCAAGAGAATCCCGAAATCGAGCGACATCATGGGAGTATCGGTAGTCCGGCTGGTCGGGTTGCTCCGGGTTCGTCGGCGCCGGCACCCTGTTCGCGAGGCAGAAACCCGGCGTTCCTAGCTGGGCGTCAGGGTGACGAGCGGCTGACCCTGGACGACGCGGTCGCCGTCCTTGACGTGCACGGTGGTGACGGTGCCCCGCCACGGTGAGCGGATCACATTGAACATCTTCATCGCTTCGATGGTGAGCAGCTCGCCGCCGCGCTCGACGGGCAGGCCGACGGCCGCGGCCACCTTGGTGACGGCGCCCGGAATCGGCGCGGTCATCGTGCGCGGCGCGCCGCCTTCCTCCGGCGAGGACTCCGATGGAATGAGCGGCACCGTGGACGGTTCCTCGGTCGGCCCGGGCTCGGTCTCGGCCGCCTGCGCCGTTTCCTGGGCGGCGTCGCTGCGCGTGGGCTCGACGTCGACCGAGTACGCGGTTCCCGACAGGCGGGCGGTGACCGGTCTGGCGCGCGGGTCGTCGATGTCGACGTCGTACACGCGACCGTCGATGGTGACGCGGTAGCGGGTCACAGGCGGACCCTCGCCCGTTCGGTCGACTGGGCGAACCGCTGAGCCCGGTGCAGCCGCCGCCAGGCGGCCCCGTCCGATTCGAGCGGGGCGGGTCGCGCCGCTCGCGCCCGTGCGACCGCCACCGCGATGGCGACGGCCTGCCGCTGCCGCTCCTGCTCGGCCGCGGTTTCCAGCCGGGCCCGCTCCGCCGCCTTCGTCCTGCTCGTGCCGCTCCCGCCGGACAGCCGCAACCCGCCGTAGAGCAGCGGCGACGTCAGCGCGTACATCAGGGTGACGAGTCCGCCGAGCGAGAGAAACAGCAACGTCGAGCCGACGCCGGCGATCTCCAGGACCGTCTGCAGCTCGGGCGTCATCGCGCGGCCTCGGCAGCCCGCCGCGACGGGCGGCTACAACGGGATGTTGCCATGCTTCTTGGGCATCGCCGCGGTCTGCTTGTCCTTGAGGAAGTCGAGCGCGGCGACGACGCGCGCGCGGGTTTCGCGCGGGTAGATCACGTCGTCGATGTGCCCCGTGGCGGCCGCCGCGTAAGGGGAGTTGAACTGCTTCTCGAACTCGTCCTCGAGCCGCGCGCGTTCCGCATCGCGCTTCGAGGGCAGCTCCTGCTTCAGTTGGCGCGCATAGAGAATGCTGACCGCTCCCTTGGCCCCCGCCACGCGAGGCAGACGTCGGTGCGGATCATCTTGCTGCTCATGACGATGTAGGCGCCGCCGTACGCCTTCCGCAGCACAACCGAGACCTTGGGCACGGTCGCTTCGGCGTAGGCGTACACGATCTTGGCGCCGTGCCGAATGATGCCGTTGCGTTCCTGGTCGGCGCCGGGCAGGAACCCGGGGCAATCGACCAGGGTCACGAGCGGGATGTTGAACGAGTCCGCGAAGCGGATGAAGCGCGCGATCTTGTCCGATGCGTCGATGTCGAGCACCCCCGCCAGATGTTCGGGCTGGTTGGTGATGACCGCGGCCACGCGGCCCTTGAGGCGGATGAACCCGACGACGGCGTTCGGGGCGAAGTCGGCGTGCACTTCCAGGAAGGAATGTCGGTCGGCGATGCGCGTTATCGCCTCGCGGACGTCGTACGCCTCTTCGGCGGCCTCCGGAATGAGGTTGTCCAGCTCCGCCACGTCCGGATCGATGCTCTGCTCGGCCTCGACGATCGGCGGATCCTCGGCGTTGTTGGACGGCAGGTAGCCGAGCAACTGCCGGGTCACCTCGAACGCCGCGTTCTCGTCGTCGGCCACGAAGTGCGCCACGCCGGAGTTGCCGGCGTGCGTGTCGGCTCCTCCGAGCGTTTCGGCGTCGACCTCCTCGCCGGTGACCGTACGGATCACGTCGGGTCCCGTGATGAACATGTAGCTGCTGCCGCGCGCCATGATCACGAAGTCCGTCAGGCCCGGCGAGTAGACCGCGCCCCCGGCGCACGGCCCGAGCATCAGGCTGATCTGCGGCACGACGCCGCTGGCCTGCGTGTTGCGCCAGAACAGATCCCCGAAGCCGGCCAGGCTCCAGATTCCCTCCTGGATCCGGGCGCCGACCGAGTCGAGCAGCGCGATGACCGGCAGGCCGCTGGCCGTGGCCGTTTCCAGCAGGCGGCCGACCTTGAGCGCCTGGGTCTCGGAGAACGAGCCGCCCAGCACCGTGAAATCCTGAGCGAAGACCGCGACGCGCCGGCCGTCGATATAGCCGAAGCCGGTGACGACACCGTCCCCCGCGTGCCGCTGGCGGTCGAGGCCGAACGCTGTGTGGCGGTGCTCCAGGAACGGGCCCAGCTCCTCGAACGAGCCGGGATCGAGCAGGCGGTTGATCCGTTCCCTCACCGTCAGCTTGCCGCGCGCGTGTTGCGCGTCGATGCGATCCTGACCGCCGCCCATCCGCGCCTCGGCGCGCCGCTCGGTCAGCGAATCTCCCGCATCGGCCTCCGAAGCGACCACTTCCAGGTTGCTCGTATCCGCCTCGGCCGAGTCCGCTTCCGGGTCGACCCGCTTCTTGTCGCGGCGGCGCGCCAGGGCGCGAACCGCGGCCACGAGCCCCGCCCCGGCCGTTGTGGCGGCGGTTCGCGCTTCGGCCGATTTCTTCGTCTTCTTCGTGCCGCGGGTCTTGGAACGAGAGGCACCGCCGTCCGGCCTGGTCTCCGCCGGAGGCGGGGATTCGTGCGGTTCCGGAGAGCTTCCGTTGTCGGACATGTTCAGCCCTCAATTCTAGACCAAACCGGTTCCGTGCGCCGGGACGCTTTTCGGGGAGCCGATGTATCCGGTGGTCGAAACCCGGGCCCGGCACGCTCGCGGGCGGTCGGCCGTCATGCAGTTTCGGTCCGCCGAGTGGGGGTACCCTGTAGCGAGAGCGCCGCCCGGAAACGCGGGCGCCTGCGCCGCGAGGCTTTGACCGTTTCCCTGCGCTTCGTCGCCGGCACGCTGGACATCGGCGGGTTTCCGGAGGAGGGCGGCGCTCCGCTGCCGGACACCTGCCGCTGGGATGCTCGCACGCGGCGGTTCCGCGCGCCGGCCGTCTCCTACGCTCCGGTGGTTCGCGCGCTGGTGCAGGGCGGGATCGCCTACGAGGACGAGGCGCGGCAGTACGGCGTTCTGAACGCCGGCCTGCAGGTGCGCCGGGATCCGCGCCCTTTCCAGACGGAGGCCGTGGACGCCTGGCGGACCGCGCGGGGACGGGGCGTGGTGGTGCTGCCGACCGGGGCCGGGAAGACCGAGGTGGCGCTGCTGGCGCTGGATGCCATGCGGCGCGACACGCTCGTCGTGGCGCCCACCCTCGACCTCGTCGCGCAGTGGCATCGGCTGCTGGGCGAGCGGTTGCGCCGCGAGATCGGCGTGCTCGGCGGCGGCGAGCATCGCGTGGAGGCCGTCACGGTCTCGACCTACGACTCCGCGTTCATCCACATGGAGCACCTCGGCGCGCGGTTCGGCCTGGTGGTGTTCGACGAATGCCACCACCTGCCGAGCGCCGCCTACGCGCTCGCCGCCCAGCACTGCCTCGCGCCCTTTCGGCTGGGGCTGACGGCGACCCCGGAACGCGTCGACGGCCGCCACGCCGAGCTGGAGCCGCTGGTCGGGCCGGTCGTCTACCGCCGGCAGGTGCGCGACCTCGCGGGCGACTACCTCGCCGACTACACGGTCGAGCGGATCTTCGTGGATCTGAGCGGCGACGAACGGCAGGCGTACGATGAGGCGCGCGCCGTGTATCGCGAGTTCGTGGTCGGCCAGGGCATCCGCATGTCGCAGCCGGACGGCTGGTCGCAGTTCATCATCCGCTCGTCGCAGAGCGCCGCGGGCCGGCGGGCCCTGGCCGCCTACCAGCGGCAGAAGCAGCTCGCGTTCGCGGCGCCCTCCAAGCTGACCTACGTGGAGGCGCTGCTGCACCGGCACCGGCGCGACCGGGCGCTCCTGTTCACCGAGCGCAACGACGACGCCTACGCGCTGTCCCGCCGCTTCCTCGCGCCGATCATCACGCACCAGACGAAGGTGTCCGAGCGCACCCGGGTGCTGGAGGATTTCGCCGCCGGCGTCTACAACGCGCTCGTCACCTCGAAGGTCCTGAACGAAGGGGTGGACATGCCCGCCGCCAACGTCGGCATCGTGATCTCCGGCAGCGGTTCGGTGCGCGAGTACGTGCAGCGGCTCGGCCGCATCCTCCGCAAGCAGGGCGACAAGAGGGCGGTCCTCTACGAGCTGGTCGCCAACGAGACGTCCGAGGTCCAGACGAGCGACCGGCGGCGCGAGCGCGATGCTGACGACTGACCTGGTGCGGGTGCGGCGGCGCGGCGGGCGCATCGAGACGCCGCCGTTGCGGGCGGCGGAGAAGCAACGGCTGCTCGGCGCCGCGGAGCGCTACGTCGCCGCCGCGCGAGCGGGGGTCGGCGACACCCGGGCGGCGTTCGAGGCGGCCTGCGACGACGTGCCGCACCACCCGACCGACTACCGCCTGGTGCGGGGGCTCCGGAAGCTCGTGGAGGATCGCTGCAGCTTCGAGGCGCGGGACGACGTCGACCCGATCTCGCTCAGGCGGAGCGTTTTCGGGCGGGCCGCCGCGGGCCGGCGGGCCCTGGGCGACGCGGAGCCCTTCGATGCCGACTCGGTCATCGCGGCGGCGGCCGCCGAGCTCGACCTGCAGGGGGCCGACGTTCGGGACGCGCTGTTCGCCGACCTGAGAGAGAACCACGTACTCACCAGCTTCGACGCAATCGGCGGCTCCGCGCTGGTCGCCGCCTACGAGACCGCTCAGAAACAGGCGGTGCTGCTTCGGGCCGTGCGCGTCGTCGTCACGTTGCAGCGCCCCGAGCCGCGGGGGCTGCGCCTGTTCTTCCGGCGGCTCAAGTTCCACCGGCTGCTGTATGTCGCGACCCGCCTTCCCGACGGCGCCTGCCGCATCGAGATCGACGGGCCGTTCAGCCTGTTCCGGTCGGTCACGACCTATGGACTGCAGTTGGCGCTCCTGCTGCCGATCCTGGATGCCTGCGGCCCCGGCTGGGAGCTCGATGCCGACGTGCTGTGGGGGCCGCAGCGGCAGCCCGCGACGTATCGCCTCGAAGGAGAGCCGGCCGCCGAACCGGTCCGCGAAGAAGTCCGGCTGCCGGCCGAGGTCGCGCGCCTGCGTGACCGTTTCCGGCAGATGGAGACGCCCTGGACGGTCGAGGTTGCGCACGAGTTGCTCGATCTGCCCGGCGTCGGCCTGTGCGTACCGGACCTGGCTTTCACGCACAGAGACACCGGCCACCGCGTCTACTTCGAGGTGCTCGGTTACTGGAGCCGCGAGGCGGTCTGGCGTCGCGTCGACCTCGTGGAGGCCGGGCTTCCGCAGCCGATCGTCTTCGCGGTCAGCAGCCGGCTGCGGGTCAGCGAGGAGGTGCTGGACGAGGAGCTGCCCGGCCGCCTGTACGTCTACAAGGGCGCCATGAGCGCCCGCGCCGTGAAGGAGCGGCTCGACGCCAGCCTTGCGCAGGCGCGCCGGTGATCATCGGTACCCGCGTTCGCCGCCGGTCGAGGCGTCAGGGGCGGTCTTCGGCGCGCCGGCGCGCGGCCACGCGGGCCTTCCAGATGCGCGCCAGACGCTCCGACTCCGTGATCTGGTGCCTGAACATGTCGGGGTCGAGCCGCAGTTGCATCCGTCTGGCTTCGTAGCCCTCCTCGGTGGTGAGTCGTTCGGCCGCGAGACCGAACCACATGTAGGCGAGGACGTTGTCGCGGGCGACCCCGTCGCCGTCGGCGTAGCGGTTGCCGAGCTCGAAGAGCGCCTGGGCATCGCCCTGCTCGGCGCGCTCGACCAGCTCGTCCACGGACGGGCGCGGGGTGTCGGAGCCGGAACCTCCGAGGCAGCCGGAGGCCCCGGACAGGGCGGCCAGGACGATGACGGCGACGGTCAGTCCCCGCATGGGAGCTCCTAGGCACGGCGGGGCCTGACGCGGCCCGGCGCGTTCACGATCAGCCAGATGACGTCCACGCCGAAAGACCAGACCAGCAGGGCCAGAGCGGCGGCGGCCACCGGCGGCGCATGCTCGGCGGGAAGAATCGGCGCGAGACAGACGAGCAGCGCGACGCCCTGGACGACGCAGACCGCCTTGCGCCGGAAGCTGGGCGGCAGATCGGCGGTCAGGGCGGGCCAGATCCAGCCGGCGGCCACGAACAGGTAGCGGAGCGCGCCGATCAGCAGGACCCAGGCATCCGCGCGGCCGGTACGCCAGACCAGCGCGGAGAGCGCGAGCATCAGGAAGGCGTCGAGCTCCATGTCGAAGCGCGCTCCGAAACGGGTCTCCTGCCGGCTGCGCCGCGCCACCAGGCCGTCGAAGCCGTCGAGCACGATCGCGGCCGCCGCGACGCCGGCTATCCACCAGAGAGCCGTCGACTCGTGCGGCGCCGCCTGCAGGACCAGGGCCGCTATCGGGACCACCAGCGTGGCCCGGACGAGGGTGATCTGGTTCGCCGCCCCCAGCCCGGGCGAAGGCAGTTCCCGCGGCATGTAACGCACGATGAGAGCCGTCAACAGGGCATAGATCCCGGCCACGTCGAGGAAGTACTGTGGAGAGAGGCCGAGCAGCCGCGAGGTGGTGAGCGCGCACGCGGCCAGCGGGAGCAGGCCGAGGCCGAGGTCCGTCAGGGCGCGGACCTGCTGCGCCGAACGGCTCGTGCGGGCCGGCCGCGCGGCGCCCCGCGGCATCACGATTGTGCGATAAGGTCTCTGAAGGGCGCCCGCGACCTGCTCATGCCGGCCATGCCGACCGCTCGCTCGTTCTGGATTCGCGCGCCGGGCCACGGAGAGATTGTGTCCGCCGAGCTTCCGCCGAGGCAAGCCGGCGAGGTGCTGATCCGCACCACCTTCAGCGGCATCAGCCGCGGCACCGAGGCGCTGGTGTTCCGGGGAGCGGTGCCGCCGTCGCAACATGCCGCGATGAGGGCGCCGTTCCAGGAGGGCGAGTTCCCGGCGCCGGTCAAGTACGGCTACGGCAGCGTCGGGATCGTGGAGGAGGGGCCCGATCGCTTGCGGGGCCGAACGGTCTTCTGCCTGTATCCGCACCAGGACCGCTACTGCGTTCCCGCCGCTGTTGTCCACGCGGTTCCGGCGCGCGTGCCGGCGTCCCGCGCCGTGCTGGCCGCCAACATGGAGACCGCGGTGAACGTCGTCTGGGATGCGCGGCCGGGGCCCGGCGACGAGATCGTGGTGATCGGCGGCGGCGTGGTCGGGCTGCTCTCCGCGACCCTGTGCCGGGACCTGCCGGGCGCGCAGGTCACCGTCGTCGATCCCAACCGCTCGCGCGCGGCGGTCGCGGCCGCCCTCGGGCTGACGTACCGTCCGGATCCTCCGCAGGATGCGACGGCGGATCTGGTCATTCACGCCAGCGGGCACCCGGACGGGCTGCGGGCGGCGCTGGCCGCGGCCGGGCGCGAGGCGACGATCGTCGAGGCGAGCTGGTACGGTACGTCGCAGGTTCCACTGCCGCTCGGCGAGGCGTTCCATGCCCGCCGCCTCACGATCCGCAGCAGCCAGGTGGGGCACGTGCCGCCGGACCGCGCGCCGCGCTGGTCTCGCGGCCGCCGTCTGGAGCTGGCGCTGGCGCTGCTGGCCGACGCGCGCCTTGATGCGCTGGTGAGCGGAGAGAGCGGGTTCGACGAGCTGCCTGCGGTGCTGGCCGCGCTGGCCGCGCAGCCGGGCGATGCGCTCTGCCATCGCATCCGCTACGTCGACCCCCTCGGAACCACTGGTTCGGGAACTTGAGCGCGGGGATCGCGCAAGGAGACGGATCGACGTGTACAGCCTCAACGTCCGCGACCATTTCATGATTGCCCACAGCTTCGCCGGAGAGGCGTTCGGGCCCGCGCAGAAGCTGCACGGCGCCACCTACGTCGTGGACGCGACGTTCGCGAGGCCGGAGCTCGACGCCGACGGCATGGTGGTCGACATCGGACGCGCCGGGGAGGTCCTGAAGGAGATCCTGGGGGACCTGAACTACCGCAACCTCGACGACGAGCCGGCCTTCGCCGGCCGCAACACCACGACCGAGTTTCTCGCCCGCGAGATCTTCGAGCGGCTCGCGGCGGCGATGCGATCCGGAGCGCTCGGCGCGGGCGCCGCCGGCTTGACCTCCATCGCGGTGACGCTCCACGAGTCCCACGTCGCCTGGGGGCGCTACGAGGGGCGCCCGTGAGCGCACGCCGGCTGCATCTGGTCGTCCCCGGGGCGCTCGACCAGCAGACCGGCGGCTACATCTACGACGCCCGGATGGCGGAAGGGCTGCGCCGCCGCGGCTGGCGTGTGGACGTGCACGGCCTGCAGGGGACCTTTCCGGACGCGGACGCCACGGCCGGCGCGAGCCTCTCCCGCGTCTTGGCGGGACTCGAGGACGGCTCGCGGGTGCTGATCGACGGACTGGCTCTCGGCGGTCTGCCCGAGCCGGTCGTCGCGCACCGGGAGCGCCTGCGCATCCTGGCCCTCGTGCACCATCCGCTCTCCGACGAGACCGGCCTTCCGGTGGAGGTGTGCAGGCGCCTGCGGAACCGGGAACGGCGCAGTCTGGCCGCGGTGGCCGGCGTGATCGTTACCAGCAGCTTCACGGCGCGCGGCCTCGGGCGCTTCGGGGTGGACAGGGCCCGGGTGCGCGTCGCGCCGCCGGGGACGGATCCGGCGCCGCCCGCGGCCGGACCGGCGCCGGGCGAGCCGCCGCAATTGCTCTCGGTGGCGTCGGTCGTCCCGCGCAAGGGGCACGACGTGCTGGTGCGGGCTCTGGCGCGGCTCCGCGATCTCCCGTGGCGATGCGTGTGCGCCGGGAGTCTGGAGCGGGCGCCCGACCACGCGCGCCGGGTGCGGGCGCTGGCGGAGGAGCGTGGGCTTGCCGGCCGCATCCGCTTCGCCGGAGAATGCGGGCGCGCGGCCCTCGACCGGATCTACGCCGCCAGTTCGCTCTTCGTTCTCGCGTCGCACTACGAGGGGTACGGCATGGTGCTGACCGAGGCGCTGGTGCGCGGGCTGCCGGTGGTGAGCACGACCGGCGGGGCCATCCCGCATACGCTGCCGGCGGACGCCGCGCTACTGGTGCCGCCGGGCGACGACGCGGCGCTGGCGTCGGCGCTCGGTTCGCTGCTGGATTCGGAAGAGGCGCCGCCGGCAACGGCAGTCGGGAAGGCGCCGGGTCCGGGTGCGGCACGGCGGGCCGGGCTCGCGGCGGGGGCCCGCCGCCACGCGTCGGCGCTGCCCGATTGGAAGGCGGCGGCGCGGACGTTCGAGACGCAGCTTCTGGCGCTGGCGCCCGACGCGGCCGGTTCGCGGAGCAGGCCGGCAGCGCCGGCGCACGACGACGGGGACAGGACGAGGACGTGAGGTGACGATGCACTGGGTACGGTTTCTGCACGACGGCGGCACCGGATTCGGGACGCTCGAGGACGGCGTCGTCACGCCGCACGAGGGCGACCCGTTCGGCCGCCACGCGCCGGCCGGCGCCGGGATTCCCCGCGCCGCGGTCGAGCTGCTGGCCCCGGTCGCGCCGGGCAAGATCGTCGGCCTCGCCAACAACTTCCACGCCCTGATCGAGAAGATGGGCGGCAGCGTGCCGGCCGAGCCGCTCTACTTCATCAAGGCCAACACGTCGCTGAACGGGCCCGGGCAGCCGATCCGGCGGCCGCGGGGCTACGACGGCAAGATCATCTTCGAAGGCGAGCTCGGCCTGGTGATCGGCCGGACCTGCCGCAACGCGGCGCCGGCCGAGGCGCTGGAGGCGCTGTTCGGCTGCACCTGCGTCAACGACGTGACGGCGATCGGGTTGCTGAAGAAGGATCCGAGCTTTCCACAGTGGACGCGGTCGAAGGCGGCCGACACCTTTGGCGTTCTCGGACCGGCGGTGGCGACGGGCCTCGATCCGTCGGCGCTGCGGGTGCGGACCGAGGTCAACGGCCAGGAGCGCCAGAACTACCCGGTTACCGACATGGTCTTCAGTCCGGCGGATCTGATCAGCCGGCTGTCGTTCGACCTGACCCTGGAACCGGGCGACGTCATCGCGTGCGGCACGTCCGTCGGTGTCGGCTCGCTGCGGGACGGCGACGTCGTGACGGTGAGCATCGAGGGCGTCGGCGAGTTGACGAACCCCTACGAGGACTCGCCCGCGGGATGAGCGAGACGTTCGATCCGGCGTGGCTCGCGCTGCGCGAACCGGTCGACCACCGGTCGCGGTCGGCCGCCGCGATGTCCCTCCTGGCGCCGGCCTGGCGCGCTGGGAGCTGGACGCGCGTCGTCGACCTGGGTAGCGGAACCGGCGCCAATCTGCGCTACCTCACCCCGCGGCTGCCGGGGATACGGCACTGGACCCTGGTCGACCGCGATGGGGACCTGCTCGCGCGCGCGCCGGCGCCGGACGGGGTGGAGGTGAAGCGCCTCGTGGGCGATCTGGCCGACGCCGGGCTCGCGGCGATCCGCGATTCGGACGTCGACCTGGCGACCGGCTCGGCGCTGCTCGATCTCGTGTCCAGAGACTGGCTGCGCGGGCTGGCGGAAGCCTGCCGGCTGTTCGCCCTGACCTACGACGGGACGATTCAGTGGACAGCGGACGGCCGGCGGCCGGCGGACGATCCGGACGACGCTTTCGTCCGGCGGGCGGTGAACTCCCATCAGCGGCGGGACAAGGGGCTCGGCCCGGCTCTCGGTCCGATGGCCGGCCTGATGGCGGAAACCCTGTTTCGCGAAGCGGGTTACCGCGCCTGGCTGTTGCAGAGCCCGTGGCGGCTCGGACCGGACGACGCGGCGTTGGCGCAGGCGCTCGTGGACGGCTGGGAGTCCGCCGCGGCGGACGAACTCGGGGACGCGCCCGACGACGGGGCGGACGGTGACGGCGCCGTTCGGGTACGGGCCTGGGCGGAACGCCGGCGGGCGACGATCGCGAGCGGCCGTTTCGGGCTCACGGTCGGCCACCTGGATCTGCTGGCGCTGCCGGCCTGACCGGCGCGCGCAGATCGAGGTCGAAGAGGACGTCGTCGCCCAGGCGGAACACCCTGCACGCGGGGCGGATCGCCTGCTCCAGGGTCGCGATCGGCGCCAGGGTGAAGGCCGGCCGGCCCGATCCGATGAGCAGGGGCGCGACCGCGACGTGCAGCCTGTCCACCGCGCCGGCATCCAGGAATCTCGAAACGGTGACGCCCCCGCCCTCGATCAGGAAGCGGCGGCAGCCGCGGTCCCGGAGCGCGGCCAGCACGTCGTGCGGGTCGATGGTTCCGGACGGGCCGGCGGGCAGGTCGATCTCGATCGTGCCGCTGCCCGTCGCGAGACGCGCGCCCGCGGAGGTCTCCCGCTCCGGGGGACGTCGCCCCGGATCCTCCTCCCGGCGGCACCGGATCGCCAGCGTCGGAGCCGCTCGGTCGCGGAAGACCCGCCGCGACCGGTCGAGGCGGCCGTGCGGGTCGATGACGACCCGTACCGGGTTGTCGCCCTCGGCTTCGCGCACGGTCAGCCTCGGATCGTCGGCCGCGATGGTTCCGGCCCCCACGATCACGGCATCGACGAGCGCCCGCAGTCGATGGAGGCGCAGTATGTCCCGCGGACCGGTCACGTAGTGCGAGTGTCCGCTGTCCGTGGCGATGCGGCTGTCCAGACTCTGCCCGGCCTGGGCGATGACGAGGTCGGTCTGCAGTTGGAGCGGGAGGAACAAATCGAGGACCTGACGCGCCTCCTCGGTCAACCGCGCCGGTGTGTCCCACGCACCCGAAGGATACACTTGCAGCGACACATCCGTCCTGGAATCATGCACTTGCACGACGGTGCGGGCGCCTGGACGGACGGTCCGCACCAGGCTCCAGGCAGCTTGCTCGTCGAGCCGCGCGCCCTCGTCGGCTGCGGCGGCGCGCGTCGGTTCGGGCGGACGGCTTGCCAAGGGCTGTTAGAGTAACAGCAGAGTAAACGACCGCAACGACTGCGACGCATGGGAATGCACGACGCGGAACGCGCACTGTTCGACCTGCGGCAGGGCAGGTCCGTCTACGTCACGGCGGCGGATGAGCGCGGCGCGCTGATCGCCTCGGTCGATGGGCTGACCGCCGCGGCGCTGGAGACGCTGCGCGGGGAAGGGCAGTTGCGCCTGGTGGTGACGCGCCACCGGGCCACTTCGATGGGGCTCGTTCCCGCCGCCGCCATGGAAGGGGCTCTCGGCATGAGCCTCTCGCTGAACGGCGAGGGCCCGGAGCAGATTCTGCACTTGGCGATGGCCAAGGGCCGGTTCTCGATCGACCCGGGGGACGTGCGGGCCGCGACCACCGTCGAGGTCGGAGGGCTCGCGCTGGCGCGCCTCGGCCGCCTGCTGCCGGCGGTGGTGAGCGTGACCGCCGATCCTCGGGACTCCGTGCCGCTGCGCGATCTCATCGCCAGCGGGGCGACCCTGTCGGTGACGAGCGCGCAGATCGAGGAGATGGCCCGCAGCGTGGACGTCCGCGTCACGCAGGTCAGCGAGGGTCCCGTCCCGCTGGCCGAGGCCGAGTATGCCCGCTTCGTCTTCTTCCGCGAGGCGCACGGACTGCTCGGGCACGTGGCGGTGCTCGTGGGGCGCCAGCGCGACTGGCCGGATCCGGTGCCGGTCCGCATTCACTCGGCGTGCCTGACGGGCGATCTCTTCGGCAGCCTGCGTTGCGACTGCGGAGAGCAACTACGGGGCAGCCTGCGGCACTTTGCCGGGTCCGGCGGCGGGGTGTTGCTGTACATGGGTCAGGAAGGGCGCGACATCGGGCTGGCCAACAAGCTGCGGGCATACACGCTGCAGGAGCACGGTCTCGACACGGTCGACGCCGACGGCGTGCTCGGCTTCGGGGCCGACGAGCGGGAGTACGTCGCGGCGGTCGCGATGCTCAAGGCCCTGGACGTGAAGCGGGTGCGGCTGCTGACGAACAATCCCGCAAAGATGGAAGCGCTGCGGGTCGGGGGCATCGAGGTCAACGACCGCCGTCCCCTGTACGGCACGCTCAATCGCCACAACCTGCCCTACGTGAAGGCAAAGATGCAGCGCGCCGGTCATTGGCTCGAGGACATGCTGTCCGGTACGCCTCCCCCCGAGTAGACCGGCTCGCCGCTCGTTCAGGCGAGTCGTCCGACCGGAAACGCCCGGGTGTCGCGGATGATCGCCGCCAGCGCGTCGCCGTAGTGCTGCACCAGCCGCCGGCCCATCTCCGCGGTGGCGAGACCGGCGTCGCCGGCGGCGCCGCGGGGGTTGAGATCGGCGGCCACCCAGGCGAACGCCGACGGCCCTTCCGGCAGGATTCGCGAGCCGGCGGCCTCGAGCTCCTGGCCCAGGGAAGCGAAGCGCGCCACCTGTCCGGCCCGCACCCGATCCGGATGCAGGTGCAGCATCATCGCCGTCTCGACGGCGCCCCCGTGCAGCCCGTGCCGCCACTCCGATTCCGGGAGGTCGACGTCCGGCGCCCGCTCGAACGAGAAGTAGGTCGCCTTGACGACCAGCAGGCCGTGTTCGCGCCGAAGCTGCAGTCCCGCGGTCTCCATGGCATGGCGGTTCCCTCCGTGACTGTTGCTCAGGACGAGGCGCCGGACGCCGTACCCGGCCAGGGCGGCGCCGATGCGCACGATCACCGCGGCGAGGTCGCCGGACTCGACGTGGAGCGTGCCGCCGAGTCCCGCATGGGCATGCTCCGTGCTGGCGCCGATCGGCAGCAGCGGCAGGACACGGACCGGAAAGTCGGCGGGCAGCCGCGTCATGGCGCGCGCCAGCAGGCCGCGCCCGATGTCGGCGTCGGTGGACAGCGGCAGGTGGGGGCCGTGCTGCTCGATCGCGGCCAGCGGCAGCACCAGCACCGGATCGCGGCGGGCGAATTGCTCCGCCTCGGGGCCGGTCAGCGACTGCCAGTACGGGATGGGGTCGTCAGGCATCGGCCGTGGCCGGACCGCCGGCGCGCCGGAACAGCGCGAGATCGTATCCGATCCAGCCGCGGCGCAGGCAGGTGCGGAGCGCATTGCCGCCCGTCAGGTGGCCGAGCCGTGCGTCGACCGGGAGCCATCCGACGAGCGCCGCGAGCAGTCCGATCGCGCGGTCGCGCGGTCGCCCCGTCTCGAGGAACGGCGTCAGGTCGTCGGTCGAGCGGTGCTCGAATCCCGCCTTTGCGGCAAGGGCGCGCAACGCCTCGCGGTCCAACAGGGTGTTGATGCGCCACCCCCGGCGGAAGCGTTCGATGGCGCGGCGGGCCGCGGCGCCGCCGCCGGCGCGCATGACGTCGTCGCAGACGAGCAGCAGGCCGCCCGGCCGGACGACGCGCGCGCACTGGGCGAAGAAGGCG
>JAGWAH010000158.1:3431-4576 GCA_021296515.1 Acidobacteriota bacterium | reverse complement strand
GTCGGGCGCTTCGACATGGGCCTCCGCAACCTCGCCAACACCGTGATCGAGGGCGTGCGCGTGGCCCTGAACGTCATCGACTGGAACCACAACGAGCTGGAGGTCGAGGACGGGATCGAGAACATCGGCACCCGGTTCACGAACCGGACCTACATCATGCGGGCCGACGTCGACCAGCGGCAGACCGACCGGCTCTCGGGCAGGTTCGGGGCCTGGACCCAGTTCCGCGATTTCGAGGCGGTGGGCGTCGAGGCGCTCGCGCCGCGGACCGACCAGACGTCCTTCGCCGCGTTCGCCTACGAAGAGATCGACTTCCGACGTACCCGGCTGCAGTTCGGCGGCCGCGTCGAGCAGAACGATTACCGGACTGCGGGCCGCGTCGGAGTTCCCGACGCCCCCGCCGACGACCACGGTCACGCCCATGGTCTCGAAGTGCCCGACGCGCGCGACCGGCAGTTCCTCGGCGCGTCCGCCTCGGTCGGCCTGCACACCGACGTCGGCGCCGCCAGCGCGGTCGTCGCCAACCTCACCCACTCGCACCGCGCGCCGGCGCTCGAGGAGCTCTACAACTTCGGTCCGCACGTCGGCAACCTCGCCTTCGAGGTGGGCAACCCGAATCTCGACGGGGAGACGACGCTCGGCCTCGACGTGAGCTTCCGCCACCAGGCGGACCGCGTGCGCAGCAACGTGAACGCCTACATCTACTCCATCGACAACTTCATCTTCGGCGACCGCACCGGCGAGTTGGAGGACAACCTGCCGGTCTGGAACTTCCTTCAGGGCGACAGCCGCTTCGTCGGCGTCGACGCCCGGAGCAGCGTCCGGCTGGGCGGAAACGCCTGGGCGACGCTCGGCATCGGCTACGTCGATGCAACCCTGACCACGACCGGCGAGCCGCTGCCGCGCATCCCGCCGTTGCGCGGGACCGTGAGCCTCGACATCCCGTACGGCGGATTCACGTTCAGTCCGCAACTGGAGTTCGCGGGGCGGCAGGCCGACGTGTTCCGGGACGAGACGGAGACGAACAGCTACTCCGTCGTCAACCTGCGGGCGTCCCATGTCTGGCCGATGCAACACGCGGCGCACATCCTGTCGTTCACGGGCTACAACCTGACGAACGAGCTGTATCGGAACCACACCTCGTT
>JAGWAH010000158.1:0-3235 GCA_021296515.1 Acidobacteriota bacterium | reverse complement strand
CCGCTCGCCGGAGGCCCTCCCCCCGGCGGGCGGCCGCGCGGTATCTTTCAGTCGATGCCCGCCCCGCTCCAGCAATCGAGCCCCGCCCTGCACCGGGCCCTGCTCGCCGTGCTCGTCTTCGCGTCCGGGGCGGCGAGCCTCGTCTACGAGGTGCTCTGGCTCAAGGAGCTGGGCCTGCTCTTCGGCAGCACCGCCTACGCGGCGGCCACCACGCTCGCCGTCTTCTTCCTCGGTCTGGCGGTCGGCGGCGCCGTCTTCGGCCGCCTGTCGCCGCGCCTGCGATCGCCGCTGCGAACCTACGCCTGGATCGAGCTGGGGATCGCGGCGTCGGCCGTGGCCTACTTCCTCCTGCTGGCGATCTACTTCCGGCTCTACGGTCCCCTGTACGACGCCCTCGTCGACCGCCCCGCAGCCTTCAACGCGGCCCGGATGGCGCTGGCAACGCTGGCGCTGCTGCCGCCCGCGGCGCTCATGGGCGGCACGCTGCCGGTCCTGGGCCAGCACCTCGTGCGCCGTCCGGACGAGCTGGGCCGCATCGGATCCTTCCTGTACGCGGTCAACACGCTCGGCGCGGCCACCGGCGCGTTCCTGGCCGGGTTCGTGCTGCCGCTTGCGCTCGGCTTCAACCGGGCGTACCTGCTGGCGATGGCCGTCAACGTCGCTGTCGCCGGCCTCGCCTGGCGGCTGGCCGGAGCCGCCGAGGCGCACGGCGCGCCCGCCCCGGAGCCGCCGGCCGACCAACGGCGGGATTCGCCACGGCCGGGGAAGGCCCCCCGAGGACGGTCGGCGGTTCCTGCCGCCGCCGACACGGCCTGCCCCGCGTGGCTTCTGGCCACCGTCGCCTGCCTGTCGGGTGCGTTCGCGCTCGGGCTCGAGGTGCTCTGGACGAGGATGTTCGCGCAGGTCCTCCAGAACTCGGTCTACACCTTCTCGATCATCCTCGTGGTATTCCTGGCCGCGCTGGCCACCGGCTCGGCGATCGCGAACCGCCTCTGCCGGGTGCGGGCGGCGCCGGCGCAGGTCCTGTGGCTGCTGCTGACGCTGTCGGGCCTCGGCGTGGCGGTCACCCCGTTCGGCTTCCACGATCTGACCGGCGGCCTCGGCACGCTGACGACCGGCGACGGATGGCTGCTGTACGTCTTCTCGATCTTCGCCAACACGGTGCTGCTGCTGTTCGTCCCGGCAGCGCTGCTGGGCAGCGCGTTCCCGTACCTGCTGCGCGCCGCCGAAGGGTCGCGCGCCGAGCCGGGCGCCATCATCGGGCGACTCAACGCGCTGAACACGGGAGGCGCCGTCGTCGGGTCGCTGACCGCCGGATTCATCCTGCTCGGGAGCATCGGACTCTGGAACAGCATGCGGCTGTTCGCCTTCGGCTACCTGGCCCTGGCGTTAGCGGCCTGCTGGAACGGCTGGCGGACGCTCGGCTCGCGGCTGCTGCCGGCGACGGCCACGATCGGCGCCGGGGTACTGCTCGGCACGCTGGTCGACGCCTCGCGCCTGCCGGTCGTCAACATCAACACGGATCGCGGCGAGCGGCTGCTCGCGACCTGGGAGGGCCCCGACGGCGTCGTCGCCGTCGTCGAGCGTCCCGGGAACCGGCGCATCAAGGTGAACAACTTCTACACGCGAGCACGAGCAGAACCAGGCCCTTCTGCCGCTGATGACGCACCCGCAGCCGCGCGCGGTCTTCCTGCTGGGCCTGGGCACCGGCATCACCGCGGGGGCGGCCCTCCGGCATCCCGTCGAGCGGCTGCTGGTCTGCGAGATAGCCGCCGACGTGATCGCGGCCGCCGCGGCCTGGTTCGACGTTCCGAGCGGCGGCCTCTTCAACGACCCGCGCGCGACCGTCCGCGCTTGCGACGCCCGCAATCACCTGCTGGGCACGACCGAGCGCTTCGACGCGATCATCGCCGACCTGTTCGTCCCGTGGCGGGCCGGCGTCGGCAACCTGTACAGCCGCGAGCACTTCCAGGCCTCCCGCGAGCGTCTCGCGCCCGGCGGGCTGTTCGTCCAATGGCTGCCGCTCTACCAGTTGTCGCGGAGCGAGTTCGAGGTGATCGCCCGCACCATGCTCACCGTCTTCGAGCAGGTCACGGTCTGGCGCGGCAGCTTTGCCGCGGAGCGGCCGGTCCTGGCGCTGATCGGCGCCGCCGGACCGACCTCGCTCGACGCGGAGGTGATCGACCGCAACGGACGGCACCTGAGCGGTGGGCGCCCGCTACCCCCGTCCACCGCGCTCGCGGTAACGCTCCCCTTCTATGCGGGGAACCTGTCGGCGGCCGACGGGCTGATTCCGCCCGGGCCGATCAACACCGACGACCGGCCGCTCGTGGAGTACCTGACGCCCGTGACGCAACGGGAAGAGCGCGCCGGGGAAACCGAGTGGTTCAACACCACGGAGCTGGCGGACTTCTTCGAGAGGCTGACCCACCTCGCCCCGCCGGAACGCGACCCGCACCTGGCGTTGCTGACCGGCGCGCAACGAGACTTCGTCACGGCCGGACTCAGCTACTACCGGGGGGCGGTCGCCAGACGACTCGGGCGCGCCGCCGAGGCCAACGCCCACTTCCGCGATTTCGCGCGGCGCATCCCGATAGAGTTCCGCCCGTCGACGGACGAGGACGACAGGTACCGCGATGTCGTCCCGTAGTTCTCCCCGGCGCGCAAGCCCCCCCGCGCGACGGCACCGGCGTCCCGGTCGACCAGTCCGGTTGGTCGCCTCGGTGTCAGTCCGTTCCCCGCACCCGCCCGAGGCCGACGCCGGCGCCACCGATCACCAGGACCACCAGTCCCCCCAGGACCGTCAGCGGAATCGCCGCACGGCCGGCTACCTGGGAAGAATCCTCGTCCGCGAACCGGAACGTCGGCACATCGGGCAGGACGGCGGCGGTCATCTGCTCGCCGGCGAGGATCGCCGGCACGAAGAACTGCCGCCACTCTTCTGCGAACGCGCGAACCTGCGACTGGAAGCGGGCGAAGCGCGCGTCTCCCGTCCCCGCCGCGTCGACGAGCACCTCCTGGGCCAGCAGCGCCGGCGACAGGAAGCGGTAGCGGCGCACCAGGGCGAGCTGGTCGGCACGGCGCGCGTCATGCACCGCCGTCACCTCCTCCAGGCGCTGGTTCACCGCGTCGGTGGCGGCCCAGGCCAGCGCGGCCCGGCCGGACTCCTCGGCCACCACGCCGCCGGCCATCTCCGGATGGTCCTCCAGGTAGCGGGCGAGCAGCTCGCTGCGGC
>JAGWAH010000064.1 GCA_021296515.1 Acidobacteriota bacterium | reverse complement strand
AGCTTCGCGCCGATCGCGGCGGGCAGCGCGAAGCCCATCGTCCCGAGGCCGCCCGAGGTGATCAGCGTGCGCGGATCGCGGTGGTGGTAGTACTGCGCCTCCCACATCTGGTGCTGGCCCACGTCGGTCACCACGATGGCCCGGCCGTCGGTCATCCGCCAGATGTCGTTGATGACGTGCGCCGCGTAGAGATGCCCGCTGTCGGGCAGGTTCTGGATGTCGCGCACCGCGACGTCGCCCTTCATGTCGTTGATCGTGGCGAGCCACGCGGCGCGGTCGCCCGCCTCGACGAAAAGGGCCAGCTCATCGAGCACCGCGGACAGGTCGCCGGCGAGGGCCACGTCCACCTTGACGTTCTTGTTGAACTCGGCCGGGTCGATGTCGATGTGGATCTTGCGCGCGTTCGGGGCGTAGGTCCGCACGTTGCCGGTGACCCGATCGTCGAAGCGCATCCCGAGGGCCAGCAGCAGGTCTGCCTCCTGGATGGCGGCGTTGACCCACGCCTCGCCGTGCATCCCCATCATGCCCATGTTGAGCGGATGCTCGGCCGGCACGCCGCCGATGCCGAGCAGGGTCATGGCGATCGGGATGTCGGCGCGCTCCGCGAGATCGCGAACCTGCGTCATCGCCCCGGACAGCAGCACGCCGTGCCCGGCGAAGATGATGGGCCGCTTGGCGCTGTTCAGCAGGTCGGCGGCCCGTCGGTACTCCGCATCGGAGGCACGCAGATCGGGACGGTAGCCCGGCAGCTTGACGTCCCGCGGGTTCCAATCGCCCTCGGTCGACCCCTGCTGCGCGTCCTTCGTGATGTCCACCAGCACCGGCCCGGGCCGACCGGAGCGGGCGACGTACATCGCCTCGTGGATCACCGGAGCGATCTCGTCGACGTGCGACACCAGATAGTTGTGCTTGGTGATTGGCAACGTGACGCCCGTGACGTCGGTCTCCTGGAACGCGTCCGAGCCGATCAACTTGCTGCCGACCTGCCCCGTGATGCAGAGCAGCGGCGACGAGTCGAGCATCGCCGTGGCGATGCCGGTCACCATGTTCGTGGCGCCGGGACCGGAGGTGGCGACCGCCACGCCGACCTCGCCGCTCGCCCGCGCATAGCCGTCGGCCATGTGGGTGGCGCCCTGCTCGTGGCGCACCAGCACGTGGCGGATGGGGTATTCCAGCATCGCGTCGTAGGCGGGCAGGATCGCCCCGCCGGGATAGCCGAAGACGGTGCCGACGCCCTCGCGCACCAGCGCTTCCCAGATGATCTGTGCGCCCGTTCTCATCGCAGCCATCGCCTGTCCCTGCTCTCTCAGCTCGTCACTGCACCAGTAGCAGCCGACGAAACCAACCGTGCGTACTTCGCCATCACGCCGCTCTTGAAACGCGGCTCCGGCGCCTGCCACCCGGCCAGCCGCTCCTGCAGCTCCGCGTCGCTCACCTCGAGCTCCAGCTTCCGGTTCCGCTCGTCGAACAGAATCGTGTCCCCGTCCCGCACGACGGCTATGGGCCCGCCGCGAGCCGCCTCCGGCGCCACGTGCCCGGCCATCATGCCGCGGGTGGCGCCGGAGAACCGGCCGTCGGTCAGCAAGGCCACCGACTCGCCGAGCCCGGCCCCGACGATCGCGGCGGTCACCCCCAGCATCTCCCGCATGCCCGGCCCGCCGCTCGGCCCCTCGTAGCGGATCACCACCACGTCGCCGGGCTGGATCCGACCCTGCTCCACCGCCTCGAACGCCCCTTCCTCGTTGTCGAAGACCCGCGCCGGACCGCGATGCGTGGCCGGCTCGTGGCCCGCCACCTTCACGACGCAGCCGTCCGGGGCGAGGTTGCCCTTGAGGATGACGAGCCCCCCTGTCGGGGTTATCGGATCGGAAACCGGCCGCACCACCTCCTGGCCGGCGCTTTCCGCCGCGGCGTCCGCGACCTGGCCGATGGTCTGCCCCGTCACCGTGAGGCAGTCGCGGTTGAGGATTCCGGCCTCATGCAGGCGCTTGGCCACGAGGCCGATCCCGCCCGCCCGGTACAGATCCGTAGCCACGAAGCGCCCGCCCGGCTTCAGATCGGCCAGCAGCGGGGTCCGTTCGCTGACGCGATCGAAGTCCTCGATCTTCAGGTCGACGCCCGCCTCGTGGGCGATCGCCAGCAGGTGCAGAACAGCGTTCGTCGAGCCGCCGGTCGAAGCGACCGCGGCGATGGCGTTGTCGAGCGCCTCCCGGGTAACGATCCGCCGCGGCCGAAGGTCCTTCTTCACCAGGTCCATCACGAGCGCGCCGGCACGGCGGGAGACATCGCCCTTCTCCACCTCCATGGCGGGCACGCCGTTGGCGCTCATCGGCGACACGCCGAGCAGCTCGCAAACCGTCGACATCGTGTTGGCGGTGAACTGCCCGCCGCAGGCCCCCGGCCCGGGACAGGCGACGTCCTCGAGCGCACAGAGCTGCTCGTCGGTCATCTTGCCGGCCGCATGGGTTCCGACCGCCTCGAACACGTCCTGAATGGTGACGTCGCGCCCCTCCCACCGTCCGGGCGCGATCGAGCCGCCGTAGAGCACCAGGCCGGGGATGTCGAGCCGCACCAGCGCCATCACGCCGCCGGGGATGGTCTTGTCGCAGCCGACCAGGATCACGACCCCGTCGAACAGGTTGCCGCGCGCGACCAGCTCGATGGAATCGGCCACTACCTCGCGGCTGACGAGCGACGCCTTCATCGTCGGAGATCGACACCGTGTTGAACTCCATCGGCGTCCCGCCGGCGGCCCGGATGCCCGCCTTCACCTCCTCGGCGAGATCGCGCAGGTGATAATTGCACGGCCCGATCTCGATCCAGGTGTTGGCGACCCCGATGATTGGCCGGGCCAGATCGGCGTCGGTGAAGCCGACCGCCTTCAGCATGGCGCGGGCCGGCGCACGGCTCGGTCCCTCGGTAATCGCGGCGCTCTTGCGTGTGCTCATCAGCAAAAAGGCCATCACCCGGTGTCGGATGATGGCCCCTCGTGTCTCTCTGTTGATGGTGTCGGGAACATCATCCGTTAGTGGCCGGCGCAATTGCGCCGGCCACGATAACGATGACCGTGGCGATGTCTGGAAGCTCCCGTGTCGTGTGCATGGATCGAGATGGCCGCCCCGGTGGCTGCATCATTTTACCGCGCCTGCAGGGCCAGCAGTCAAGTTTATGTTTTTTACTCTTTCATAAGCCGCAAGCATCTCCACCACCACCGGATCAGGGATGACACATCCCGCATGGCGCACCGCACTCGCGGCCATCGTGACGAACGGGACGCCGCCCGTCGGCGGCGTTGACCCACTCCGTCGACGAAACGGCGGCGACGCTCCCGATCGCCTGCGCTATCATCAGTCAGGCACAGAGCGCCACGGCAGGCGCGCACCGAAGGAGGTAGAGAAGCATGCGAGAGCGAGCAGAACCGGACGGGGCAGTAATCGGCCTGCGCCTGCTCGCGGTGGCGGCCGTGGCAACGATGGTCGGCTGTTCCCCACCGCCCCCGAACCCGACCGCGACCGTGAGCGAGGTCCAGACAGAGATCGCGATGAACCCGGAGACCGGGAATCCGATGGGCCGCCGGATCACCGGATCGCTTCAGCTCGCGGATCCGGGCACGCCGGCCGCCAGCGATCCGTACCCGCGCATCGAGGCGTTGATCTGGCGTGGCGAGACCGCCTCGCGACGCACCTGCGAGCACACGTTCCCCGACGGAATCGCGACGGGCGAGACGTACGAGTTCGAGATCATCTGCAGTGCACCCGGCAACGATCTGTCGTTCGTGGTCCGCTCGGGCGGAGAGCGTGACCGGACGTACCCGTGCGACGGTTGCGAACGCAGACCGATACTCTAGGAGCCTGCGCCGCGCCCGTAGCTCAGGTGGATAGAGCATCGGTCTTCTAAACCGAGGGTCGCTGGTTCGAATCCAGCCGGGCGCGCCACCTCTCGCGGCCTGTTTCCGCAGCAAAAGCGCCCTGTTTCGGCGCTTTCTTGGAGCCCGCCGCGCGATCTGCCGCAGGATCGGAACGGGTCAGAAAGTGCCGGAAACAGGCCCCCTGACAACCTGCCGTCAACGCGGTCGCCGGCCCGTTCTCCACCTCCAGCCGTCCGACGCGTGTTCATCCGGGCCGCAGCCCGGATCCCGGCGCTGCTACGAGAGCGACGGCCGGGCTTTCCTCGACCCGCCGACGACGACAGGCCCTCAGACGCGGCACCCCGGCGTGTCCGAGGCGGCGTCAGCGATCCGCGCGCCGAGGTCTTCAAGCACCTCCGGTTCGCACGCGGCCTGCATCTGCTCGAACAGGATCCGCTCTTCCGTGTGGATGTGCGCCTCGAGCAGCTCGCCGAAGGCGGTCAGCCGCTCTGCGAGGCGGGAGATCGGATCGGCCACGAGGTCGCGGACCATGCCGCGCATGACCTCGTGCTCGGCGATCAGGGCCCGCGTGCGGCTGGCGCCGTCGTCGAGGTCCCGCGCCGCGGCCGGAAAGACGTGCGCCTCCTCGATCTCGAAGTGCGGCCGGAGATCCGTCTCGAAGAAGTCAACCAGACGGGCCGCCTGCTGCGCCCGGTCCGCCGGCCAGTCCGCCCGCGGGTTGGTGGAACGCCCCAGGATCAACCGCCGAGCCAGCACCAGGCCGTGGTGGTGATCGCGGGACAGCGGGACGAGACCGGGGTGTCGCTTCAATAGCGTTGCTCGCGTGCGCCCCACGGGCGCCGTTGACCCGGATTGTAGTCTTTGCAGATGCGATCAATCAGCGCGGTTCCGTGGATGCGGCTTCTCGCCGCCACATGCACAATCCTCGTTTCGTCCGCGGCTTTCGCCCAGGGCGTCGGCTTCCAGGGCGGAATGACGATCAACCCGGAGCAGGTCTACGTCGGCACCCACGTCGAGCTGCCCCTCGGATCCGACCAGCTCGTCCTGCGTCCGGCCATCGACGGAGGATTCGGCAGCGGCCTGCGGGTGGCGGCCATCGGCGCCGAACTCCAGTACCGCCTCGAGCTGGGCAACTCGGGCTGGAGGTTGTCGCAGGGCTTCGGGCCCGGCGTGTACGTCGCCAGATTCGCGAGCGGATTCGGGGACGAGCAGGCGACGGACGTGAGCGGCGCGTGGACCTACGCCTTCGGCCTGGTCCAGGAAGGCGGATTCTTCATCGAGCTCAAGGGAGGCGGCAGCCGAAGCTTCGCGATCCCGGTGCTGCGGATCGGCGCGGGATTCACCATCCGGCCCGAACGGCCGTGAGTTACGAGCGGTCGAACCACTCGACGAAGCGGGAGGAAGGCTCCTCGACGATCATGACGCGGACGACCCGCTGATGCTCGTGCATGAGCTGCTTCGCCGCTTCCTTGGCGTCGTCCGCCGACGCATACTTCGCGGACGCCGCCGGCAGGTTGACCGCGCCGCCCCTGACCGTTGTCACCAGCTTGAACATCGTCCTCCCCGAATTGCGGGGCCATCATATCACCGCAACGTCTCTCGTCGTCGCGACGGAGGCGGCCCGACGGCGCCGGGCGCGTCGATCGGACCGGCCAGCTCGCGCCACACGGGGGTTCCGTCGGTGCCGAGCAGCAGATCCACCACCAGTCCGTAGCTGGCGATTCCGGCTTCGACGCGGTTCGAACACGCGGTTCGCGCTGCGCCGCACCACCGGCACGGCCTGCCGCCGCCGGGCCGCTAGCGCGCGCAGGTCGGCGCGCGGCCCGTCGGCGAGCCCGGACCAGACCCGATCGCGCGCATCCGCCGGCAGATGGCGCACGAGCTGCGAGGAAAGATACAGCCAGGCGCTGTAGCGGCTCTGCGCGCCGCCGGCCAGGCAGATCAGCACGCCGACGAAGCTCGCCTCGGACTCGTTCGCGTAGCCGGCCAGGTGCGACCACTCGTGCGCGACGAGGAACGGGCGCTCGAACGGCAGCACGGTTCCGTTGACCAGCACCTCGAGCGAGAAGGGGCTCAGCATGCCGTCGATGCCGGCGCGGCGGAAATACGCCGTCAGCAGGGTCGCCTTGGGACGGCCCGCCGCCGCCGGGCGGCCCGCGCCGAGACGCCGCTGCACCCGGTCGAAAGCCGGTCCGAGGCGCTCCGGCAGGTCCTCGAACGCCGGCCAGGGACCGGCTCCGTGCGCCGGCGCGTGGAGCGCGTTCAGGCGGTCGACGGACTCGCCCGCCAGGGAGGCGAGCGAAGCCGACGATATGCGCGCCGCGTCGTAGTCCAGCTTGGCCGTCAGCGGCTCGCGCCGGTAGTTGAGGCCCCACATGGCCAGGAAGACGAGATAGAGCGCCGCCGCCACGGCGGCGGTATGCAACGTCAGGCGCGCGACGGCCGCGGTTCGCTCCCTCCACGTCGCCCCCGCCCGGCGCAGTCCCCGCCACCACCCGGCGCCGATCCCGAGCACGCCGATCACCGCCGCCGGATCGAGCAGCGAGAATCCCGACAGGCTCGACACGGGGGTCACGACGTTCTGCCAGACGAGATACCACTGCCGGGAATAGGCGTGCTCCACCCACGGCGCGGGAGTCGGCGCGAGCCCCGCGACGACGGCTGCCGCAATGACGCTCATTGCCATCCACGACCGTGCTCCGAACCGGCGGAAGAACGCGGCCACCCCCGCCGGCCCACGTCCCGACTCTCCGCGCGGGCGGCTCGCCGTTGTCGATGCGACGCGGGGTTCCACCACGGATTGTTAGAGCTGATCGAGGCGGACGCCCCGATCGTCGAACACGATGAAGTGCTTCGGGAGGACGCGGACCACGACCCGCTCGCCGGCGTCGAAGGGCTCGTCCGCCAGCGCCCGCACCCGCACGCCCTCGGTGGCGACGGTCACCAGCGACCGCTCCCCGTGCCGCTCGCTCGAGACGACGCGCCCGCGCCAGCCGGCGCCGTCCCGGTGAAGCCGCGCATGGCGTGGGCGAATGCCGACGGTGACGTCGCGGCAGAATTCCTCGGCGATGCGGCCCGCCAGCGACACGGTCTGGTTGCCGAGCAGGATCGCCTGCCCGTCCTTTTCCAGGATGGCCGGCACGAGGTTGATCGGAGGCTGGCCGAAGAGCCGGGCCACGAACTCGTTCGCAGGCCGGTCCCGCACGTCGGCCGGCGTCCCGGCCTGAACGATGCGGCCGCGATCCAGCACCGCGATGCGGTCGGACACGGCCAGTGCGTCGTCGCCGTCGCGCGTCGCGTAGATGATCGTGCGCTGTCCGGGCCGCGGATGCAGGCCGTGCAGGTCGCGAAGGAACGTGCGGCGGGCGGCGGCGGCGGCGAAGGCGGGATCGGCGGCGAGATCGTCGACGAGCAGCAGGTCCGGGTCGCGGAACGAGCCGGCGAGCGCCGTGCTCGGGAACGCATAGCGCCGGATGGCGACGCCGCGCCGTTCCTCGGTGCGCCAGCCCGGCGGAGAAACGTCCCCCGGACTACCGGAAAGCCAACCCCGGACGAGGTCCGGCTTCGCCTGGCCCGGCTCGCGCGCGTCGTCCGTCCCCAGAAACACGCCGCCGTCCCCGTCCGACCGCTCCCCCACGAACTGCAGCAGCGTGGACTTGCCGGCGCCTCCCGGCCCGACCACGGAGAGGATTTCGCCCGACCGGGCGTGGAGCGACACGCGGTCGAGGACCGGCCTTTCGGAGCCCTCGCAGCATCGGGAGATCTCGTCGAGGAAGACGTACATGGCACCGGCTCGGGGAAGCGGATGCCCCATGGTACACTGGCGAATGCCCGCCGAAGAAGACCTGACCTGGGGCCGATCCACGGTCGAGACCGCCTGCCCCCTCGACTGCCCCGACAGTTGCAGTCTGGCCATCTCGCTCGAGCGCGGGCAGGTCACGAAGATCGACCACTCGCCGCGGTACGCCGGCACCAACGGCTTCATCTGCAGCAAGGTCCGCCGCTTCGACCGGCGCATCTACGGCGAGGAGCGCCTGCTCCATCCGGGCTCTCGACGCGGCGCCAAGGGCGAGGCGAGCTTCAACCGGATCACGTGGGACCAGGCCCTCGAAACCGTCGCCGGCCGCATGCGGGCGATCCGCGACAAGTTCGGCGCCGAGGCGATTCTGCCGCTGTCCTACGGCGGTTCGAACGGACTGCTGTCACAGGACACGAACGACGCCCGCCTCTTCCGCGCCTTCGGGACCTCACGCCTCGCCCGCAACGTCTGCGCCGCCCCGACGACCACGGTGACAGACGCGCTCTACGGCCGCATGGCCGGGGTGGACTACGAGGACTACCGCCACGCGCGACTCATCGTGATCTGGGGAGCCAATCCGTCCACGTCGGGGTTTCACCTGGTGCCCCACGTCCGGCAGGCGGCGCGTGACGGGGCGGCCGTCGTGGTCATCGATCCACGCCGGACGCCGCTCGCCAGGCGCGCCGACATCCATCTCGCGGTGCGGCCGGGAACGGATGTGGTCGTCGCACTGGCCATCCACCGCTTTCTCTTCGAGCACGGCTTCGCCGACGAGGCATTCCTCGCAAGGTGGACGCACCACGCGGACGAGCTCCGGCAACGCGCTTCCGAGTGGACTTTCGAGCGCGCCGCCGCGGTCGCCGAGGTGGATCCCGACCTGCTCGAGAAGGTCGCGGAGCTGTACGCGGAAACCTCTCCCGCCGTCATCCGCTGCGGATGGGGCCTGGAGCGCAACCGCAACGGCGGCAACGCGGCTCTCGCGGTGCTGGCGCTGCCCGCGGTCGGCGGCAAGTTCGGGGTGCGCGGCGGCGGGTACTCGATGAGCAGCTCGCGGGCCATGCCATTGTCGGAGGAGGCCTGGATCGAGACCGGCGAGCCCGACACGCGCCTCGTCAACATGAACCGGCTCGGCCGCGCGCTGACCGAGTACGACGATCCTCCGGTCAAGATGTTGTTCGTCTACAACTGCAACCCGCTGGCCACGATGCCGGCGCAGAACCGGGTGCTGGCCGGCCTGAAGCGGGACGATCTGTTCACGGTGGTCTTCGACCAGGTGATGACGGACACGGCGCGCTGGGCCGACGTCATCCTGCCGGCGACGACGTTTCTCGAGCAGTACGACCTGGCCATCGGCTACGGGCATGGCGCGGTACAGCTCGTGCAGCCGGTGATCGAGCCCGCCGGCGAGTCCCGCCCCAACGTGGAGGTCTTCGCGGAGCTGGCGGCGCGGCTCGGGATCGAGATCGGCGGGCTTCTGCAGAGCGACACCGGCACGCTGATGCACGTGGCCGGGGCGCTGCCGGACAACGCCGGCGAGGAGCTCCTGAGCCGCGGCATCACCCGCGGCGGGGCGCCCGCGGCCCCGGTGCAGTTCGTCGACGTCTTTCCGCGGACGCCGGACGGGCGGATCGACCTGCTGCCGGCCGTGCTGGAGCGTTCCGCCCCGCTCGGCCTCTACCGCTTCCGCCCGGAGCCGGCCCCCGACCGCTACCCTTTGGCCCTCATCTCCCCCGCCACCGACAAGACCGTCTCGTCGACGCTCGGCGAGCTGCGTACTCGGCAGGCCCGGCTCCAGATCCACCCGCGGGACGCCGTCGCGCGCGACCTGTCCACCGGGGACGTGGCGCGGGTCTTCAACGACGAGGGCGAGATGCACTGCGCGGTCACCGTGAACCCGGACGTGAAGCCGGGCGTGGCGAGCCTGCCGAAAGGGCTCTGGCGGCGCAATACGATGAACGGCGCGACCGCGAACGCACTCGTTTCCGACGATCTGACGGACCTGGGCGACGGCGCCTGCTTCAACGATGCCCGCGTCGAGGTCACCCGCGTCGTGACGGCCGAGCTCGGGGGACACGACGTCGCCATCTGGACCGGGCCCGCGCCCCAGAAGCGGGTACGCCGTAGAAACGGCGTAGACTGCTAGTCAGGCCCGGTTGGGCGGCAATCGGAGCCGGCGGCGACGATTGTCGGGCTAGGGACCTGCGCCGCAGAACGGCCGGGCAGGGAACGAGGAAGAGAACGACGATGGCCGACACGCAGCCCGGAAGACGCACCGTCAAGTGCGTCAAGTTCCAGAAGGAGATGCCGGGGCTCGACGAGCCGCCGTGGCCCGGTGATCTCGGACGGCGCATCTACGACAGCGTGTCGGCGGAGGCGTGGACGCTCTGGGAAGAGCGGATGAAGATGATCCTCAACGAGTACCGCCTGATGCCGTGGCAGAAAGAGGCCCAGGAGCTGGTGGCGCGGCAGATGGAGGAGTTCTTCTTCGGCGAGGGGTCGGCGCCGCCGCCCGAGTACGTCCCGCCGCAGGCAAAGCAGTAGCCCGCGGCGCCGGCTGCCCTGGCAGCCCGTACATGGACTCCTACCCCATCGCGGCGGTGACCGCAATCTCCGACGCAACGCGAAACGTAAGCCTGTCGTGGGCGGCGCGGACGGCGGCCACGACTTCCTCGGGGCTCCTCCCCCGCGCAAAGATGAATCCGGGATAGCTCGCTCCCTCGGGCCACGGCACCAACCGCTGGCCGGGCTTCGTCGTGATGACGATGTCCTCTACCAGCGGAACCGCGCGTGCGGCGTCGAGCCCCGCTACGCCCTGGCAGATTCCGGCGCCCGGCACGGGGATCATCATGACCGCGGCCCCCTCTCGCGCCACGGCATAATGACGGGCCACCGGGCGGCCGAGCGTGTGCTGGAACAGCACTTCCTCCAGCGAATGGCTGCCGCCGGCGGGTCCGTTGAAGCGCAGGACCCGCGAGCAGAGGCCGCCGATGGACCGCGCGGCCACCTCGATCACGACGGCGCCGCGGGGGCCGAGGCGGCACTCCGCGTGGATGGGGCCGTGCGTCAGACCGAGCGCCTCGACCGCGCCGCCCACCTGCTCGACCACGTCCCTCCGTTCCTCGAGCCGCAGGCGGTCGGGGGTAACGTAGATCGTCTCTTCGAAGAAGGGACCCTCGAGCGGGTCCGGCTTGTCGAGAATCGCGAAGATCTCCAGTTCTCCGTCCGTCACCACGCCTTCGACGGCAACCTCGTGGCCCGGGATGTACTCCTCGAGCGCGATCGAGTCGTTGGCCGGATCCCGGAGCAATCGAATCTCCGGCGACGCGAGCAGCCGGCGCAGCCGCTCGACCGCAGCAACCAGCTCGACCGGCGTGTCGGCGCGGATGACGCCCCGGCTGGCGGCCAGGCCAAGCGGCTTGACGACGCAGGGATAGGAGACCCGGTCGAGCAGCACGCCGCTGTCGCGGTCCACGGGAATCGACCGGAACCACGGCGTGCGCAGTCCCGCCGCCCGCAACCGCATGCGGGTCTTCAGCTTGTGCCCGGCGACGCGGACGGCGGCCGGGGAATGCGCGGGCAGTCCAAGCACGCGCGCCGCGAGGGCGCCGATCAGCGCCGGCCTGTCGCCGACCGCCAACACCGCGTCGAACGGAGCCGCCGCGGCCGCGTCGGCAATCGCCCGCACCGCCGCGTCCTCGTCGTGGAACCGGATCGGTACCGCACCGTCCCGCCACGGGTCGTCCAGCCGGTGACACCGATCGGTGGCCAGGATCAGCTCGGCGCCGAGTCGCTCGGCCGCCGCACCGAACGACCGGATCTGATAGCCGGTGGTGGCGGCGACCAGCAGCACGCGCGGCGCACGAGTCGGCGGGCGCATTGGAAGAGTGGGATCCACGATCACGGGAGTCGACCGACAGCGACCGGTGGCCGAGTTCGTGCAGGCCATATGCTTCCTCAGAGCAACCACCCGACCCAAGGGGTGGCGGAAGGCAGAGAGCGGTAGCCGGCGTCTGCAGCTACAACCTGCAGTGGAAACGGCAAGACACCCGCGCCGATTCAGACCAGAGCCACCTGCCCGGTCGTGGGCTCGGCTCAGCAGTACCACGGTTCGTTCAGATACGGAACCTCCGCCCGCCGCCTCGCCCCCGTCGAAACCGCGGGTGGCGGCATGCGGCCTTCGTTTGCACACGTTACGACGACGTCGAACACATCGCGCCGGGAGGCGGTCAGGCGCCGACCGACCAGGGCCGTCACCTCGTCGGCCATCCGGTCGACGCGCGGATCGGGGTGCCGCCACGGGTAGACCAGGAGCTCGCGATCGAACGGGCCGATCCATCCGCGGAGGTCCTCCAGCTCGCGCAGCCGGGATCCGGCCGTCACGAGCAGCCGCAGCGCAAGCTGGATCGGGGCGACCTGCTCAACCAGATCGAGCGCTTCGATCTCGGCCAGCATCCCGCGGTAGCCGTCGAGCGTGGTCCACGGCGTGAAGGCCACGAAGGTCGGCGCCAGGGTCAGTCCGGCCGTACGGCAGAGCGCCGCGGCGCGGGCGATGTCGTCTCGCGTGTGGCCCTTCTCCAGCCGGCGCAGGATCGAATCGTCGAACGACTCGACGGCGCTGGTGACGAAGAGACAGCCCGTCTCGCGCAAGCGCGACAGCAGGTCGGCATGGGCGACCAGGTGTTCCACCTTGATCGTGACGTCGTAGGTCAGGCCGGGAAACCGTCGTGCGATCCCATCGACCACCCGCATGGCGTGCCCGACGCCGTTGAAGAAGTCCGGATCGCCGAACGTGACGTGCTCCGCTCCCTGCTCCACCTGCGCGGCCACGTCGGCCATCACCACCTCCGGGCTCACGACGCGGAATCGGCCCCCGTAGACCGGGACGACCGGACAGTGCCGGCAGGCGTGCTTGCAGCCGCGGCTCGCCTCGGTATACGCGACGACCTTCCGGACCGCGCCCTGCTGCAGCGCCGCGTAGCGATCGAGCGGCGGCAGCCCCGCGCGCCAGGGCGGCATCAACTCCAATCGCGGGAGGCCGGGCGCCGGGGCGAAACCCGTTCCGCCGGTCGAGACTTCGGTTGCGAGGCGGACCAGATCGGCCTCGAACTCGCCGCCGAGCACGTGATCGACACCGACCGAGCGGAGGAGCTCCCCGTTCAGCGGCGCGTAGAGGCCGTAGGCGCACAGACGGACGCCGGGATTGAGTCGTCGGACCCGCTTTATCACCGGCACGGCGAGTCTCGTCGCGGTGTGCATGGGCAGGTGAAACGCCACGAGGTCGGCCTCGGCCACGCCGGCGTCGAACGGCTGGCGCGACAGGTCGAGACAGGCGACGTCCATCCCCGCGCGGCGCAGCCAGGCCGCAGGCGACGCCAGGCCGAACGGCTGGCGGCCCAGCTCGTAGGTGGCGACGAGGGCGACTCTCATGGCCCGGCGGGTCGCAGCTCGACCTCCGCGGCGGTGGGAGGCGGGGTCGCGAGACTGACGACCACGAGGGTCGCGATGGACAGGGCGAGCGCCGGGTACGCGGTCTGCCAACCGAAGAGGTACTCCGGATTCCCGTCGACGGCCCGCGCCAGGCCGACGATCTCCCAGACGAGCGTCGTGAGCATGCCGGCCAGGATGGACGCGACGCCCCCCGCCCGCGTCGCCCGCTTCCACAGCAAGGCGCCGAGCAGCGCGGGCGTGATGCCGGCCCCGTACATCGTGTAGGCCCAGAGCGCCATGGCGAGAATGGTCGGGAAGAAATTCCCGGCGACGTAGCCGAGAGCGCCGACCGCGACCACGATGAGGCGCGTGTAGAGCACCACCTGCCGATCCGTGACCGCGGGGTTGATGAAGCGCTGATAGACGTCGCGGATCAGGTTCGTCGACGGGGTCAGCAGGAAGCTGTTCGCGGTGGAGACGACGATGGCCGCGGCGCCGCAGACCAGCAGCACGCCGAGCACCGGCGGCAGCACGTCGGTGGCGACGCGGATGACGATCTCCTCCGATTCCGCCACGCCGAGTCCGCCGAGCGCCAGGCTGCCGAGGATGCCGGTCGAATCGATCAGGGTCTCGACGACGATGGTACCGGCGATCCAGCCGACGACGGCGAGGCGCGCCGCCCGCTCGTCCCGCGCCGAGAAGAACTTCTGGTACATGTTGGCTTCGCCGAGCAGCAGGAACATCGTGGGCAGGAACAGGGCGAACGCCGCCTGCGCGCCCATGTCCCCGAACAGCGACACCTGGTGCGGCTCCAGGGCCGCAAGCGAAGCCGAAAGGCCGCCCGCGTCGCCGATCAGAAACGCGACGCCGAACATCACCGCGACCGTCATGACCAGGCCGTTGCCGACGTCCAGGTAGGCGATCGACAGCATCCCGGCGAGCGAGGTGAACAGGACGCAGAACACGGCCGTGATCAGGGCGCCGGTACCCGGATCGACCCCGGCCACCAGCGCCAGAAGGCGACCGCCGCCGCGGAACTGGTACGCGGCGATGGTGGCATAGGCCAGCACGGTGGTCAGCGTTCCGAGCACGCGCGCTGCCGGCCCGTAGCGCAGCTCGAGGATGTCGGGCACCGTGTACTGCGCGATGCGGCGCACACGCGGCGCGATGAAATAGACGAGGGCGATGCCGACCCACGCTCCGGCCGACTGCCAGAGCGCGGAGAACCCGGATCGGTAGCCGAGCCCGGCACCGCCGAACAGGCTGCCCGAGCCGATCCAGGTGGCGAGCAGCGTGAAGACGAGCACGCGCGCCGGCAACCGCCGCCCGGCGACCAGAAAGTCGTCGCCGGTCCGGACGCGGCGACTGCGCCACGCGCCGACCACCACCAGCACCGACATGTAGACGATGACCGCCGTGAGCATGCCGGCCATTGTGGATCATAATGAGCGGTCGATGGCGCTCGACGAGTACCGACGCAAGCGGGACTTCAGTCGGACGCCGGAACCGGAGGGCGCCGCGGCGCGCCGGAACCGGCGGCGGCAGGCGACCACAGACGGTCCGGAAGGCTACTTCTGCGTCCAGAAACACCTCGCCAGCCATCTCCACTACGACCTGCGGCTGGAACACGACGGCGTCCTGCTCTCGTGGGCCGTACCCAAGGGGCCGTCGCTGCAACCGGCCGACAAGCGGATGGCGGTGCGGACCGAGGACCATCCCTGCGAGTACGGGAGCTTCGAGGGCGTCATCCCGGAGGGCTACGGGGCCGGCATCGTGATGCTGTGGGACCACGGCGCCTGGAAGCCGGAGGTCGACGACGTCGGCGCCGCCCTGGAGAGGGGCGATCTGAAGTTCTCGCTCGACGGTTACAAGCTCAAGGGCTCCTGGGCGCTGGTGCGCACCCGGGACCGCGCCGGGACGGCGCCGCGGCAGCGTGGCCGCAACTGGCTGCTCATCAAGCACGCCGACTTCTGGTCGGGGCCAATCGACATCACGGCGGTCGCGCCCCTCAGCGTGAAGAGCGAGGGAGACTTCGACGACATCCTGGCCGCGGACATGCCGGAGCTGTGGATCACCGGCCGTCCCGCAACGGCCGCCGGCAACGGGCGCGCCGCCGCCCTGACCCGTGAGGTCATCGAGCGCGCCGCGAGGAAGATCCTCGCTCGCCGGGGTTGACGGCTATTGCAGAAGCCGTTGCGCCAGGACACTCCAGACGGCGTAGGCGAGACGCCGGCGCGAATGACGGGCGATCTGACGCTGGGAAAAGTGACCGGTGACCAGCTCGCACTCGGCGGGAATGTCGCCGACAGGCAGCAGCTCCTTGTGCTCCTTTGCGTACCGGGCGAGCACGTCCGGCGGCGGCGTGGCGTTGTTGGCGATGGCGACGTCCACGGGCCGGCCGATCGCGTCTCCGACGCGGCGCACCGCCTCGCCCACCGAGAAGCCGTGCATCCCCCGTCCCTCGGTCAGGATGTTCGTCACGAGTACGATGGGCCCGTCGGTCGCGCGAACCGCTTCGGCCACGCCCCGGACCAGGAGAATCGGCATCAGGCTCGTGTAGAAGCTTCCCGGCCCGATCACCACGGCGTCGAACCCGCGGATGGCCTCCGAGGCGGCTCCGTGCACGTTCGGCTCCGGATCGAGCCAGATCCGCCTGATTCGCCGCCCGTCGGTCTGCTCGCGGTCCACGCCGACCTCGCTGACCGCGCGTGAGCCGTCCTCGTACTCCGCGCAGAGGGTCGACTGCTCCACGCTGACCGGCAGGACGCGGCCGTTGCAGTCGAGCAGCGTCCGCAAGCCGTCCACGGCGGCGAGAAAATCGCCGCTGTACTGCTCCATCATCGAAAGGAGCAGGTTGCCGCCGGTATGCCCCCGAAGCCGGCCGTTCTCCAGGGCCGGCAGGCGCGAGAGGAGCAGGCGCCGGGCTTCGCCCTCGTTCCTCGCGAGCGCGAGCGCGCACTTCAGCACGTCGCCGGGAGGCAGCACGCCGAGCTCGTCCCGAAGCTGACCCGAGCTGCCGCCGCTGTCGAACATCGTGACGACGGCGTTCACCCGCAGCCACGGGTTCTGCTTGAGGCCACCGAGCAGGCTGGGCAACCCGGTTCCGCCGCCGAGGCACCCGACGTTGACTTCCCGCAGCCGCACGCGGCGCATTATGCCATACGGCCCGCATGCCCCCGCTGCACGCCCCGAGCACCCCCGCCCCACCGGGCACGGTCTGCTTCATGGGCACCCCTGGCTGAAAGCGCCTCTCGCGTCGATAAGCCTCTATGCCCCTCGGGACCATCGAGCCATGCATACGACTGTCCGGCGCGTCGCTCTCTTCCTCGGTGCTCTAGCCTTCTGCCTGCTGGCGCTGCTCAACGTGGGCGGCTACCGCTATGGCGTCTCCGACCAGGCCTTCTACATTCCCATCGTCCTGCAGGGGCTCGAGCCGGGCCTCTTCCCGCACGATGCGGCGCTGCTCGCCGTCCAGAATCGGTTGCTCGCGTTCGACGACTGGTTCGCGCCCCTCGTGCGGCTGAGCGGCCAGAGCCTGCCGGTCGCGTTCTTCGCCGCCTACCTGGCGGGGCTGGCCCTGCTCTATGCCGCGTGCGTGGTTCTCGGACGTTCGCTGTATCGGACGTGGTGGGGCGTTGCCGCCCTGGCCGCGGCTCTGACTCTGCGCCATCGGATTCCGGACACGGCCGTCAACTCGATCGAGGCGTACCTGCATCCGCGGCAACTCGCCTTCGCCGTCGGGCTGCTGGCGGCAGGCCTCTTCCTTCGCGGCCGCACGGCCGGCGCAGCGGCAGCCGTCGCCGGCGCCTGCCTGTTCCATCCGACCACCGCGCTGTGGTTCGTGATGCTGGTCGGCGTGGCCGGCCTCGTCGCCGACCCCGCGGCCCGCCGGCCGATCCTCATCGTGGTCGCTGCACTGCTGCCGGTGACCGTCGTGCTCCTGGTCGGAGGGTTCCGCGAGCAATTGGACGTGATGAGCCCGTCCTGGAGCACGCTGCTGGAGTCCAAGGACTATCTGCTGGCGACGCAGTGGCCGATGATGACCTGGTTCGCCAACCTGGGCCTGGCGGCGATCATCGCCGCCGTCTACGACTATCGCCTGTCGCTCGGCATGGCCACCTGCCGGGAGACGGGAATCGTCGCCGGCTGCCTGGTGCTGCTGGCGCTTTTTCTCGTCTCGGTTCCGCTGGCCTCCATTGGAGTGGCGCTCGTCGTACAGTTGCAGTTCAGCCGGATCTTCTGGTTGCTCGACGTCGTTGCCATTGCCTACGCGGCGTGGCTCGTGGTCGAGAGCCCCCTGGCAGTTCGTGGACGCGGGCTCCTCCGGTCGACGGCCGCCCGTCTGCTCCAGCCGCGCGTGCGCCGCGCCGCCATCGCCCTCATCGTCCTCGCGTCCCTGACGCGCGGAAGCTATGTGACGTTCGTCGAACGCGCCGGCCACCCGCTGATCGAGATCGACCTGCCGGCGTCGGAGTGGACCGAGGTGATGCGATGGGCCGGCGAACGCCCCGTGGGCACCAACTTCCTGACCGACCCGGCGCATGCCTGGCGCTACGGATCGAGCGTCCGGGCGGCCAGCAGCCGCGACGTCTACCTCGAATCGGTCAAGGACATCGGCATCGCCATATACTCGAGGGCCATCGCCGCACGCATCAGCAGCCGCATCGCCGAGCTCGGCGACTTCGCGGCGCTCGAGGCGGCCCATGCGCGCTGGCTCGCCAAACGCCACGACCTCGACTATCTCATCACGGAGCACGCTATCGACCTGCCGCTGGTGCACCGGAACGGTCGGTTCGCGGTGTACGATCTGCGCGACGACGCCCGGATGGCGCGGCGCGATCCCCGGAGCGACGGGGATTGAACCGGCGGTCACGAACGTGGGCATCCCTCGTGAGTTCCTCCCGGCCCGCGGTCTCGACGGCGGGCACAGGATGACCCTCTACACGTGGGCCAGACCACGGCACTTTCCGCGGCTGCCGGCGCCGGTGCGGCGGTACTTCGACGTCGCCTCGGACGCACGCGTGCTGGCGCACTGTCATTGGCAGCGGTCACCGTCGGCGCGGCCCACGCTGCTGGCGCTGCACGGTCTCGAAGGCTCGAGCAGGGCGCACTACATGCGCGGGCTGGCGGACAAGGCGTTCTCTGCCGGCCTCAACGTGGTGCTGCTCAACCAGCGCAACTGCGGGGACACCGAGCATCTGTCGCGAGGCCTCTACCACTCGGGACTCTCGTGCGACCCCGCCGCGGTCATTCGCGAGCTGACCGAGGTGGACCGCCTTCCGGCCATCGCCGTGGTGGGGTACTCCCTGGGCGGCAACCTCGGGCTGCGGCTGGCCGGCACGGCGCCCCCGCGCGTCCTGCGCGCGGTTTGCGCCATCTCGCCGACCATGGATCTCGGACGCTGCGTGGACGCTCTCGAGCGACGGTCGAACGCCATCTATCAGTGGAACTTCGTGCGCAACCTGAAGCGCCGCATGCGGCGGAAGGCGCGCGTCCTGCCCGGCGCGTTCGATCTCGACGCGCTCGACCGAATCCGCACCGTACGCGAGTTCGACGACGCGTTCACGGCCCCGCACCACGGGTTCCGAGACGCCGCGGACTACTATCACCGGGCCAGCAGCCTGCGGGTCGTCGACCGCATCGCGGCGCCGACGCTGATCATCAGCGCCGAGGACGACCCCTTCGTGCCTCCCGAGCAGTTTCGGAGCCCGGCGGCGGCCGCGAACCCGAACGTCACCACTGCCATCACGCGCCACGGCGGGCACTGCGGCTACTATGCGGATCCGACCCCCGGCTTCGACGGGTACTGGGCCGAACGGACGGCGATCGACTTCGCGCGCCGCCATCTCTGCTCGCTCAGCCCGGGGCCAGGCGGTCCAGCAGACGCTTCGCGAAGTCGGGTCCCGCCCCGCGCTCCTCGTGCTTGAAGTAGACGTAGACCTCTTGACAACCACCGGTGCTGCGGATGATCGTCTCGGCCCAACGGTCGAGGTCGGCGTCGCCGTACCCCTGGTCGCGCAGCCTGAAATAGCCGTGTCGGGCAGTCACGTGAATCGGTGTGCGCAGTCGCTCGCTGTCGGCGATGCACAGCGCCGCCCCGTGCGCGGCCAGAAGCTCCGTGACCGCCGGATCGTGCCACGAGGCGTGCCTGAACTCGAAGGCCGCACGGGCGTCCGGCGGCAGAGTATCGAGGAATCGCGCGAGCACGTCGACGTTCTTGCGGAACCACGGAGGCAGTTGGAACAGCAGCGCCCCGCGCTTGTCGCCGAGGACCTCCGCGGCGCCGCAGAATGCGCGCGTGATCTCCGTGCAGTCGGCCAACCGCGCCTCGTGCGTGATGCGGCGCGGCGCCTTGAGCGTAAAGCGGAAGCCGGCCGGCGTCACGGCCGACCAGCCCGCGAGCACCCGCTCGGCAGGCAGTCGGTAGAACGTGTAGTTGATCTCGACCGTGTCCAGCCGCTCCGCGTAGTACGGGAGCATCTTCTTCTGCGGAAACTTCTCCGGATAGAAGGAGCCCTTCCACTCGGGGTAGTTGTAGCCGGAGGTCCCGACCCGGTAGCGAGGCATTCGGGGAACAATCGGCAGGCCGCAGTCGCTCCCTCGGGCGCGCAGCGACCTCTAGCCCGACAATCGTCGCCGCCGGCGCCGATTTCCGCCCAACCGAGCGCAGACTCCGCCGGCCGGGTGACCGGCTCGGCGCGCGCCTGCTTCAGCGCCTCGTCGAAGCGCTTCGACAGGGCATCGCTACGCCCTTTCTCATCGGCAACCGACCGCTTGAAGATCGCTTCCCGGCGCGCGGCTTCGGCGGCCAGAATGCGCTGCGCGTCACCGAGTTCCGGTACGTCCTCGCGCGGGGGCTGGCGGTGCGAGATCAGGCGCCGCAGCTTGGCGTCGATCACCAGAATCGAGCCGCAGCAAGGACAACCGACCTCGAATTCGGAGGAGAGCTGCGACATCGGGCTCACGGCAGGCGCTCCGCGGCGAAGCGCCTAACCTTCCTCTTCGTAGTCGCCCTCGATGGGCGGAATCAGCCTGGTCGGCGGGCGGAGCGCTTCGCGGTGGTCGTAGACCGGCAGACCACCCACGTGCACGGGCACCCGGCACGCCGGCCCCTTGCGGTCGATCACGACGGTCACCGGACTGCCCTCGACACCGTCACGAAAGCTGACACGGCACCCGCACGCAAGCCGAGCGTGCTCGAATCCTTTGAGCATACGGAATGATACTACAGCCGCGCGGAATTCCCCGTCGGATCCCCGTTCGGGACGCGCGCGCTGTACCGGGGCCGTCCGCTACAGCAACGCGTCGATGTCCCGCTGAAACGCTTCGCGGGTGGCGATGCCCATGTGCGTGCGGCAGAGGGTACCGTCGCGATCGATGAAGAACGTGACGGGCAGCCCCCACACCGGCCCGTACGCTTCCTGGTGGAAGTCCTCCCTCCCGAGCCCCACCAGCATCGGGTAGTTGACCTGGAACTGGGCGGCGAACGGCCGGATCTGCTCGGGAGTGTCGTCCACGGAGAGTCCGAGCACGACGAGCCCGTCGTCCCTGTACCGGCGCTGGAACTCGACGAACCAGGGAATCTCGATCTTGCAGGGGCCGCACCAGGTGGCCCAGAAGTTCAAGAGTATGACGTTGCCCTTGAGCTCCGCCAGGTTCACCTCGTTGCCGTCGATGTCGCGAAGGGTGAAGTCGAGCGGCGCGGGCTTGGCGTCGGCGTCGCAGCGTCCCTCCTGGGTCGTGCCGCGCTCGAGAGGCGAAAGCGAGAGCAAGGTGACGCTGTGCGCCGCCGGCAACGTCAGGAACCCGAGGGCGAGCGACGCACCGATTGCTACGATCCACCGCTTGGATGTCATGTCCACTCCTGCTGAATCGGCGCCCTTCCATCCCGGGACCGCGTCCGACGTTCACGGGCGGGTAAGCGGCGGCGCCACCCGCCACCCGCCTCCAGATTAACGCCTGCGGCGGGCGAATCTCAAGCATCCCGGCGAACCCGCTTCCGCCCGCAGTGTCCCCCCGCGAGTCCGCAGGCGTCACCGGCAGGCGACAGTCTCCGCCGTCCCCCCCGCCGGCAAGAACGGCACGCGTCTTGCTTTCGAGGATCCCGCAATTGCCGGCGGCCGGACCACGGGATAAGATGGCTGAAGGTGCTGTCCTTCGGCCAAGCCACCCGGCCCGCCGGCCGCCGCGAGGTTTACATGATCCGCAACCACCCCGAACGCCAATCCCGACGGCGGACGACCGCGCTGGTCGTGCTGCTCACCGCGGCGATTGCCGCGCCGGCCGGCGCCCAGCAGTTCGCGCCGTACTACGGCAAGAACCGCGTCAAGTACGACAAGTTCGACTGGCACATCTACACGACGGACCATTTCGACATCTACTACTACCCGGAGCTCGAGGAGCACCTCGAGCGGGTGGCCGCCTACGCCGAGAGCGCCTACCAGCAGCTCAGCGCCGACCTGCGTCACGATCTGGCGTTCAGCGTCCCCCTCGTGGTCTTCAAGACGCACAGCGAGTTCGAGCAGCAGAACATCTTCCCAGGCGGCAGCCCGGAAGGGGTCGGGGCGTTCGCCGAGCCGTACCGCAACCGTATCGCGCTGCCCATCGACGAGCCACCCGACGGGCTCTACCGCCTCATCACGCACGAGCTGACCCACATCTTCGAGTTCGACATCATCCCGCGCTCCATGATCCGGCAGACGGTGCCGCTGTGGGTCGACGAAGGCCTCGCCGACTTCATGGCCGGCGTCTGGCGGCCGCTCGACCTGATGCAGGTCCGGGACGTGGCGGTCGGCGACATCGTCCCGTCCATGACGGAGTTCCAGGGCTACGGCGGCTTCGCGAGCGGACGCGTGGTCTACAACCTGGGCCACGCCGTCTTCGAGTTCATCGAGGAGCGCTGGGGACTCGAAGGCATCCGTCAGTTCCTCTTCGCGCTCCGGCGCAATGCGATCGGCGGCGGCGAGGATCCCTACGAGGAGGCATTCGACCTCGAAGCGGAGGAATGGGACGACGCGTTCAAGTCCTATCTCGACGACCGGTTCGAGGCGTTTCGCGACAAGGAGCGCCCGACCGACTACGGGCGCAATCTCGCTCCCGATCCCCTGCGGAGCCGCTATCCGGTGGTCTACTCGCTCGAGGCGTCTCCCTCGGGCGAGGTGATCGCGGCAATGGCGGTCAACCGCAAGGACCGGGAAGCCGACATCGTGCTGCTGTCGTCCCGGACCGGTGACGTCATCCTGAACCTGACGGAGGGATTCGACCAGGAATTCGGGTTCGACTACATCGCCCAGACTCCCCGCTGGAACACCGTGCCCTGGATGTCGTGGTCGCCGGACGGCGATCGCATCGCATACATCGTGCGCCACGGCAAGGGCAAGGCGCTCGCCGTCCAGAACGTCGTCACGCGCGAGCTTGAGCGGCTGATCGATCTCGAGGTGGTCGACGAGCCGGAATCGCCCGACTTCTCGCCGGACGGACGCACGGTGGTCTTCTCGGCGCTGAGCCGCGCCGTGGGCGACATCTACGAGATCGACCTGGAGACCGAAGAGATCACCAACCTGACCAACAGCGTGCTGGCCGACTACGCGCCGTTCTACTCACCGGACGGCCGCTCGGTCGTCTACCTGGCGCGCGTCAGCGGCAACAACAAGCTGTTCCGGCTCGATCGGGAGACCCGACAGCGCCGGCAACTGACCTTCGGAACGCATGACGAGGCCGGCGGGCAGTTCATCGACGAGCGCACCATCGTGTTCGCCTCGACCGCGGTCGATCCGACGCAGCCGATCGACCCGGACACGGCCCGCGACGGCGAGATCTTCAATCTCTGGACCCTCGACCTCGAGAACGGCGCGCTGCACCAGCTCACGGACAACGCGACCGGCGTGGTCAATCCGATCGTCCTCGCGCCGGATGAAGAATCCGACCTGCCGCGCATCGGGTTCATCACCTACTTCAAGTCGGAGTACGGCCTGCACACGATCGAGTACGACGAACCGCTCTACACGGCCGACGCCACCGATTTCGGCGGGCCGGGCCCGCTGATCGACTTCCAGGCGCCGCTGACCCACACCCTGAATCCCGCCAACTCGCGCCGCAAGGGCCGGTTCGAGAACATGTACATGCAGGGCCGGCCGAACTTCGGCGTCGGCCTGACCAACAGCGGCGACGTGCTCGGGGGCACGATGATCAGCTTCGCCGACGTGCTCGGCGACCAACTGTTCAACATCCAGGCCTACTCCATCCAGACCTACCGCACCTACGGCGCGTCCTACGTAAACTTGGCGGGCCGGCTGCAGTACGCCCTGCAGGGCATCTCGTCCGAGCAGTATTTCTACGGTCTCGGGGCGTACTTCGCTCCCAGCCTGGCTTTCCTGAGCCGCGACGACGCCATCGCCACGCGGCGGTCGAACGGCGGCAGCGCCATCGGCATCTATCCGCTGGACCGCTTCCGGCGGGTCGAGTTCTCGGCGGGCGTCTACAACTTCAACGAGACCTTCGCCAACGAGGCGCTGCAGGCGCAGTCGGACGCGTTTCAACGACAGCAGTTCGGAACCACGCTCTTCCGCGACGGCTCGTTCATGCCGTTCGGCACCCGCTTCTTCCAGGAGACGACCGTCTTCCGGGAGTACGGTCCGGTCGCCGGCAACACGGTGATGGCGGGCTACGAGTACGCGCCCGGGTTCGGCGGGTTTCTGTCGCGCCAGACCGTCGACCTCGATGCCCGCTACTACCTGCGGGTCGCCGAGAACGGGGTCCTGGCGTTTCGCGGGCGCGCGTTCAACAGTTGGGGCGACTTCCCCGACTTCATCTTCTTCGGCGGCCAGTCCGAGATGCGCGGCTACGACTACCTGCACTTCCTCGGCCACAAGGCGTTCTTCGGCAACGTCGAGCTGCGCTTTCCGCTCGTCGAGGCGATGGCGACGCCCATCGGCATCCTGGGCGGCATCCGGGGCACCTTCTTCTTCAACATCGGCGCGGCGGTCATTGCCGGTCAGCCCTGGAACCTGTGGTCCACGGGCGACGAATGGGTGCGACCGATCACCGGCTACCGAGCGAACTACCTGGCGAACGTGGAGGGGCAGGCCTCGGAGCCGGTCTTCGGTCTGCCCGTCCCGATCAGCGGGTTCCGTCTCAACAACGCACGCGCGTCGTACGGCTTCGGTCTCACGACGTTCGCCATCGGTTTCCCCATCCACCTCGACTGGACATGGCCGACGCTCTTCAATCGGGAGTGGGAAGACACGGTCTTCGCGACCGAGGCGCAGTTCGCCGGCTTCCTGCGCGGCAGTGACTACTTCCGCAAGGTGCGCATGTCGATCTGGATCGGCTACGACTTCTAGGAGTCTGCGCGCCGTAGACTGCTAGTCAGGCCCGGTTGGGCGGCAATCGGAGCCGGAGGCGACGATTGTCGGGCTAGCAGTCTGCGCCGTAGAACGGCGTAGACTGCTAGTCAGGCCCGGTTGGGCGGGCGCCGTAGAACGGCGTAGACTGCTAGTCAGGCCCGGTTGGGCGGCAATCGGAGCCGGAGGCGACGATTGTCGGGCTAGATCTCGGAGAGTCGGAGAACGCTGTCCTGCAGGTCGAGGGCCACGCGGTAGTCACCCAGGAACATGTGGCCGATGATGCCCCCGATGTGGAACCCGAGCAGGGCGCTCGGGCGGTGCAGATTGAGGACGACGACGGCGAGGTTGTCGAACCGGATGCGGTCGAATCCGAGGTTGACGCCAGGCAGCAGAAACGCGTCGTCGTCCCAGCCCGAGGTCCCGTAGACGCGCAACGGGATGTGGCGCACCGGCACCATCCCGAGGGCGTTGGCGGTGCTCAGGCTGATGGAGATGACCTCGCCGCCGGTATCGACGATGAAGCTCTTCTGAACCGATCCGTTCAATACGCCCCGCACCAGCGCCAGACGATGGAAGCGCATCGGGAGCTCGATGTCCGCGGGCGGTCCGGGCGGCAGATCGCGAGCCACCACCAGACGGTGATGCTGGTAGTCGACGATGGCCGACATCCCCAGCGCCAGGGGCGAGAAGCTGTTCTCGCTACGGGTTGCGGGCAGGCCCGTCAGCGGCGGATTCTTGATGAGAGCGGGAACGTTCTCCACGCGCAGCGTGCCGATCTCAAGGGTGTCCGCGCGCCCCAGCTCGAGCCCGCGCATGCCGACCCGGCCGACGCCGGCACTCAGGGTGTTCGTGATCGGGCGGACGCCGACGCGTTGCGCGGTCTCCTGCGACAGCACCATCTGCTCGGCACCGGTATCCACGACGAGATCGATCTCGTCACCGTTCACGCGCCCGCGAACGATCACCTTGTCGCGCTCGAGTCGGAACGGAATGGTGTGAACCGTGTCCAACCCCTCCGGCGACACATAGACGGGAACGCGCTCACCGAACGAACGCAGGAAGCGGATCTCGGATCGCGCCCATTCGACCTTCTGATCCATACGCGTGCCGGCCAGGCCTTCGACGTACGACTCGAACGCGTCGGCCGCCAGGTCGTACCGCTGCATGCGGCGGTGGACCGACCCGATCGTATGGTAGAACTCGCCGCGCGGGTCCCGGGCGACGGCCGCCTGCAGCTCGACGAGCCCTTCATCGAGCCGGCCTCGCGCCGCGAGGCTGCGACCGAGCCCATGGCGGGCCATGGCGCTGTCCGGGCTCCTCGCGAGAACCTCCTGGTACACCTGCTCGGCTTCCTCGAACAGACCGAACGCCCACAATGCGTCGGCGTACAGAGCCCGGTACTCGGGATCGACGGGGTCGAGGCTGTAGAGGAAGTCGGCCTCCTGCTGCGCACGGCTGAACTCCGCGATGTGCAACAGCGACTTGAGCAGCCCGCTCGACGCGCGCAGGAGCTGATCGTTCCGCGCCCCCTGTTTCGCGTTCTCGTAGGCGGACAGCGCCTCCCAGTAGCGCTGATCTCCATAGAGCAGGTCGGCAAGTTGGAGGCGCACCTCGCTGCGCGCGGAGTCGGTGGTCGACTCGGCGCCGATGAGGATGGGCGCCGCTGCGCAGAAGGTCAGTGCAACGATGATTCCTCGGACCCGCATCAGCTCCTCCCGCACAAGAACCGCCCTGCGCCGCCGGCATCCGCCCCGGCGCCTCGAACCAGCGAATGCAACTATGCCTCATCGCTCCGATCAAGACAAGATCGGAGTCTCATGAGGACCGCCGTTCCGGCGCTCTTGCCGAGTCCGGAGATTCGGGGCTCGAGAAACCGTCGCCGGTGGGACTACCGCGTGTAGTGCTCGATGGGAACGCCGTCGTACATCTCGTCGACGCGCAGGATCTGGGCGTTCCGGCTGTACGTGCCCAGCTCGTAGTCCTCGCTCATGATGAGCGCCTTCACCGGCTTGGTCGGGCATACTTCCGCGCAGAGGCCACAGAAGGAGCAGCGCGACAGGTTGAAGTCGAAGAAGTCGAGCACCTTGATCTTGTGCCCCGGCTCCCGGTGCCCGCCCAGGTTGATCAGTTCGTCCGGGCAGACCTTGGCGCACTGATCGCACACGATGCAGGTCTGGGCGCCGGTCTCCGGCTCCACCTGCAGGCGGAGCACCCCCCGGAAGCGGGGCGCCACCGGTCGCCGCTCCTCCGGATACTGAAAGGTGAACGCCGGCTGCGGGGTGTACTTGAGCGTGACCCAGAGGCCCTTGAGGAGGTCCACCAGGAACACCGTCCGAAAGAACTTGGCCAGAAACAGCACGTCGACCTACCCCCGATCCTCAACGATGACAGGCTCGGTCTGCCCCGCCATGATCACCCGCTCCTTGCGGAGGATCGTGTTCTCCTTCCGGATCTTGTCCTGCAACCGCATCAACCCGTAGAGGAGCGCTTCCGGACGGGGCGGACACCCGGAGACGTAGACGTCGACCGGCACGATCTTGTCGACGCCCTGCAGCACGCTGTAGGTCGGAAACGGACCGCCCGCGTTCGAGCAGCTACCCATCGAGATGACCCACTTCGGCTCCGGCATCTGGTCGTACAGCCGCCGCAGCACGGGCGCCATCTTCTTCGTGACGGTACCCGCCACGATCATCAGGTCCGACTGGCGCGGCGACGCGCGAAACACCTCGGCTCCGAACCGTGCGATGTCGTAGCGCGACGTCGACGTGGCGATCATCTCGATCGCGCAGCAAGCGAGGCCGAATCCCATCGGCCAGAGCGAGGACTGCCGCGCCCAGTTCAGCACGCGATCGAGATTGGTCGTGATGAAGTTGTCTTCGAAGCGATGATCGATGAGGCCCATCTGGATGGATTCCGCTGCCGGCCGCACGCGGCCGGCAGCCGTGGACGATCGCTACTTGCCCTCGTACCACTGGGCGTTGGTTTCGATGAAACTCTCCCACTCGTCCGGCACCTCGTCGTTGGCGAAGATCGCCTCCACGGGGCACGCGGGCACGCAGGCGCCGCAGTCGATGCACTCATCCGGATGGATGTAGAGCATCGTCTCGGCCTCGAACTCTTCCTCGTCCTTGCGCGGGTGGATGCAATCGACCGGACACACATCAACGCAGGCAGTGTCCTTCGTCCCGACACACGGCTCACAGATCGAATAGGCCATTCATTTCCTCCGAACTACGCCAACCAGTATTTCCCGCTCCACAGAATACAGGCTGGCCAGCCTGGGATCAAGGCGCAGCCGGCTGCGCGCCGGCGGGCGGTGGAGCCCGCGGTGGACGCTGCCGAAGGACCCGCGGTACCATCGGATCCAGCATGGCAGCGCCTGTTCCCGTCCCGCTCGTGCGCGGGCGCCCGACGCGGTTCACCCAGCCGCCGCGCGGCCCCAAGCCTCCCTGGCTCCGCGTCAAGGCGCCCGGCAGCCCCGGCTACCTGCGGCTCGAGCGGCTGACGCGCGACCTCGCCCTGAACACCGTGTGCCGGGAGGCGAGCTGCCCGAACATCGGCGAGTGCTGGCAGCACGGCACCGCGACGTTCATGATCCTGGGGAGCGTCTGCACGCGATCGTGCGGCTACTGCAACGTGGTCCACGGCGCCCCCGGCGCCGTGGACCGGACCGAGCCCGCGCGCCTGGCGGAAGCCGTCTCGGCCCTCGACCTCGAGTATGTGGTCGTCACGTCGGTCGACCGCGACGATCTTCCCGACGGCGGCGCTGCGGTGTTCGCCGATTCCATCCGCGCCATCCGGCGGCAAAAGCCGGACTGCCGCATCGAAGTGCTCGTTCCCGACTTCTCGGGCCGCGCCCGCGATCTCGAGTGCGTGCTCGACGCGGGCCCGGACGTGCTCAACCACAACCTGGAAACGGTCGAGCGGCTCTACCGTTCCGCCCGGCCCGGCGGGCGTTACCGGCGGGCGTTGCGACTGCTCGAGCATGCGCGCCGTCACCGCCCCGGCACACCGACCAAGTCCGGGATCATGGTGGGCCTCGGCGAATCGCGCGACGAGGTTCTTACGGCGTTGCGGGATCTGCGCGGCGCAGGCTGCGACATCCTCACCATCGGCCAGTACCTGCGGCCGTCCGTGGCGCATCTGCCGGTGGCCCGCTATTACCACCCGGACGAGTTCGCCGATCTCGGGACGCAGGCGCTGGGCCTCGGATTCCGGCACGTGGAGTCGGGACCGCTGGTGCGCAGCTCGTACCACGCGCACGAGCAGGCCGAGGCGTTCGACCGCTACGCCTCGTAGCGCGACGTTCGGCCAGAGGGCGGGAACGGAGTCAGCGCCGCTTCGGACGGTAGACGTGCGTGCTGCGTCCGAAGAAGACCTCGGCGGCCTCGGCCAAGGTTTCCGAGACGGTCGGGTGGGGGTGGATCACGTCGGCAAGGTCGGCCGCGGTCAGGCCTTTCTCCACCGCGACGACTCCCTCCGCGATCAACTCCCCCGCGCCGGTCCCGACCAGTCCCACGCCGAGCACCCGGCCGGACTCGGGCTCGAGCACCAGCTTGGTCACGCCCTCCGGACGGTCCAGGGTGAGCGCCCGGCCGGATGCGCCCCACGGGAAGCGAGCCACCGCAACCCGCTGGCCCGACGCCGCGGCGCCGGTCTCCGTCAGACCGCACCACGCCACCTCCGGATCGGTGAAGACGACCGCGGGCACCGCCCGCGGCGCGAACGAGGCGGCGTTTCCCGTGATCGTGTCGACCGCGACGCGGGCCTCGGCGAACGCCTTGTGCGCCAGCATCGGTTCCCCGGCGACATCGCCGACGGCGAAGATCGACGGCTCGGCGGCTCGCCGCTGCGCATCCACGCGGATGAAGCCGCGGGCGTCGAGCTCCACCCGCGTTCGTTCGACCAGACCGGGCAGGTCTGAATTCGGTGTCCGCCCGACCGCCACCAGCACCTGGTCGAACCGCTCCGTCCGCACGGCAGCGCCGGCCGGTTCGAGCGTCACGTCGATCCCGTCCGGGCAGGCGGCCAACCGGTTCACGGCCGTCTTCAGGTGTACGGCGTGGACGGTACCGGCGATCCGCCGCGCCACCACCCGCACGAGGTCCGGATCCGCGCCCGGCAGCAGACTGCCGGTCAGCTCGACGATCGTGACGGCCGACCCGAGGGCGGCGTAGACGGTACCGAGCTCGAGTCCGATGTAGCCGCCCCCGACCACCAGCAGCGATGCCGGAACACGATCGAGATCGAGTGCGCGCGTCGAGTCGAGCACCCGGGAATCGTCGAGGGCCAGCGACGCCGGACGAGCGGGGCGCGATCCGGTCGCCACGATGGCGTGCTCGAACGCTATCGTCCGGACACCGTCCGCCGCATCGTCGCCGGTCGGGGTGACGCGAAGCGTGTGCGCGTCCTCGAACGATGCGCGGCCCTGCACGAAGGCGACCTTCCGTTGCCTCGACAGCAAGGCCAGCCCGCCGGTCAGCTTCGCGACCACATCGTCCTTCCAGGCCCGAAGTCGCGCGACGTCGATGGTCGGGTCGCCGAACGACACGCCCCAGGCGGCTGCCGCGCGCGCGTCGGTCACCACCTTCGCGGCGTGCAGCAGCGCCTTCGACGGCATGCAGCCGCGGTAGAGGCAGACGCCACCGGGCCGCGGAGCCTCGTCGATCAGGGTGACGCGCAGTCCGAGGTCGGCCGCAAGAAAGGCCGCGGTGTAGCCGCCCGGACCGGCGCCGATGATGGCAAGCTGCGTCTCTTCGGTCATCGTGCTCGTCTACACTAATTGTAGGAGGTCGGGGTAGATGACCAGAGCCGCCCTCGTCGCTGTCAGCCTCGCCGCCCTGTTCGCCGCCATGAGCCCCGCGCAGGGCCGGCAGTTCGGAACCACCATGACGCCCCTGTTCGCCCCGGTCGACATCGGCGCCGACATCTCCTCGTTGCCGCGGTCGGAACGCGCGGCGCTCGCGCGGACAATCGACGCCGCCCGCGTCATGGATGCGCTGTTCCTGGAGCAGGTCTGGGCCGGCAACCTTTCCCTGCTGCTCGCGCTCCAGGGCGATCGAGGTCCGGCTCGTCGTGCGCAACTCGCCTTCTTCCTCGTGAACAAGGGACCCTGGTCCCGCGTCGAGGGGAACCGGGCGTTCGTACCCGGCGTGCCGCCCAAGCCGGAAGGCGCCGCCTATTATCCGCCCGACGCCACGCGCGACGAGGTCGCGGCATGGATCGATGGACTGTCCGCAGAGGAGCGGGCGACCGCCACCGGCTTCTTCACCGTCATCCGCCGGGATCCGGACGGCGGATTGCGGGCGGTACCCTACAGCCTGGAGTACCAGGGGCCGCTCGCCGTCGCCGCCGAACACCTGCGGGCGGCCGCCGACCTGACCGCGGAACCGACGCTGGCGCGCTACCTGCGCACCCGAGCGGACGCCTTCGCGTCGAACGAGTACTACGAGAGCGACGTGGCGTGGATGCAGCTCGACGGCGCCATCGAGCCGACGATCGGCCCGTACGAGGTGTACGAGGACGAGTGGTTCAACTACAAGGCGGCCTTCGAGGCCTTCGTCACCATCCGCGACGATGCCGAGACCGCGCAACTCGCACGTTTCGGGACGGAGCTGCAGGGCCTCGAGGACAACCTGCCGATCGATCCCGCCTGGCGCGATCCGGAGCTCGGCGCCCTGGCGCCGATTCGAGTCGTCAACGTCGTCTTCACCGCCGGCGACGCCAACAGCGGCGTGCAGACCGCCGCGTTCAACCTGCCGAACGACGAGCGGGTCATCCGCGACCACGGTTCCAAGCGCGTCATGCTGAAGAACGTCCAGGAGGCGAAGTTCCGACAGGTGCTGGAGCCGATCGCCGCTGTCGCGCTGGCGTTCAGCGAACGGGTCGACGTCTCGTTCGACGCGTTCTTCACCCACATCCTGATGCATGAGCTGATGCACGGCCTCGGACCGCACACCATCGCGGGCGACAGGGGCGAGACCACGGTCCGTCAGGCCCTCCGCGAGACCTACAGCACCATCGAGGAGGCGAAGGCCGACATCTCGGGTCTGTGGGCACTCCATTTCCTGATCGACAAAGGCGTCATCGACCGCTCTCTCGAGCGGCAGATCTACACGACCTTTCTCGCCTCGACGTTCCGTTCGATTCGCTTCGGCATCGGCGAGGCGCACGGTCGCGGGGTGGCGATCCAGCTCAACACGTTCCTCGACGCCGGCGCCGTGACCGTCGGCGTGGACGGCCGGTTCCGGGTGGACCACACGCGCATCCGGAACGCGGTCGAGGGGCTGACGCGGCGGCTGATGACCATCCAGGCCGAGGGCGACTACGACGAGGCGAACCGCGTGCTGGAGACGCTGGGCGTGGTGCGGCCGGAGGTCCAGCGCGTGCTCGACCGCCTGGGCGGCGTGCCAATCGACATCCAGCCGCGCTACGTCACGGCAGAACAACTTGCCGGCGGCCGCTGATCCGTGCGCGCGGCAGGTTCCGGTGACAAACGAAACATCTGACATGGTTGCGAGTGCAATACCATATACAGCATTTTTTCGCATGATGATGATATAAAATACATCGAATGCAGCGGCTCCGTTTGAAGCGACTGCCGGAAGATCTCCGGCGCCTGATCCGGGACGCACGCCGCGAACGAGGCTGGAGCCAGCTCGAGCTCGGCCGGCGGGCCGGGCTCGCGCAACGACACGTCTCCGCGATAGAGACCGGCCGGATCGCACCGCGTTACGACACCCTGCTGGACATGGTGCGGGTGCTCGACCTGGACCTCGTCCTCGTGCCGCGGGCGCTCGTGCCGGTGGTGCGGGCGCTCGTCCGCGACTACCGCGGCCGTACGTCGTCCGCCGGCGGCACCAGTGAACGGTCGCTCTACGCCGAAGACGAAGACGAAGACGACCCGGACGCGCCCCGCCGGGAGCTCGCGTGACGCGTCGGACCGCTCCCGCCGCACTGGCCGTGCTGCTCCACGGTCGGCGCATCGGCGTCATCACCCGTTTGGCCGGCGACCGGTGCATCTTCGCCTTCGAGGAGGACTACGTCGAGGATCCCCGGCGGCCGACGCTTGGCCTCGGGTTCAAGACCGCCGGCGGCGGGCTGCTCACGGCGATCCGCGAATACCGTGTGCGAGTGCCGCCGTTCTTCTCGAACCTGCTCCCCGAAGGCCACCTTCGCGAATATCTCGCCGCCCGCGCCGGCGTCAAGCCGCAACGGGAGTTCTTCCTGCTGCACGCCCTCGGCGCCGACCTGCCGGGAGCGGTGACGACGGCGCCGATCTTCGACGGGACGACCGTCCCGGATCGCCGTCACGCCGACGACGCCCGGATCGCTCCGGATGCCCGCGCCCCGCTCCGCTTCTCCCTCGCGGGCGTCCAATTGAAGTTCTCCGCGGTCATGGAGGCGGCGGGCGGCCTGACCGTACCGGCCACCGGGATCGGTGGGAAATGGATTGTGAAGCTCCCGTCGGCACGTTTCCCCGCGGTGACGGAAAACGAGCTGGTGATCATGGAACTGGCGCGCCGCATCGGGATTTCCGTCCCCCGGATCGCGCGCGTGCCGGTCGGCGAAATCGTCGGCCTGCCCGACGACGTGACCCGTCTGGATGGTCATGCACTGGCTGTCGAGCGGTTCGACCGCCGGCCCGGCGGGCAGCGGGTCCACATGGAGGACTTCGCCCAGGTCTTCGACCAGTTTCCGGAGCACAAGTACGAACGGCGCAGCTACGCCAACGTCGCGGCTGTTCTGTCAGCGGAGGGGGGACCGGAGGCGGTCGCGGACTTCATGCGCCGCCTCGTCTTCTCGGTCCTCGTCGGAAACGGGGACATGCACCTGAAGAACTGGTCGCTGGTCTACACGGACGGCGCGACGCCGACGCTGTCTCCCGCCTACGACCTGCTGTCCACGATTCCCTACCTGCCGTCCGATCGGCTGGCGCTCGGCTTCGGCGGCTCCAAGGACCTCCATGGCGTCACCCGGAATCAGGTGCGTCGGTTGTCGGACAAGGCGGCCTTGACCGTCGATCCGCTCTGGCGCATCGTCCGCGAGACGGCGGAACGCACCGTCGAGGCCTGGCGCGACCATGACGTGAAGCGCCTGCTGCCGGACCACGTCGCCGCCGCGATCGACCGCCACATCGACGAAGCAGCCGGCCGCATGCAGCATGCGTGAGCGAACGCCTGGGCCAGGCGACGTGCCCGAGCGATTGGCTGCGCGTCGTGAAGGGCTTGGCGCTGACCGGCGTCCATATCGTCGCCTTCGTCATCTAGAATCAGATCCAGCACGGTCCCCTCGGGCAACGAGCACGGCTCGTCGAGCTGCAACCGCCCGCCTTCGACTCTGGCCCTCAAATGCGCCAACCTCGCAGGCTGTTCCGCCCCTACGCCGTCTTGGTCGCCGCCGGCCCGAGCACGCGCTCTTCCATCAGCTCCTGGGCGCGGGCGAAGAGGTCCTCCTTGGAGATGATCCCGGCGTCGACGTCGGCCAGGATGGCGCGCTGCGCGGCGTACTCGGTGTTCTGGATGCCGACCTTGCTCTGCAGCAGGCGCCACGCCTTGCGGCGCTCGACGCAGAACAGGACGAGCTGGCGCGAGAGCTTCATCGTCACCGGCTTGTTGCCCT
>JAGWAH010000063.1 GCA_021296515.1 Acidobacteriota bacterium | reverse complement strand
TGAACGTCAGGTTGTAGACGCCCGGCCGCAGGTCGATCAGCGTGTAGCGGCCCGCCCCGTCGCTGAACGCGATGCGGCTCCCTTCGATGAGCGCCGGGCTCGCCGCTTCGACGGTGACCCCGGGCAGGATGCCACCGGTGTTGTCGGTCACCAGACCCGTGATGGTCTGGGCGGACGCGGCAGCGGGCAGCAGCGCCAGAGTCGCCGCTGCTGCGACCACCGTGAACGATCGTCTCATGCGTATCCTCCTGAACCTGGGTGCGAGGTTTACCTGGGACCGTAGCCTTGCCGCCGTTCCGCGAACAAGCGCCGTCACGATGTCCCGCACCCCGGACATCGCCGCCCGTGCCGGCCTGCTGCCTTGTGCAAGAGCAAGGACGATGCCACCGCGCGGGCGATCCGCGCCGGGTCGCCTCGGCGCCGACGAAGTAAGCCCTTACTTCTCGTGGTGCGCATTCCGCACGCACTGTGGAGTCGTGTCGGCTCCGTTGAGATCCAATACGTGGTAGCGAGGATCCAAAATCCGGTAGTGACAGGCCGGAACGCCGTCGAGCGTCACGACTTGGCGGCCGCGTCGGCGAGCCGCCGGGCCTCCTCGACCCAGCCGTGGTAGGTCTTCCGCAGGTCGACGAGGAACGCCCGCACCCGCTCCCGGTCATGCGGGTCGGGCAGGACGTCGGACACCCTGAACGGCGGCTTGATCACCGCCGCGCAGACCGTCGAGTGGATCCGCCGGTCGAAGTGCGCGACGGCGATGGGGACAATCAGCGGCTCCGGCTCGACGCTCGCGGCCAGGCGGAAGGCGCCCGGCTTGAACGGCCCCGGCGAGTCCTCGGTCCAGTAGCTCGTCCCCTCGGGGCTGAGAATCAGGTTCGTGCCGCCCCGCAGGTAACCGCCCGCGGTCTCGAAGAACTCGTTCTGGCGCGTCTGGCGCTGCTCCGGCGTCTCCTGGATGCGGTCGGACTCGTGCGTGTAGACGGCGATGTGCCCCAAGCGGTCGTAGTACGCCTGATGGCCGTACTCCGACCCGCGGCTGTGCCGGACGACCCGGATGCCGCCGTCGCCGTAGCGCCGGTCGAGAATCATCGCGCTGACGAAGTGCGAGTCGAGCGTGAGCTGGAAGTTGTTGGGCAGCGTGTTGTGCTCGTGGTTCTTCAGGTGGTTGAAGATGAAGATCTGGCCGGGCGCCGGCGGCAGGTGCTCCTCCCCCTCCACGACGTAACGCACGCGGCGGAACGCCTGCTGGAATCCCCGCGAGCACAGCTTGCGGACGTCGCGGGCCGGCATCTCCTCCGGCGCGGTCACCACGGCGTGGTAGACGCGGCGCAGCGCCTCGAAGAACTCGTGCTCGCGCTTCACGTCGCGCAGCATCTCCTGGCACAGCTCCGCCAGGCTGCGCTCGAGCGCGTCGCCGCTGCCCGCCATCCGCTCGATGATCGCGAAGGCCTCGCCCACCGTGAGCGGGCTCCCGAGCAGGTGCGGCACCGTGTGCAGCGGCGAGTGGACGCTCAACTGCGTGCAGCTCTGCTCCAGAAGGTTGCTGACCGCCAGCCGTTCTTTCTCGAACCGGCGGGAGATGAACAGCGCGCGGGCGGCGCGCAGGTGCATGGAGGCCAGCCACAGCACGCGGCGGACCAGGGCCAGGGCCAGCCGCGGATCGTCCCGCAGAACCGCCCCGAGGCGCTCGGTGCCGATGCGGTAGACCGTGCAGTCGCGCGTCGCCACCACCGAGGCGCCGTGGGCATCTACGCCGGGCAGTCCGGCCAGGGCCACGACCGAGCCAGGCTCGGAGATCGTCCGCAACGCGAACGCGTCGGTCGTCGAGGGCGGGCTGTAGTTCAACGCGACGCGGCCGGTGGCCAGCACCCACAGGCCGGACTCGGGACTTCCCTGCTCGACGATCGGCTCGCCGCGGCAGAAGTAGCGGCTCTCGACGGCGCCGGCGAACAGCCGCAACTGCTCCTCGTCGAGCGGGGCGAAGAAGGCCGACCTTCGCAGCAGCTCGATCAGCGGGGGCGGGGCACGGTTGTAGGCCTCCTCTTCTCCTTCATCCTGCAGCGCCCGCGCGAAGTTCACCGGCGTCTGCGAGTAGGCGGTCAGCCGCGCCCGCATGTCGGCCAGACGCTCGAAGCACTGGCGGAGAATCCCCTCCAGGAAGACGACGCCCAGCCGCGGCTCCTCCTCGAAGAGCGCGGCCAGGGCCGCGTGCTCGAAGCGCAGCGTGCGGCAGGCCCGGGTGCAGACCACCGTGGTCGCGTAGCGCCGCAGGTCGCGGAACCCGGACCAGCCGACCGCCGTCCAGGGTGTAGATCGCTCCCCGACGTCCAGATCCTCGTTACCTTCCTCGAGCCGGAGCTGGAACCGAACCGTCCCCTCGGCCACGAGAAACAGGTGCCTGGCGGGTGCGAACTGCCGCGTCAGGACGCCGTCGGCCTCGAAGCGCCGCTCCTCGGCCAGTGCGGCCAGGCGGTCCCACGGCAGCTCGCCGTCCGTGTCGAGCCACGCCGACCGCGCCCGAATGGAAGCGATACACTCTCGTGTCGCGTTCGTCACGCTCGTCACGTCCATGCGCCCCTACGACGCTTCCGCGGTGCGGACGACCCGCCCGCCGCTGGCCAGACCCGACGGCTTCTTCCCGTTCTGGCGGGACACGCTGGCAGCCCTCGCCAGGGTTCCCGCGAACCCGCAGCTCGGACTCGCCGTCACCTCGCCGGAAGGGGCGCGAATCGTCCCCGTGCGCTTCGCATCGTTCGGCGCCTGCGGCATCCAGGGCTTCCTGATCACGCTCGACGAGCCCGACGAGCCCGACGACACGGCGGCGCGGCGTGGTCACCACGCACGGCTACAACGGCCAGTGTAATCCGGTGCTGGAGGCGCGCCACACCGCGACCTGCGGCGCCGACCTGTTCTGCTTCGACGTGCGCGGCTTCGGACTGTCCCGTTCCGCCTGTCCGGTCGACCCGCGCGGCTACATCCTGACGGGTCTGACCGACCCCCGGACCTCCATCCTGCGCGGCGCCGTCTGCGACTACGTGCGGGCCGCCGAGGTGGCGCAACGGCTCGGCGCCGGCCGCGGCGGCGTGGTCTTCCACGGCCGGAGCTACGGCGGCGCGCTCGCATTGCTGGCGCAGGGACTGACCTCGCGTGCGGAATATCTCGCGGTGGCGCTCCCGACCTTCGGCTGGCTCGAAGGACGCCGGCAACTGGTGACGCGCGGGTCCGGCCAGGAAGTCAACGAACACCTGGCCCGGCATCCCCGCCTGGAGGCGGCGGCGACGGCGACGCTGCGCTACTTCGACACCGTCAACATCGCCGACCGCATCGCCTGCCCCACGCTGATCGGCGTCGCGCGCCGGGACGACGTGGTTCCCGCGGCCACGGTGTACGCGATCACCAACCACATGGATCCGCCGCCGCAGATCGTCGAGCTGCCGGTCGGCCACTCCACCGACGAGGAAGAGCGCCGGTGGGCGGACTTCGACGCGCGCTGGACGGCGGCGGTGGCCGCATTGGGTGCACGGGAGTCCATCGCCCGCTGAGCGCCCCGGCGGACACCGGCCGGCGATGCCGACTACGGTTGTCGTCGCAGACGGCGCCGCTCACCCGCCGGTTCGGCCCGGCGTCAGTACTGTCAGCTCGATGTAGGTGCCGGCCGGGTCGGTCAGGAACGCGATCTTCAGCTCGACGCTCTCGACCTCGCGGTACTCGACGTCGAACTCGATGCCCTTCGCCTTCAGCTTCTCGCAGAACGCCTCGAGGTCGTCCACCTCGAAGCCGATGTGATCGAGGGCGCGGCCGCGGGTCGGCGCGGTCGGCACGTCCGATCCCGCGAAGCTCATGTTCATCCCCGGCACGTCGGTCGTCGTCTGGATCCGACCGCGCGGGCGGATGCGGAGGTCGAACACTTCCGCATACCAGTCGAGCAGCTCCTCGTGCTCCGGGGTCCAGAAATGAATGTGGTAGCCGGCGATCGGGACATGCAGCGACGGGTCCTCCTGCAGTTCGACCCAGACGCCGTCGGGGGCCATGACGTAGGCGTTCGGCATCCCCTCGGCGCCGGTGAACATGCGCCCCGCCTCCATCCCGGCGGCGGTCCAGCGCTCGACGAACTCGGCGGTGTTGCGCACCTTGAAGCCGAAGTGATTCATGACCGAGCCCTGGGTCGGTCCCGTCGGCTCCCGCTCGCTCAACGCGATCAGGAAGTTCGGCAGCTTGACGGCGGTCAGCGGGCCCTTCTGGACCACCTCGCCGCCGAACCACTCGACCCAGATCTTCTTGTGCGCCTCGATGTCGGTCACGTTCAGGTGCACGTGGCCGTAAGTGATGCCGTTGGCGTTCGGCGTCGCGAGCTGCGCCTGTGCCGGCGGCGCGACGGCGGCGGCGAGCACGAGGACCAGGGTGGACGTCAGCAGCAGCCTCATGATCGATTCTCCTTTGGCGGCGCTCCGCGCGGAGCGGAATCCCGCGCGGCTCGCGGGGTCTCACGACGGACTCCTAGTGTATCGTGCTCCGTGAGCGGCGGGCACCGGTCGGGCGCCGCGGGAGGGAGCGACATGCCTGAGAGCGAGAGTGTGCGGAGACGACATCCGGCTGAAGTTGCCGTGGCGCTCGGCGCGGCGGCGGTGTGGCTGGTCCTGGCGGGCGCGGGCACGGCCCAGGCAGGCACGGGCGCTCCGAGCGAGGCGGCCGGCGCACCGGAGACCGCGGGCCAGGCCGAACCGGCGGCGGACATCCCGCGATTCCGCGTGGACCCCTTCTGGCCATCGCTGCCCGACGACTGGATGCTGGGTCAGGCGGCCGGCGTGGCGGTCGACGCGGACGACCACATCTGGCTCGTCCATCGGCCGCTGACTCTGGACGCGCGCCAGCGCGGCGAGGAAGGCATGTGCTGCACGCCGGCCCCGCCGGTCATCGAGTTCGCGCAGGACGGCACGGTCCTGCGCTCGTGGGGTGGTCCCGGCGAGGGCTACGACTGGCCGGCGGGCGAGCACGGCATCCACATCGACCACGAGGGCCACGTCTGGATCGGCGGCAACGCGGCCGACGACGCGCACATCCTGAAGTTCACCGCCGACGGCGAGTTCCTGCTGCAGATCGGAAACCCCGGACAGAGCCGCGGCAGCAACGACACCGAGAACCTGGGCCGGCCGGCCGGAATCCGGGTGGATCCGGAGGCCAACGAGGTCTACGTGGCCGACGGGTACGGCAACCGGCGGGTCATCGTCTTCGACGCCGGCACGGGCGAGTACAAGCGCCACTGGGGCGCCTACGGCGAGCGCCCCGATGACACGGAGCTGCCGCCGTACGATCCGGAAGCCGAGCCGATCCGCCACTACCGGAGCCCGGTGCACGACGTGGCCATCGCCGCCGACGGCCTGATCTACGTGGCGGACCGGACCAACGATCGCCTGCAAGTCTTCCAGAAGGACGGGACGTTCGTGCGCGAGGCGTTCATCCGGCCCGAGACGCTGGGCAGCGGATCGGCCTCCGGCGTCACGCTGTCGGTCGACCCGGAGCAGCGCTGGCTCTTCGTCCCCGACGGCACGAACAACGTGATCTGGATCCTCGACCGCGCCTCGCTGACCGTCGTCGACCACTTCGGCCGGCTGGGCAAGTACGCCGGCGAGTTCTACCGGCTGCACAACGTGGCCATCGACTCGCAGGGCAACCTGTATACGACGGAGGTCAACGTCGGACAGCGGATCCAGAAGTTCGACCGGCTGAACTGAGACCGCTCAGAGCATCCGCCGCAAGGAGTCTCGCCCCGGCGAAACTCCCGACGCGACCGCAAGGTCGCGCTCAGTCGTCGTGGTGCTCGCGGTCGTACCGCAGGACGAACCACAGGGCGAAGGCCGCGAAGCCCACGACGACGCAGACGGCGGCGGCCGGCACGACCCAGTCGAAGGTGGCGGCAGTTTCCATCGTGTCCGCTATCCTAGCCCGACAATCGTCGCCGCCGGCTCCGATTGCCGCCCAACCGGGCCTGACCAGGAAGTCTACGCCGTTCTACGGCGCAGACTCCTGGCCCGACAATCGTCGCCGCCGGCTCCGATTGCCGCCCAACCGGGCCTGACCAGCATAGAAATGAGCGACACTGAGCGGACCGCCAAGTTCTTCGTCGGCCAACTCGTCCATCACGTCCGGTTCGACTACCGGGGCGTGGTGTTCGACGTCGACGCGACCTTTCAGGGCAGCGCGGAATGGTACGAGCAGGTGGCCCGCTCGCGCCCGCCGAAGGACCGTCCCTGGTACCACGTTCTGGTGGACGGCGCGCAACACACGACGTACGTGGCGGAACGGCACCTGGAACCCGACGCCGAGGGCGCGCCCGTCCGCCACCCCCTGGTGCAGGTGCTCTGCGGCGCCTGGCGCGGGGGGCGCTACCTGCCGCGCGACGCAGTGCAGTAGCCCGCCGAGCCCGCCCGGCCGTCCAACTGCCGACCGATGCCTGCCGCCCGCCGCCGCGCCCGCCCGAAGGACCGCCGCTCCGGCGCGGCCGTCCCGGCGCGGCGCCGCGCACCCGGCCCGGCGGCACCGTCGGCCGGGGTCTTGGGCATCCCGCTGGCGCTGGCGCTCGCGCTGCTGCCGATCTCCCTGGTCCCGCGGATCCAGACGCATCCGGTCCTCGCGCAGTCGTTCTGGGGCGCCGCGGCCGCGCTGCTGGCATGGCAGGCGGTACTCTTCCTGCTGCGCCGGCGGGAAGAGGCCCGGCCCGAGATCGACACGGTCCTGCGCCCGCAGCACTACGTCCAGGCGGCGGTGCAGCTCTCGGTCTTCGCCTACTGGGGCTGGTACTGGCGGCCGGTCTACGACCACGCCTGGCTGCTGGCCGGGCAGCTCGTCTTCGCCTACGCGTTCGACCTGCTGCTCGCCTGGTCGCGCCGCGAGCGGTACACGCTGGGCTTCGGACCGTTCCCCATCATCTTCAGCACCAACCTGTTCCTGTGGTTCCGCGACGACTGGTTCCACCTGCAGTTCCTGATGATCGCCGTGGGGTTCCTCGGCAAGGCGTTCGTGCGGTGGGAGCGCGACGGGCGTCGCGTGCACATCTTCAACCCCTCCGCGTTCTCGCTCGGGCTCTTCTCGGTGGTGCTGATCGCGACCGGCACGACGCCGCTCACGTGGGGCGAGGACATCGCCACCACACTGACCCTGGCGCCGCGGATCTACCTGTTCCTGTTCCTCGCGGGACTGGTCGTGATGTACCGCTTCGCGATCACCCTCGTGGCCGGGTCGGCGGCGGTCGTGCTGTTCGGCCTGAGCGCGCTCTACGCGGCGGCCACCGGGGTGCCCTACTTCATCGACTCCGAGATCCCCACCGCCGTCTTTCTCGGCCTGCACCTGCTGGTCACCGATCCGTCCACCTCGCCCCGGACTCCGCTGGGCAAGACCATCTTCGGCGTCCTGTACGGCGTGGGGGTCTTCGTCCTCTATACCCTGCTCGGGGCGTTCGGGGCGCCCACGTTCTACGACAAGCTGCTGTCCGTGCCGCTCCTCAACCTGAGCGTCCGCTGGATCGACCGGGTGGCCGTGACGCTCGAGGCGGGCGGGCCGTTCGGACGCGTCGCTGAGCGCCTGGCGCGGCCGAACGCCAACCTGGCGCAGATGGCGATGTGGATCGTCTTCTTCGCCGCGATGACGCTGATCGGCGCGACCGACGGCCGGCACCGGGGCGACACCGTGCCGTTCTGGGAGCAGGCGTGCGCGGAAGGACGACCGCAGGCCTGCGAACGGCTCCTGCAGATCGAGGCCTCGTACTGCGCGGACGCCTCGGCCTGGGCCTGCAACGAGCTGGGACGCCACTACACCGACGGTGCGATCGTCGCGGCGGACGCGGCACTGGGGCTCGACTACTTCTCGCGAGCGTGCGAGCTGCGCTTCCGGCCGGCCTGCCTCAATCTGCTGGAGCAGGGCGGCGCCTACCGGGCGCCGCCGAAGACGCTCGACCTGCGGCTCCTTCTCCGGGAGGGGGGTCAGAACCTGATGGAGATGTCCGAGGCGGAACTGCGGGCGCGGGCGTGCGCGCACGGCTGGGACTTCGCGTGCGAAGAGGCCAGGCAATAGGAGCCATGCGCACCGTACCGCTGGATTCATCGCGCTCGCGAGCTTTCCGCACCGCGCCGGCGGCGTCGACGCCTGCCTCGAGCGCCACGGGACACTGCAGATCGCGCTCGCGAGGTCTCCGGGACCTCGTTGCCGTCGCGCTGGCGGTGGTCCTGGGCGCACTGGCCGCCTGCCGGCCGCTCGACCCGGAAGGCTCGTCAGCGGCACGGGCAACGCCGCTGCCGGATGCGCTCGAAGGCTTCCGCGCCGACGCCTGGTTCCTTCCGGACGACGATCTGCTCGGGTTCGTCGAGATTGCGGCAGGACCGTTCACGATGGGCAGCGACCCGGCCGTCGATCCCCGGGCCTTCGAGAACGAGCGCTGGTCGGCCGGAGGGACACAGGGCACTGTCGATCTGCCCGCGTTCGCCATCGGCCGCTACGAGGTCACCGTGGCGCAGTTCCGCGCCTTCGCCGACGTCTCCGGCTACACTTCCGCTCCCGAGGCGCTGCGCGGCAGTCCCGACCATCCGGTCGGCTCCGTCTCCTGGCCCGATGCGCTGGCCTACTGCCGGTGGCTGGAGGCGACGCTCCGGGACTGGCCCGGTACGCCGCCGCGCCTGCGGCAGTGGCTGAACGCCGGCTGGCGCGTCACGCTCCCGAGCGAAGCGGAATGGGAGAAGGCGGCCCGCGGCGCGGACGGGCGCGTCTACCCCTGGGGCGACGTCCCGAGGCGCGACCGGGCCAACTTCGGCGGCGCGGCCGGTGCGACGCCGGCCGGGAGCTTCGACTGTCCGGAGTGTCCGTTCGGCCTGAGCGACATGAGCGGCAACGTCTGGGAGCTGACCCGCAGCCCGTATCAGCCCTACCCCTACGACGAGAACGACGACGCGCGGGACCTCGCGGCCGATGCGCTCTTCGTCATGCGCGGCGGCTCGTTCACGGATCCTGAAGGCAACGTGCGCGCCGCCGTCCGGGGTGGCGCAGACCCCGGCGTGCGCCGGCCGTTCATCGGCTTCCGGGTGGTCATCTCGCCCCCGCCGTGACGCCGCTCCGAGATCAACTGAGGCGACGCGCGGAACCTCGTCAGTGGGAGCACTGCAGCACGCCGACATCGTCGGAAAGACCGGCGACTCGGGTGTCGAGCCTCCCGACCTGGACTTCGAGCGCCGTAACTCGGGTGTCGAGCCCGGCAACCTTGGCAACGAGGTCCGTAACCGTCCGCGGACGACTTCGTTCAGCCGCGGCCGCGGCACATTCAGCGCCCTGGCAAGCGCGTAACCGCTCAGATCGAGCGGCTCCAGGAACTCGTCGCGCAGGAACTGACCGGGATGCACCGGGGGCAGCCGGCGACCCGACGTCACATCAATTCAGAAACGCAGGCGCGCGCCGATTCCAAGATGGGAACCGCCAAGACGAACCGGCTCACTGCCAGACGTCGGCGCCGGCGGGGCGGGAGTGCACCCCACGGCTAGCCCACCAGAACCGCACGCACCACCCGCCCCCCCCCGGCCCCCTGACCATCTCGCCGCCGCAGTCCCCTTTTCCCCGGGCCGGGCGGCAGCGAGCGCGGTGCGAGATCGCGAAACGCAGGGCGTCAGGCACGACCTGAGTCGTGCCGCAAACGCCGCGGTCAGGATGGCGCGGCGGACGAGTCCTTCAACCGCGCGAGCAGCTCCGGATCGACGTGCCGCTTCACCGTCCGGCGGTCGAGCTCCAGGCGGCGGGCTGTCTCCTGGTAGCTCCCGGTACGCGCATAGGCCAGGGTGCAGTAGCGCCGGAGAAGCTCCTCCGCGGTGAGGCTCCCCTCCCCCAGCGCCGCCGCGAGATCGCCGGCCGGAGCCCGCTGCGGCGCCGCCGGTGGGCGGTACTCCTTGCGCACGAGCACGTTGCGGACGCACTGCTCCAGCTCACGGACGTTGCCGGGCCAGGCATAGTCGGTACCCAGGTCGTGCTCGACGCAGGCCAGCACCTCGTCGGCGAGCTCCGCGGCGCCCTCGGCGCCCACGACCCGTTCGCAAACGAACACCACCAGGTTGCGCAGCTCCCCGGGGGCTTCGCGAAGCTGCTCCTGCAGCGACGGCGTGACGATCAGGTCCGAGCACAGCCTGTAGTAGAGGTCCTCACGGAACCGACCGGCCCGCATCTCGGCCGCGAGGTCGCGGTTCGTGGCGGCGATCAGCTTTCCCTGAAACGCGCGCGGGGTGGTCTCCCCGATGCGCGAGAACTCGCGCGTCTGGAGCACGCGCAGCAGCTTGACCTGGATCGCGGCATCGATCTCCCCGACCTCGTCGAGCAGCACCGCGCCGAACGGCGGGCACGCCTCGAGCCAGCCGATGCGGTCCTGGACCGCGCCGGTGAACGCGCCCTTGCGGTGACCGAACAGCTCCGATTCGACGAGCGTCGGCGACAGCGCGGACACGTTCAGCGCATGGAACGCCCCGTCGAGGGTCGCCGTGAACGTCTCCCGCTCGGCGTCGAACGGGATGTAGCGCGACAGGCCGATCGCGCGCGCGACGAGCTCCTTGCCGGTTCCCGAAGGGCCCGTGATCAAGGTCGTGACGTCGTGCATCCGGTCGTGGAGCAAGCGCCAGTAGCGTCCCATGTCGTGGGTGAAGATGGACTCCCAGACCGCGGCGCGCAGCCGGGCCGCGGGCGCGGACGCCCCGACGATGTGGCGGTGGATGAGGTGGAAGGCGCGCCGGACCTGGTAGAAGCAGGCGAACAGGTGCGCCGCATCGACGCGCTGGGGAAGCGGCAGCCGCTCCGCGGGCAGGAAGTGGTCGAGATCGCGACGGAACGACCGGTAGCGCGGCACCCGCCGCCGGGCGCGTTCCGGGTCGAGATGAATCTCGTGCAGCGAGTCGGCGTAGCGCTGGTAGAGCGTGAAGATGACGACCGCGGCGTAGAGACGCAACTCGTCGGGGGACGCGATCCTGCGCCGCAGCAGATGGTCGCGGGCGCCGCGCGCCGCGCGCTCGGCGACGACGCCGATCCTCGCCAGGGCGGAGTTCTCCGCCCCCGGCTCGGTGCGCAGGCTCCAGACCGCGCCGGCGGGAGTGTGATCCGGACCGAGGATCGCCCGCTCTCCCTGGACGAACGCCGGCGAGAAGGGATTGCAGTCGGCCAGCCGCGCCAGCGACTCGATGGCGCGGCGTTCCTCGGCTCGGAAGAGCGGCATGTTCCGCAGCGGCGGGGCCGGCGGGCAGGACGGCGGCAACCGCCCTGCCCAGCGGCTCGTCGTGTGTGCCTCCCGGCTACGGCAGCGGCACGAGCTGCGGCAGTACGTAGGCGAACATCATCGTCACGATCCCCATGAACACGGCCAGGATGATGCTGTGCCGGAGTGTGATCCGGAACAGTCGGCCCTCCTCGGACGACGCCATGCCGGTGGCGGCCACCGCGACCGCGATGCTCTGCAGCGAGATCATCTTGCCCATGACCCCGGTGGCCGCGTTGGTCGAGGTGGTCAGGATCGGATTCAGCTCGAGCGTATTGGCGGTCACCGTCTGCAACGTGCCGAAGAGCGCGTTCGACGCCGTGTCGCTGCCGGTCAGGAAGACACCCGTCCAGCCGAGCATCGCGCTGAAGAACGGGAACACCGCCCCGGTGGCCGCGAAGGCGAGCCCCAGGGTGGTCGTCATGCCGGCGTAGTTCATCACGTAGGCCACCGCGAGCACCGAGGCGATGGTCAGCAGCGGCATCCTCAACTGCGTCAGCACCGCCTTGACGATCCCGACGAAGCGGGCCGGCGACAGGCCGAGGACGAGAGACGCCGCGAAGGCGGCCAGGAAGCAGGACGTGCCGGCGGCCGAGAGCCAGTTGAAGTTGTAGGACGCGCCGTAGGGCAACGCCTCCGGCGTCAGCGGCGGCAGGCGCATGATCGTGTTGTGCAGACCCGGCACGTCGAACTGCACGCTGACCACGTTCAGCGCGCCCTGGATCGGCGGATAGCGCCACGCCAGGACGAAGACGACGAGCAGGATGTACGGCACCCAAGCCCCGACGAGCTCGCCGGTTGTGTAGGTCTTGTGCTGCTTGACGACCTCGACGTCGCCCTCGAGCCGGAACACCTGCGCCGGCTTCCAGACCTTCATCACCAGCACCATCGCCACCAGGGCCGCGATCGCGGCCAGGATGGCCGCCACCTCCGGCCCGATCGTATTGCTCACCAGGATCAGCACGCCGGCAAAGGCGACGGAACAGGCCGCGATGGGCGGCAGCACCTCGGCCGAGCGCCTGACACCGGACATGACGACGACCATGTAGGCCGGGATAACGATGGCGATCAGGCCGCACAGGCGTCCGGTCATCGAGCTCAGCGCGGCCTCCGGCAGGCCGGTGACGTTGGCCAGCGTGACCACGGGGATGCCGAGGGACCCGAAGGCGACCGGCGCGGTGTTGGCGAGCAGGCAGATGAACGCCGCGTAGAAGGGGGGAAAGCCGAGCCCGGTGAGCATCGCCGCTGCCACCGCCACCGGCGTGCCGAATCCGGCCGCGCCCTCGATGAACGCGCCGAACGCGAAGCCGATCAGCACCGCCTGCAGGCGGCGGTCGTCGGAGAGGGCGCCGATGGAGTCCTTGATGATCTCGAACTTGCCGGTCTCGAGCGTCACCCGGTAGAGGATGAGCGACGCGATGACGATCCAGCCGATGGGAAACAGTCCGAACGCCGCGCCGTTGACCATCGACGCGGCGGCCTGCGGGACCGGCATGCCGTAGACGCCGATCGCCAGGACGAGCGCGGCGCCGAGCCCGCTCAGGCCGGCCACCCAACTGGGTTTCCGCCTGACCCCCAGCAGGTAGAAGAGAACGCCCAGCGGGATGGCCGAGATGAGCGTCGAGTAGACGAGGCTGTCAGCGACGGGCGTGTAGTTGTGTTCCCACATGCGGCGAGACTGTAGCACACGATCGCCGTTCCGCCGGCCTGCAATCGCCGGCCGCCGGCGACTGCTATGCTACGCACGTTCCCGTTTACGCGGAGCACCCACAGATGTCCAAACGCTACTGGCTGATGAAATGCGAGCCGGCCGCCTAACGCGACGGCCGGACCTGCTGGGAAGGGGTGCGCAACTTCCAGGCGCGCAACTTCATGCGCGACGTGATGCAGGAGGGTGACGGCGTCCTGTTCTACGCGTCGAACGCGGAACCGTCGGGGGTCAGCGGGCTCGCCTCCATCTGCCGTACCGGCTACCCCGACCACTACGCGTGGCAGGCCGGCCACAAGTACTTCGACGCCCGCAGCACGGAGGCCAAGCCGGTCTGGTACATGGTGGACCTCGCATTCGTCGAGCGGTTCCCCGCCACGGTCCCCCTCGCGACCCTGAAGAAGACGCCGGGCCTCGAGGAGATGATGGTGACGAAGAAGGGCAGCCGCCTGTCCGTCCAGCCGGTTACCCCGGCCGAGTACGACATCGTGACCGCACTCGGCCGGGGCACGCGAGGGTGAGACGCCCGCCGTTCAGTTGGCGTCGGCCTCCTGGGTCGGCGGCGTGCCGATCGCCTTGAGCACCTCGCGGGTCAGGCTCCAGCGGTCGAAGCCCTGGCGCCCGTAGTCGAGCCCGCGCCGTACGATGACGAGGTCGTGCGTCGGCACGATGACGACGTACTGCCCGCGGTTGCCGGACGTGGAGTACGCGGACTTCGGCACGTCGGTGCGCCCGTCGGGCACCAGCCAGAACTGCCCGCCGTAGAAGTTGCCGGTCTCGGCCGTGGCGGGGGCCGGGGTGCGGACGAAGTCGATCCAGTCCTCGGAGATGAGCCGCTCGCCGTTCCAGACGCCGCCCTGCAGGTAGAGCAGCCCGAAGCGGGCCAGGTCGCGCGCGTTCGTGTAGACCTGACTGCTGAGGATGAAGTCGCCGAAGCGGTCGGTGCTGACCAGGGTGTTGCGCATCCCGATCTTGTCCAGCAGCCGCCGCCGCGCGAACTCGCGGTAGGCCTTATCGCTGCCGAGAGCGCGCTTCATGGCGTAGACGCCGAGCAGCGTGTCGTAGTTCTCGTAGTCCCAGTTCGTGCCCGGCTCGCGAATCGCGCCGCGGCTGCGGGCGCCGATCACCGAGCTGGTCCCGGCCCAGTACGACAGCCCCGACCCGATGGCGTACTCCCGCCCGGAGTTGTCGACAGGCTCGAGGCCGCTCGACATGTTGAGAACGTGCCGGAGGGTGATCTCCGAGCGGGGATCCTGGTCCGGCGCCGCCGCCGCGGGGAAGAAGTCGTAGCCGAGCGGCTCGTCGAGCTTCAGCTTCCCTTCGTCGACCAGCATCCCCATCAACGTCGAGGCGATGCTCTTGGCCGTCGACCAGGTCCGCGTCCGCGTCGTCATGTCGAAGCCCGGCGCGTACCGCTCGTGGACGATCTCGCCCTGATGGACGACGAGCAGGCTCAGCGTCACC
>JAGWAH010000062.1:2514-17988 GCA_021296515.1 Acidobacteriota bacterium | reverse complement strand
GCGGTGCGAGGCCCGGCGGTGGAGCGACGCGCGGCGCGGGACAGTCAGAACGAGACGGTCGCGGTCATCGAGATCGTCCGCGGCGCGCCGAGCCAGGCGGCGTTCTCGGTGATGGCCGACAGATACGCCTTGTCGAACAGGTTGTTCGCCACGATCGAGAACTCCGTGGACCGCAGCAGCTCGCTCAGCGCCTCGCCCGAGAAGCTGACGTAGGCGTCCACCAGCCAGTAGGCGTCCGCGTACCAGTCCGCCAGCAGGCTGACACGCCGCGGCGACGTGTATTTGGCGGTAAGGCCCGCCCCGAGCGGACCGCTGCGGTCCAGCGAGACGACCCACAGCCGGGCCGGCACGCCGGTGACGTCGGTGCCCGCCACGATGCCCTGGTTCGCGTCGACGAGCGGATCGCCGCTCCCGAGGTACTCCGAGTCGTTGACCGTGAACGCCGTGTAGAACGACGTCCGGCGCGGCAACTGCACCGTCGCCGACAGCTCGACGCCGCTGGTGTCGATGCCGCCCGCGTTGAAGTAGGCCCCGCCGCCTGGGATGAGGTAGTTGGGGCCGGCCGGCGTCTGGGGGCCGAGGTAGAAGATGCGGTTCTGGAAATCGATGGCGTACCACGTGCCGCTCAACGCGACCCGTTCCCCGGCATACTGCAGCCCGACGTCGACGTTCGAGGCGGTCTCGGGCTCCAGCAGGGCGAGGCTGCGGCCCGGCACCTCGAGCAGCGTGCTGCTGATCGCCTTGAAGTTCTCGGCGTAGCCGGCGAAGAGGTCGAGCCCTTCGACCGGCGTCTCGAAGGTCACGCCGCCCGAGAGGAGCAGATCCGAATCGGAATCCACCTCCAGTGACGGGTCGACGCCGAACAGGTCGTCGCGCGACACGCCGACCAGGAACTGCTTGACGCCGCCGCTCAGGGCGACCGGGCCGGCATAGAGCGTCTCCTCCACGTACCACTTGAAGACGCGCTGCGGGAAGTCCCACTCGTACTGGTGCCAGTAGGCCTGCTCGTTCCACTGGAAGCTGAGCGTCGGATCCAGCATCCGGTGCCAGTCGCGGCCCAGGTCGCGCCGCGAGTCCTCGTACCAGATGCCGGCGCGCAGCCGGCTGCCGGCGGCGCCCACCTCGGTGAACCACTCCTCGTCCAGGGTCACGCCGAGGCGGTCCTTCCCGTAGTGGCTGTGGCGGTACGACTGCACCGCGGTGGCGCCGGGGTGACACGCCGGGTCGACCGCCGGACCGCCCGAGCCGTAGTAGTTGAAGAGGTAGGACGACGTGCATCCGGCGGCCGGTCCGACCGCGGCGCCGTCGCGGTCCACGAAGCGGATCAGCCCGAGTTGCGCGCCGCCCTGCACCGGTGCGAGGCCGGCCAGCTCCGATTCCGGTCCGCCGCCGTCGTCCACGACGTCGACGATGTACGGCGGCAGCCAGTCGCCGCGCCCCCGGTTGCGATGGAAGTAGGCGCCGGCGCTCAACGAGGCGACGTCGCTGAACGACCAGTCGGCCTTGAGGTACCCGAACGTGTTGTTCCGCCGCGTCTGCCAGCCGGGCCGGTAGAACTGGTTCAGGTACGGCACGCCCGGCCAGTCGCCGACCAGGCGGTCCCAGCGCGGGTTGGCCCGGAAGTCGGCCTCGCTGTAGAGCCGCTGGTAGGTGTCCTCGTGGATGCTGTCGTACGACAGGTAGCTGGTCAGATCCAGGCGCCCTCGCGACGAGACCAGCTTGGCGGCGACGTGCTCCCGCTCGTTCCGCGCCGAGCCCTGCACCCAGTCGGTCGCTTCCTGGCGGACGGCGGCGATCCAGGCGCGCGTCTCGCCGCCGCCGAACAGCGGGCCGGTGTCGACCCGCATCGAGAACCGCTGTCCGTCGTTCTCGCCGATCGTGAACGACGCGGTGTAGGTCCGCGCCACCGCCGGGTCGTCGGTCAGGTAGTCGAACGTGCCGCCCAGCGCCTCGACCGACCGCGACGCGATGTCGGCCGTCCCCTGCGACACCTCGACGCCGCCCAGGTTCATCGGGTCGATGAAGCGGTTCGCCTTCGCGCCGCTGAAGTAGTCGGACGTGCCGTTGGGAAAACCGTCGATGGTCGTGCCGATCTGCGCCTCGCTGACGCACGGCGACGTTGCTCGACCAGTCGTCGAACCCGTAGGCGTCCCCCTCCTGGATCGACACGCCGGGCAGGTTGTCCACAACCGACGTGACGCTGGTGATGTTCGACTGCTGCAGCATCATCGGCTCGGCGACGACGTTGCGCGCGAAGATGCGGGGCTCCTCGGCGACGACGCTGACCGTCTCGAGCAGCCGCTCGATCTCCAGCACGAGAGCGACCGTGGCGGTGGCGCCGGCCTGCACGGTGACCGCGGTCTCGGACGCGGCGAAACCGGGCAGCGCCGCCGCGACGGCGTAGTCGCCGGCAGGCAGCGCGGCGAACGCGAACGCCCCGGTCGCGTCGGTCACGCTCTCGCGCGGCCCGTCCGGACCCGTCAGCGTGACGACGACACCGGGGAGCGCACCGCCCGCCGCGTCCATGACCGTGCCCTGAACCGCACCTTGGGGCTGGCCGAATACCGGGGAGGGAGCAATCAGTGCTGCGAGAGTGGCCGCCATCGCCAGTTGCGAGATCGCTTTCATGGAAGGGGTCGGCTCCTGTACAGGCAGTTCGGACTCAAGACACGTTATCACGGCGAGGATTGACACGCGATCCGGCATCGGACAAGCTATACGGACGTACCCGTCAATCAGCGGTCACAGGAGCCGACGGACGATGTCTCACGCTCGCGCGCAGTCGCTGTCTGCGTTCGTAACGGTGTTCGCGCTGGCGGCGCTGTTGCCGATGTCCGCGTTTGCCGCCGGTTCCGGCACGAAGGCGGAGCAGTCCGGTGACGGCGGGGCTCTGCTGCAGCAGACCATCGGCCGCTACTGCGCCGCCTGCCACAACGATCGACTGAGGACCGCCGGGCTCGTCCTGACCGGCCTGGACCTGTCCGAGGTCGGCGCCCACGCCGAGACGTGGGAGAAGGTGGTCACGAAGCTGCGGACGCGGACGATGCCGCCGGTCGGCCGGCCGCGCCCGGCCGTCGATACCTACGACGCCCTGGCCGGCTGGCTCGAGACCGAGATCGACCGGTTCGCCGCCGCGCGGCCGAACCCGGGACGCACCGAGGCTTTCCACCGCCTGAACCGCGCCGAGTACGCCAACGCCATTCGCGATCTGCTGTCGCTCGACGTCGACGTGGCCGAGTTGCTGCCGGCCGACGACATCGACGAGTACGGCTTCGACAACATGGCGGACGTGCTGACCGTCTCGCCCGCCCTGATGGAGCGCTATCTCTCCGCGGCCCGCAAGATCGGCCGCCTGGCGGTGGGCGAGACCCCGCTCGGACCGGCCACCGCGACCTACGACGTGCCGATTCTCCTGATGCAGGACGATCGGATGGGCGACGACGTGCCGTTCGGCTCGCGGGGCGGCATCGGCATCCGCCACTACTTCCCGGTCGACGGGGAGTACGACGTCGAGATCCGGCTGCACCGCAACTACGTGAACTACGTGCGGGGGATGGGCTCGCGCCACGAGCTGGAGGTGCGGCTGAACGGCGTGCTCGTGCGCTCGTTCGTCTTCGGCGGCGAGGAGCCCGAGGGGATCCAGGCGCCGGCCAGCTACGGCGGCAACCAGTTCGGCGACCCGGAGTGGGAAGAGTACATGCTCTACGCCGACGCCAACATGCGCGCCCGCTTCCAGGCGACGGCGGGGCCGCACGTGGTCAGCGTGGCGTTCGTCCGCCGGTTCACCGAGCCGGAAGGAGTGCTGCAACCGCGCCAGAGCATCTTCGCCGTAGCCGTCAACGAGATGCGCGACGGCAACGCCGCGGTCGAGCATGTGGCGGTCGGCGGGCCGTACGTCAGCACGGGACCGGGCGACACGCCGGCGCGGGAGGCGCTGTTCACCTGTCGGCCGGCCGGCACGGCAGCGGCGGACGAGGAAGCGTGTGCGGAGGAGATCCTGTCATCGCTCGGCCGGCGCGCCTACCGCCGGCCGCTCGAGCCGGCGGATCTGCAGACCCTGATGCGCTTCTATCGAGCGGGCCGCGACGGTGGCGGCTTCGACGCCGGCATCCAGCTCGCCCTGGAACGCGTGCTCATCTCGCCGGACTTTTTGTTTCGGGTCGAGCGCGATCCGGTCGACATCCAGCCGGCGACGGCTTATGCGCTGAACGACACCGAGATGGCCTCGCGGCTGTCCTATTTCCTCTGGTCGAGCGGTCCGGATGAAGAGTTGCTCGACCTGGCCCAGCAGGGCCGACTGAACGACCCGGCCGTCCTGGCGCAGCAGGCGCGGAGGATGCTGGCCGACCCGCGTTCGAAAGAGCTCGTGCGCAACTTCGCGGGCCAGTGGCTCTACCTGCGCAACCTGCGGGGCGTCGTGCCCGACGCGGTGGTCTTCCCCGAGTTCGACGAGAACCTGCGCGAAGCGTTCCTGCAGGAGACGGAGCTGTTCGTCGAGAGCCTCATCCGCGAGGACCGCAGCGTCCTCGACCTGCTCGCCGCCGACTACACGTTCGTCAACGAGCGGTTGGCGGAGCACTATGGCATCCCAAGCGTCTACGGCAGCCGATTCCGGCGCGTGACGCTGCCCCCGGACGTGGCGGAGCGCCGCGGCGGCATCTTCGGCCACGGCAGCCTGCTCACCGTGACGTCGTATCCCAATCGGACGTCGCCGGTGCTGCGCGGCAAGTGGGTGCTGGCGAACATCCTGGGCACGCCGCCCCCGCCGCCGCCCGCCGACGTGCCTGATCTGCCGGACCGGGGCGAGGACGGCCGCGCCGCCACGGTGCAGCGGCACCGTGAGAGTCCCGCCTGCTCGGTCTGCCACGCGCCGATGGACCCGCTCGGGCTGGCCCTGGAGAACTACGACGCGGTGGGCAAGTGGCGCACGACCGGCGAGGCGCAACTGCCTATCGACGCCTCCGGCAACCTGCCGGACGGCACCTCCTTCGAAGGCCCGACCGGTCTGCGGACGCTGCTCCTCGAGCGGCGAGAGCAGTTCATCGGCACGCTGACGGAGAAGCTTCTCGCTTACGCGCTCGGGCGCGGGCCGGAGTACTACGACCGTCCCACCGTGCGCGCCATCGCCCGTTCGGCCGCTTCCGAGAACTACCGCTGGTCGTCAATCATCACCGGAATCGTGGGAGGTCAGAATCATGATCATCACCAGGAAGGCGATTCCCCGCCGTACCGTGCTGCGCGGCCTGGGCGCCTCGCTCGCGTTGCCGTTGCTCGACGGCATGGTGCCGGCGGCCGCGGCCATCCGCAACACCGCGGCGGCCCCGGTCAAGCGTCTCGGCGTCGTCTACGTCCCGAACGGGATGATGATGAACCACTGGACGCCGAAGACCGAGGGGCTCGGATTCGAGTTCCCGACGGTCATGAAGCCACTGGAGCCGTTCCGCTCGTACGTCCAGGTCCTGTCGGGCATGCACGGGGTCGACGGCGAAGGACCGCACGCGCGCTCGTCGACGCGGTTCCTGACCGGCGTGCCGTCGAAGCCGGACAACGGCTCCGACCTGCTGGCCGCGGTCTCGGCGGATCAGATCGCCGGGCGCACCCTGGGGCGCGAGACGCAGCTCTCCACGCTGGAGCTGGCCATCGACGGCCGCGACTTCGCCGGCTCGTGCGACGACGGCTTCAGTTGCGCCTACACGAACACCATCGCCTGGGCGAACGACACGACGCCGCTGCCGATGGAGAACAACCCGCGCGTCGTCTTCGAGCGGCTCTTCGGCGACACCGGCAGCACCGATCCGGCGGTCCGCAAGGCACGGCTCCGCAAGGACGCCAGCCTCCTCGATTCGGTCACGGAGCGCGCCGGCGACCTCGCGCGGCAGATCGGCCCGGGCGACCGCGCCAAGCTGGGCCAATACCTCGACGCCGTCCGCGACGTCGAGCGGCGGATCCAGATGGCCGAATCGCAGAGCGAGCGGGAACTGCCGGTGGTCGATCAGCCGGCGGGGATTCCGGGAACGCTGGGCGAGCACGCGAAGCTGATGTTCGACCTGCAGGCGCTGGCCTACGAGACCGACCTGACCCGCGTCGTCACCTTCATGATGGGGCGCGAGATCACCGGCCGGACGTACGCCGAGATCGGCGTGCCCGACGCGCACCACCCCATCTCGCACCACCAGCGCGACCCCGCGAAGCTGGCGAAGCTGACGAAGATCAACCAGTACCACGTGCAGCTTTTCTCGCAGTTCCTGGATCGGCTCAAGTCGACCCCGGACGGCGACGGGACGCTGCTCGACCACTCGATGATCGTGTACGGCGCCGGCATGGCCGACAGCAACACGCACGGTTCGCAGAACCTGCCGATCCTGCTGGCCGGAGGCGGGGCCGGGACGGGCGGACGTCACGTCAAGTACTCGGAGGACACGCCGCTCGCCAACCTGCACGTCACCCTGCTCGACAAGCTGGGCGTGCCGGTCGAGTCGCTCGGCCACGCGACGGGCAAGCTGCCGCTCGATCCGCTGGCCGTCCTGTAGCGGCACTTGAGCCCGCGGCGGGGCGATTTCAGGGCCGGCGTTCCTCGGGGCGCCGGCCCTTCTTGCGTTCGGATGCGCCCACCCGCTCTCGCCGGAAATCCCTCTCCATGACCGCGCGCGCCCTGATGATCCAGGGCACCGGCTCCAGCGTTGGCAAGTCCCTCCTCGCGGCGGGACTGTGCCGGCTCGCCCGCCGGCGCGGCATCCGCGTCGCACCGTTCAAGCCGCAGAACATGTCCAACAACGCGGCGGTCTGCGTCGACGGCGGCGAGATCGGGCGCGCGCAGGCCCTGCAGGCCCGAGCCGCCGGGCTGGAGCCGCAGCGCGACTTCAACCCGGTACTCCTGAAGCCGCAGACCGACCGTGGCGCGCAGGTCGTCGTGCAGGGGCACGTCATCGGCACCGTCGACGCGGGCGAGTACCAGGCCGTGCGCGCCAGGGTCCGCGCTTCCGTCCTCGAGAGCTTCCAGCGCCTGGCGGCCGACTACGACCTCGTTCTGGTGGAGGGGGCCGGCAGCCCCGCAGAGGTGAACCTGCGGCCGAACGACATCGCCAACATGGGGTTCGCCCGCGCCGCCGGTATCCCGGTCTGCCTGGTGGGCGACATAGACCGCGGCGGCGTGATCGCGGCGCTGGTCGGTACCCAGGCGGTGCTGGACCCGGAGGATGCCGGCCTGATCGTCGGGTTCGTGGTGAACAGGTTCCGGGGCGATCCGGCGCTGTTCGCGGGCGGACTCGCCATCATCGAGGAGCGCACCGGGTGGCCGTGCTTCGGCCTCGTTCACTGGCTGCCTGCAGCCGGGCGGCTACCCGCCGAGGACGCCGCGTCGATTTCGCGGGGCGGCAGACCGGATGGACCGGAGGAGGGGGCGGGCAACGAACCCCGGCGCCGCTCGTCCGGCGCCGACGAGCCCGGCATTCCCCGCGGAGGGTCCGCCGGCCCCCCGCGCATCGTTGCGCCGATCCTCTCCCGCATCGCGAACTTCGATGACGCGGACCCGCTACGGCTCGATCCGGGCGTCGACTTCTCATTCGTGCCGGCCGGCCGGCCCATACCGCGCGACGCGGACGTCGTGGTGCTGTTCGGCGCGAAGTCGACGCTCGGCGAGCTGGCGTTCCTGCGCGCCCAGGGATGGGATCACGACATCATCGCGCACGCCCGCGCCGGCGGCCGCGTGCTGGGCGTGTGCGGCGGGTATCAGATGCTGGGCCGGCGCGTGCTGGACCCGGCCGGCGTCGACGGTCCGGCCGGCGCCGACGACGGACTCGGCCTGCTGGAGGTCGAGACGACGATGGACGGCGAGAAGACCGTCCGCCGGGCGCGGGGATGCTGTGCGCTCGGCGGCGAGCCGGTGTCCGGGTACGAGATCCACATGGGCCGCACCCAGGGGCCGGATCTCGCCCGGCCGATGCTGCATCTCGACACCGGCGCCGAGGGAGCGCGCGACGAGAGTGGTCGCGTGGAGGGAACCTCTCTGCACGGCCTGTTCGCCAACGACGCCTGGCGCCGGTCATGGCTCGCCCGCGCGGGGAGCGGGACCGACACGTCCTGGAGCTACGACGTCACGATAGACCGCGCGCTGGACGAAATCGCAAGCGATCTTTCCACGATGCTCGACACGGAGGCGCTGTTCGCCGCGGCACGCACTCCAACCTCGTGACGGCCAGGGAGGGCTCTCACCTGTCCGTTGAGGATGCGCCGGGACGTGCGAGCAACTGCAGCAGCGTGTCCATGCGCTGGTTCAGCATGTCCATGCGGCCGCCCAACTCCGCACGCGTGGCGTCGATGCGCTTCCCCAACTCCGCATGCGTGGCGTCGATGCGCTTCCCCAACTCTGCACGCGTGGTGTCGATGCGCTTCCCCAGCTCCGCACGCATGGTGTCGATGCGCTTCCCCAGCTCCGCATGCGTGGTGTCGATGCGCTTCCCCAGCTCCGCATGCGCGGTATCGTTCCGCCTCTCGTAGCTCGCGTGAATGCGCCAGACGCCGAGCAGCACGGCGGCACCGGTCAGAACGACGGACAGGATTTCCAGGTTCATCGTCAGCCCTCCACCTCACGCGCGGGCAGCGTCGGTACAAACTGCGCCTGAGCGCGCCCGGTACGCGAACATGGGGGTTCCGGGAGCGGGGCGGCGTAACCGCCGCTCGTCCGACTATAGCGCAAAACTGTGGAGCGGTGAGAGCCTTGCGCCCCCCCAAGACTCCCACCGCGACCCGCAGGTCGCACCGCGGCCGCAAGGTCTCGCTACTTCAGCGTCGCGAGCTCCGCGGCCGTCACCGGCTCGGAAGGGCCATGGAAGACGGCATTGAAGAGCAGCTTGAACGTCGCCCGGGTCTGGGTGCGGAAGGCGATTTGGCTGCCCATCGTGACGGCGGTGCCGCGGCCCACCTCGAAGGCGACGACGTTCGCCCTATCGCGCAGGAACTCGTTGCCGAGCAGCCAGCCGCTCGCCACCATGTCGTCGTCGTCGGGGTAGCGCGAGACCACCTCGGCCGGGATGTCGAAGCTCGGCAGAAGCTGGTAGGCCTGGTCGAAGCGGAAGAAGACCGGCCAGGTCTCCGGCATGCCGTAGCCGACCGGATGCCGCGGGTTGTACTCCTGCTTGAGCAGGGTGCCGGGCGAGTAGAAGAGCGACGTCGGGTCCACGACCCGGCGGCGCAGGGTTCGGGAGAGCTCCGCGGGGCTGCGGAAGGCGTCCCGCAGCCGCCGTTCGGCCTCGCCGAGCGTGATGCGGGTGGGGCGCCGGCCGTTGCCGCTGCGCGCGGGAACGCCGCGGGCCGGCAGCACCGGCTCGATCGGCAGGTCCAGTAGTCGCCGGGCGGCGGCGACGGCCGAGCCGAGCGCGATCAACGTGCCGCCGTCCTCCTCCACCCAGCGGCGCAGCTTGCGCCAGCCCGCTTGACCCACCCCGTACGCCCAGCGCCAGGACTCGTCGTGCCGGTCCGGGCTCAATCCCTGGATGATCCGCGTGCGGCTCGTGCCGGCGGGGAGCACGATGACGTCGTACCTGTCGGAGAGGTCGCCTTCGAAATCGAGCGACGAGATCACCGCGTGATCGATCTCGTACTGCTCGAACAGCCACATCATCCAGCCGCCCGGCATGTTGTTGGCGGCCCGCCAGAGTCCGACGCGCGTCGGCTCGCGCATACGATGGCCGTCCACGCGGGGTGCACGGTCGGCCGCCGTCACGACGAGGCCGGTCTCTTCCGCCACCTGCTCGAGGATCCGCTCGGCAGCATCCGTGGGTGGTACCAGCCACGTGCCCGGAGCGTGCTCGCGACCGTTCGACGCGAACCGGTCGGCAGCCCGATAGACGGGAATCCCGGCCGCCTGCAGCCGCGCCGCAGCCAGAAAACCGGCGTTCGACGAGGGCGGGACGGCATAGCCCCAGTCCGGCCGCTCGGGCAGCGGGGTCCGCCGCGGCTCGATGGTCTCCAGCAGCGTCAGGTCGGCGTCGACCGGCTCGTCGACCTGGTCGACGTCGACGCCCATCAGCATGCCGAGCGTATGCCCGGTGACGTCGTAGGGCGGGATGGGCGGTCCGCCCGGGTAGTAGCGCAGGTCGGGATAGACCTGCTTCTCGAGCATGGTCTTGGCGAAGGCGCCGTAGGGCTGCGCGAGCTGAATCACCCAGGAGCCGGCCGGGTAGTCCTTGCCGCCGGCGGTGAAGGGCCCCCGCGCCCGTTGAATCTCGACCTCGCCGAAATGGAGGATGTCCAGCAGCTCGTAGGCGGCGAACGGATCCCGTTGGACCGCCGGCACGACGAACGCGTAGGGCGCCTCGTCGCGGTCGACCCAGTCGCGGTGCACGCGGTGGAAGTTCTCCATCCAGCGCGTGCGGTACTTCGCCATGTTCTCGAGCGCGGCGTAGGTTGCGATCTCGCCGTACTCGACGATGTCGCGCAGGCGCCATACGGACGAGTCGTACGGCACGGGAAAATTGGTCCGCACCTCCTGCGGGCCCAGCGGCCGGCCCGGGCCTCTCGGGTTGATGTAGGGATCGGCGAGGTTGGCGCTGGCAATCTCGGTCAGAATGCGCGGCTGGCCGTGGTAGACCATGTACTGGCGCGCCGGGGTCCACAGGTCGTACTGGTCGCTGGAGATGATCCCCTTCTTGCCCTCGGCGATCAGCGCCGACGCCATCGCCCGCCCGATCTGCGCCTGCCCCTCCAGCAGGAGCGGATGGATGTTCGGGTCGTGCGGATCCTTGTACGGCGGAACGAACATCCGCGCGCCGCGGGGACCCATCTGGTGCATGTCGTGCGTGATCTGCGGCTTGTACTCCCGGTGGATGTCGATAGCGAGCCGCGTCTCCTTCTGCGTGAACATGAACCAGTCGCGATTGTCGTCGTGGCCGGTATAGCGCTGGTAGAGGTCCGGGTAGACGCGGTTGAGGCCGGTGTTCTCGGTCGCGTACCAATGGTCGACCACAAGGAGCTGGCCGTCCGGGTTCTGCGACGGCACGAGCAGCACGACGGTGTTGTCGAGAATTTCCCGAATCTCCGGCGACTCCTCCGTCGCCAGCCGATGGGCGATGTTGATGATGGTCTGCCCGGTGCCGACCTCGGTCGAATGGATCGAGGCATACAGGAAATAGAACGGGACGCCCTCCCGCGCCAGAGCCTGCGCGCGGTCGTCCGACAACCCCCGCGGGTCGGCCAGCCGGTGGTTGATCTCGATCAGCCGCTCCAGCCGATCGAGGTTCTCCCGGGAGCTGAACTTCACCAGCCCGTACGGATTGCCGTCGGTCGTCGTCCCGCGGTGCTCGTACTCCACCCGGTCGGTGCGATCCGCCAGGAGCTGCAGGTACTCGAGCACCTTCGGGTACCGCGCCAGCTCGCCGTCGGCGCCGATCTCGAACCCGAAGTACCGCGCCGGCGTCGGCACGGCCTGCGCGCCGGCCCCGGCGGGCAGGACGAAGAGAAACGCGAAGACCGCGAGCAGGCGTACATGCATGCTTCTGCGCTTTCCCTGCGGCGTGGAGTCCCGTCGACGGATGAGCAAGGCAGGATACCATGCAGGGAATCGGCGCCGCCGCGCCGAGGAGAGCCTGATTCCCGCCGGCCGGGTCCGGCAGGGGAGAGCGTCGAGACGTTCCTTCAACGGATGCAGGAGACCGATTTCATGAAGCGCAGCACATGGCGGATGGCCGGTGTCGCGGCCCTCGGCGGACTCCTCGCGGCGGGCTGGCCCGCCGCCTCGGTTCAGGCCCAGGACGAGCGAACGGCGAGACACCGCGTACCGGCCGAGTTCATGAGCTACCTGGGCGCCGACTGGCTCGAACGGCCGGAGCGCGTCGAGCAGGAGCAGCCCGAGCGGGTCCTCGACGCGATGGGGCTGCGGCCGGGCGACGTCGTCGCCGACGTCGGGTGCGGATCCGGCTACTACGCGCGGCGCATGGCGCGGCGGGTGCAGCCGGGCGGCACGGTGTACTGCGAGGACATCCAGCCCGAGATGCTCGACATCATGCGGCAGCGGGCGGCGGACGAGGGAGTGACCGGCATCGAGGCGGTTCTCGGCACCCCGACGGACCCGAAGCTGCCGGCCGGCGCCGTCGACTGGGTCGTCATCGCCGACGTCTACCACGAGATGTCCGATCCCGAGCCGATGCTGGCCGCGATCCGGCGCGCGCTCTCGCCCCGCGGCCGTGTCGCGCTGCTCGAGTACCGCGCGGAGGACGGCACCGGCGATCAGATCAAGGCGGACCACACGATGTCGGTGCGGCAGGTGCTCATGGAGTGGCAGGCCGCCGGCTTCGAGCTGGTCGGGCTGCACGACTTCCTGCCGAGCCAGCACCTCTTCTTCTTCCGCGCCGCCGGTGACGGGGCTGACGCCGGGGAAGACGGCGGCACGGCCGCCGGCAGCGAGGCGGACGGCGGCGATCGGCTCGCCGACCATGACCTCTTCGACGCCGTCGACGCGGGCGTGGTAGCGGTCGAAGCGCGCGGCGCCGGCGCGGAAGCGGTGACCCTGCGCATTCGCCGCACGGGCAGCGATCCCCTGGTGATCACCTCGCCGGTCGCCGCCTACTTCGACGCCGAGGACGGACGCGACATGGTCGCCCGCCGCGACGGCTGGGTGGTGCTCGACGATGACGGCTGGCAGGAGTGGACGCTGCGCGCCGTCGGCCGGCAACGCGACCTGGATCCTCCCGGCGCCGGCGACCGGCTGAAGGTCCTGCCGCCGTCGACCGCGCCGGTCATCGAGGACCTGCTGCTGGAGATCCAGGCCGGGACCTACACGGTCTCGAACTCGCCCACGCTCTACCCGCCGCGCACCCCGGTGATGGAGCAGGCCGCCGTCTGGATCGCCGACGGCGACGCCGACTACGCGTCGATGGCCCCGCACATCGCCGGGCCGATGCTGCCGGCGCAGTACGCCGCCGCCTTCGCCCTGATCTTCGTCGACCGGGCCGGCATCGACGTCACCCGGCGCCGCGTATGGGCGGATCGCGAACAGGTCTTCGGCCGGCTGCGCGACCAAGGCCTGCGCATCTGGTACCAGTTGAAGACGCGTGGCCTCTAGGTGTACTTACAACGGCTTACATGGCCACCGTCACGGTACGACTCCAACCGGATCTCCAACGCCAACTCGACGACGTGAGTAGACAGCTCGGGATCACCCGATCCGAGATCGTCGATGCGGCGGAATCGCTACTGAGACGTTCCGGCAGGATCCGTGCAATCAGCGGGCGGCCTGCTGCTCCCGGAGCATCTCCTCGAAGCGCGGCTCCTGCATGTCGATGTGCGCCAGGTAGCCGGCGCCCTCGGGGGTCGTGATCAGAAACGTCCCGAGCTGCTCCGTCCCGGAGCGTACTCCCGGTGCCCGGTGCGGCGCCGGTCACAGCACCGTCGTGACCTTGAGGAACAGCGTGTGGCCCTGGTCCGAGCGCTGGCCGAACTCGGCCGTGCCGCGCTGGTAGGCGACCTGGACCGTCCCGAACGGCGGGCGGTAGCGGTAGACGAACACCGCCTGCACGTTGCGGCGGTCGATGGCCGAGTTGGTCTGGAGGAACACGCGCAGGAACAGGTCGGGGGTGAAGAACCGGCTGGCGCGGACCACGTGGATCCAGGTGCCGCCGCCGCCCGGATCCGGATCGAGAGTCAGCCGCTGCAGCTCGTACTCGGTCGACGTCCGGTCGGTGAGCTTGTACTGCGCGACGGCGCTTGCGAGCACGAAGTCCGCGTCGAAGTTGTGGCCGGTCGACACGCCGCCGCGGAAGGACTGGTAGGACCGGGTGTTGTAGCCGATCTCGACGCCGGTCTGCCGGTTCCGGAAGTCGCGCTCGAAGCGCTTGAACTCCTCGGTGTGACGCGCCGCCGCGGTCCAGCGGTTGCGGAGATCGACGGCCAGCGATTCCTCCACCTGCCAGCTCCGCAGGATCCCCGTCTGTCCCCAGTAGACGTCGTAGGCGGAGTCGTACTGGACGCGCTCGACCGGTCCGTCCGGCAGCCAGACGGTCTTGTTGACGGCCGCATCCACCTCGCGCCGGTCGTCATCGACGATGAAGCCGACCACGTTGACGTTGTCGGCCAGGCGGTCGCCCAGGTGCGTATAGCCGACGTGGAAATGGGCGGTCGCGGAGTCGTAGGAGGGGCGGACGAAGAACGCGCCGGCCCCTTGGGAGTACTGCCCGTAGCTGTGGACGAGCTGGCCGGTGAGGCCCCAGTTCTCCGTGAAGTACAGGCTGGCGTCGCCGCCGACCGAGCCCTGGTTCCGCCCGTCCACCGTCCGGTTGGACAGGAGGACGCCCACGTTCGAGCGCGCCGCCACGTCCCGCTGCACCCGCGCCACCGCGTAGCCGGCGCTGCCGCCGGCAGCCAGCGGGTCCGCCCGCGTCGCCAGCACGTGCATGGCCCACGGTCCCTGCTTCCCCAGGAGCTTGCCGCCGCCCTCGATGTCCGCGATGCGGCGCGAGTAGAAGGTCCGGATGCGCTGGTTGAAGAGCTCGCCGCCCTCGAGGAAGAACTGCCGCTTCTCGGTGAGCGAGACCTCGAACCGCGTCAGGTTGACCAGCTCCTGGTCCGCCTCGATCGTCGCGAAGTCCGGGTTGACGGTGCCGTAGGCGGACAGGTGCGGCGTGACGGCGTAGCGCACGTCCAGCCCGACTCCACCGATCGCCGGCTCGCGCTCCTGGGCCCGCCCCAGGGCGTACGGAACGATCTGGTGGCGGCGCGACTGCCGCGGGACGTCGAGTCCGACCAGGGTGCCCGCCATCGACAGCCGCGCCCAGTAGTCGACCGGTCCCCAGGGATCGGCGCCGGCTGCGGCCGAAGTTGATGCCCCAGGTCACGTCGTCGCCCGCCCGGTACTGGATCGAGGTCAGGGGGATCGCGATCTCGGCCGACCAGCCGTAGTCGGTACTTTGGGCGCGCGACCGCCACGGCGCGTCCCACGCCCCGTCGCTGGTGCCGCCGTCCTCGGCGATGCGGCCGTCGGACTGCGTCCCGAGCCCGTTGACCATGAAGTAGTAGCCGGTCCGCCGGTCGTGGAAGGTGTCGAGAAAGACCTGCACCGAGTCGTCGTTCCAGATCGGGTCGTCGCGCTCGATCATCTGCGACAGCGGGGGCTCGGGATCCCAGGCCTGGAAGCCCATGTAGAGAAACTCGTCGTCGTAGAGGACGTGGACCACGGTAGGCAGCTCGGCCGGCGCGCCGCGCTGCGGCTGGAACTGCAGGAAGTTCCCGGCCCGCGCCGCGCCCTGCCATTCGCTCTCGGTGACGTGGCCGTCGACGTCGGGTGGCCGTGCGGTGCGCCGGGCCGGGATGCTGAACTCGTCCGCCGCCGACACAACCTGTGCACCGGTCGCGACCGAAGCGACCAGAAGCGCGAACGCCGCCGCGCACGGCTTGTGCCGGGACCACGACTTCACCGCGGAATGATCCCGGCCCGCGCGCCGCCGGTCAAACGCTTCGCAGCAGGACGCCCGGCGCGCTCGCCGC
>JAGWAH010000062.1:592-2264 GCA_021296515.1 Acidobacteriota bacterium | reverse complement strand
GGTTCTGGACGCGGCGTGTCGCGGTGGAGAAGATCGACCGCCCGTGGTGCGCGGGAATCGACGGCGTGCGGCGGCGGCAGGCGGCGGGGGCTGCTCCGGTGTCCCGCACTCGGCGACACGCGCCCGGCGGCGGGCACGCTGCGGCGTGAGCGGTCCTCTGCGGCTCGCGGCACTTCGAGAGCAGCCGCGGCCGGCGGACTGAAGCCCCACCAGGAGTCACTCCCTCCGCAGCGCGGCGGCGGTATCGAGACGCGCCGCTCGCCGCGCCCGCAGGTCACAGGCCGGACCACCAGCCGCCAGCAGGCCAATCAGGCTCACACCCAGCGTCGTGACGTCGTGTGGAGCAACGCCGTACCCACCCGCAAAGTGTTCGGTAACTTTAATTGCCCGGCGCGCTCGACAAACCGGAATGTGTTCGGTAACTTTCGTCTACCCATGACCGAACAAAATCCACGCGGCCGTGGTCGTCCCCCGAGGACGGAAGTGTACCGCCAGCTCGCCATCCAGATCACGGAGCTCCGGGAGCGACTGGGCGGTCTGCCGAGTCCGCCGGAGGCCGCCGACATCTGGCGCGGCATCTGGTACGAGGAGGCGCATCACTCCACCGCCCTCGAGGGCAACACCCTCGTCCTCAAGCAGGTCGAGCGGCTCCTCGACGAAGGACGGGCGGTCGGAGTACATGGAGGTCCGTGGCTACGCCGACGCCGCGGACTGGGTCTACCGTCAGGCCATCAGCCCGAACGGACTCGCGCATCCCGAACGGATCCTGACGCTCGAGGAGGTGCGGCACGTGCACCATACGGCGATGACGCCCGTCTGGCAGGTGGCGCCGCATCCGAGCGCGACCGCGCGCGAAGCCCCCGGCAGCTTCCGCGAGCATGAGATCAACCCGTTTCCCGGTGGCATGCTTCCCGTGTCGTGGCCGCTTGTCCCTGCCGAGATGACCACCTGGATGGATCGCGTCAACGCGCTCGACGCGACCCGGGTGGAATTCCCGGAGGCCCTCGCGGCGGTGCATTGCCGATTCGAGCAGATCCATCCGTTTCTCGACGGCAACGGCAGGGCCGGGCGGCTGATTCTCAATCTCGTCCTCGCGCGGCTCGGCTACCCGCCCGCCATCATCTACAAACGTGACCGCGCGAGATATCCGGACGCCGGCGAGACGAGTCCGCTGGGAGAAATGCTCGCGAGGGCGATCCTGGGCAGCCTGCACCGGTTCGTCATTCCAGCCGTGGCCGGTCCGGCGAGGCTCGTGCCCCTGGCCGCCCTGGAAACGCCGGGCATGAAGGCCTCCGCGCTGCGCGCGGCGGCTGAACGGGGACGTCTCCGCGCCACGCGAGGCCCTGCCGGGAACTGGCGCAGCTCGCGCCGCTGGGTCGACGAGTACATGGCGAGCCGCTATCGGCGCGGCCGTCCCGGCCGGCCGCCTGCACCCTGAGCCACTTGACCGGCAGCACTCGAGCTGGCCGGATCGGCCGTCAGGCGGCAGCCGGCGCCGGGCCGAACTTCCGCCGGTAGTACCGCGTCCACACGACTATCGCGGGAATGCCGACGACCGTCGGGAGGATCCACGGCACGATGGCGAGCGGCCCTGCGAGCTCGTAGGCCCAGACGCGCTGTGCGCCGAAGACGATGAACGCGGTGTGGAAGGCGATGCCGCCGCCGAGCATCG
>JAGWAH010000062.1:0-378 GCA_021296515.1 Acidobacteriota bacterium | reverse complement strand
ACCCGCATCGCCTGCCGCACCGTGGCGAACGTCACCATCCCGAGATAGCCGAGGAACACGGCGAAGCCGTAGAGCTCGGGCCGGTCGGCGAAGGCGATGCCCTGCGCCTGATAGGAGACGACCTGCCCGGCCGACGCGGTGACCGCGGACAGCGTCACGACATAGGCGCAGTAGGCGTAGACGCGGCCCGCCCGCACGTGCAGCGGGCCGCCCTTGCGGGCGAACACCGGGATCCAGAACGCGGCGAGGCCGATGAAGCCGGTGACGACGTGAACCAGCACAACAGCGTTCATCGCCAGGGCCGCGATGGTCGTCATGACGGATCCTCCTGTTGTTCCCGCGGTTCGTCGTGCGGCGCCGAAGCCGCACCGCGTGCGC
>JAGWAH010000061.1:11597-15028 GCA_021296515.1 Acidobacteriota bacterium | reverse complement strand
CCGGGCTGGGTCATGTGCCGCACCTGGAGCGGCCGGACATCATCGTGCCCGCGCTCGTCGAATACCTGATGGAAGGCGTCGAGTAGCGCGGTTCCGTTGCCTGCGCGCGTTGCGGGTTCAGAAGCCGGTCTCGAAGGCGCGCTGGTCCGGCGGGACGACCGGCTCGAAGATGCGTTCGACCTCGCGGTGCAGGCGTGCGGCCAGCTCCTTGCGGTCGCCCGCGGCGACGGCCACGGGTCCGAACCGGACCACGACATCGAAGCGCCGCAGCTCGAACAGGCACTGCGCGTGGGCGAAGAGGGGCGCGTCGCCCCACCAGCAGACCGAGAGGTGTGCCGGGGGCCCTCCGGGCGGCGTGCGGCAGGTGAGCGCCGCCGCGTGAACCGGCATCCCCGTGCGCGCCGCGTGGTCGAGAAGAGAAGTGCGAAAGCGGCGGACCTCGAATCCCTGCGTGCTCGTTCCTTCGGGGAAGACGACAACGCCGTAGCCGCGGCGCAGCACGTCCTCGATGAGCCGATTGACGCGCAGCACGTCACGGCCCGTCTTCCGGTCTATGAAGATGGTGCCCACCGAACGGCAGAGGATTCCGACGATCGGCCATGAACGCATCTCCATCTTGGCGACGAACCATGCGTCGGCGCAGGATGCCAGCACCGGAATGTCGACGTAGCCGAGGTGGTTGCAGACGAGCAGAAACGGCGCTCGCGGAGGCGTTCCCTCCACGCGCACGCGGGCGCCGATGACGCGCAGGCAGATGCGCGCCCAGACGCGGAAGATGGCGTTGCGGGCGGGCCGTCGCAGGCGCGGTGCCGGCAGGAGCAGGGCGAAGGCCGTCCACAGGAAGGCGAAGAAGGCGCCGGTGACCAGCGACAGCAACGCGATTCGTCGGTAACGCCGCAGGAGCCGGGTGAACGCCGGCGGCGTGCTGTGGCTCAATCGGTCCCCCGGACCTGATCGGGCAGCAGCGCTGGTTCATGCGGGCGGCATGGCGCCGTGCTTGCGCTGATCCGGGTCGCGGCCGACCTGCAGAACTTCCGTGAAGCCCGGGACTGGCGCTTCTGCTTCATCGATCCGCAGGGAAGCACGCGCCGCGCTCCGGCGTTTCCCACCGCGGCGGTGTCACGAGATCGGCCGCCCCCAGCCGTCCGCCGCGGGTACCGACCCAGTCGGCGACCGCCTCCCGGACCAGCGGCGCCGACGCCTGCACCGCAGCCGGGGGCACGGCGACCGCGTCGCGCGCGGCGCGCCGGGCGAAGAAGTCCGTGGTCGCCACGACAAGCGTTTCGTCCGGGCCGATCGGTGTTCCCGATGGCCGAACGATCTCGAGCTCCCGCCGGTCCCCGTCGCAGGCCACCCGTACGCGGATGCCCGACACGCTCGGGATGCCTCGCAGGCTGCGGGCCAGCTCGCGCGTCAATTCGCGGGCCAGGGCCTGCCGCACCTGAGCGCCGGTCATCGCCAGCTCGACGATGCGGTTGTCGAAGGCGAACACGTCGTAGAGGGGTCCGCGGGTGAGCGCCCCGGCCGGCAGATCCCTGCGCAGCCCCGCCCGCCTGCCACCCATGCCGATCGCCAGATCGGCGCCCGGCGCGGCGGCCAGGAGCGCATCCGCGAAGAGGTTGCCGAGCGGCGATTCGATGCCGTCCGGATTCCGCGGGAGAGGTGTCTCCAGGGTGACGCCGAGCGGCTCGGCGCGCCAGCGGTTCACCCGGTCGAGCGCCGGTTGCATCGCGACGACGATCGATTGGTCGGGCCGGACGGGCGTACCCTCGTAGGTCGCGGGCGTGTCGCCGCCGTTCGCGCAGGACCACCCGTCCGGGGCGACGGCGGCGCAGACCGCCTGGGGCGGAAAGAGCCGTGCGGACACGACCCCGGCGCCGCGCTCGACCGTCAGGTCGACCCGCGCGAAGGCGCTCCCGCGCGAGTAGGCCTGGACGATCGGGATGCCCGCCACCTCGTGCGCCACCGCCCGGTGGGTGTGTCCGGCGACGATCGCGTCGACGAGGCCGGGCGGCAGCCGCCGGGCCAACTGGAAGATCTCGGCGTCGTCGTCGCACGACGACAGGTCGGTGGGATCGTCGAACCGAAAGCAGGCGCCGCCGGCGTGCGCGAGCATCACCACGAGGTCGGCGCCGCGCCGGCGCAGGCGCCGCGCTTCGCTCTCGACGGCGGGCTCGAGCGCGGTCGTATCGAGCCCCTGGACGTTGGCGGCGAGCGTTCTGGTGAGCCCGTAGCGGGTCATGACCCCCACGATGCCCACCCGCAGGCCCGCGGTGTCGACGATCGTGGACGGCCGGACGTTCGGCCACTCCACCGGGCGTCCGGTCGCCGCGTCGATCAGGTTCGCCGCGAGGAACGGAAACCGTGCCCGCGCGGCCGCGGCCTTGAGCGCACCGCGCATGTCGGGCGTCCGATCCCCCGCGGGCGTTGCGCTCTTCCCGGCCGCGTTGTCGACCGCCCCGTAGTCGAACTCGTGGTTGCCAATGGCGAGCGCGTCGTAGCCGAGCGCGTTGTACGCGTCGACGACGAGGGCCCCTTCCGAGATGTTGGAGGCGGTGCCGCCCTCGAAGGTGTCGCCCGCGTCCAGCAGCAGCATCGCGCCGCCGTCGGCCTGCCTCGCCGCGCGCAGATTGCGTAGATACCCGCCCAGCAGCGCAAGGCCTCCGCGCCCGCCGTTCGGGAAGACTCGGCCGTGCAGGTCGGTGGTGCCGACGATCGAAAGCGTGACGCGTCGGGTCGCGCCGTGCGGATCGGTCGCGGGGTCCTGCCCGGCCAGGGCCGACCCCGCGAGCAGAACCCAGGCGGCCACCAGCGCGGCTGCGACGACAATCGGCGGGCGCAGGCACGTCATGACAGAATTCTACCGGGCTCGACTATCTCCGGGTGGATGCGGCCGACGCCCGTGTCGCCCTGCGCGCGGGTTGTCGCTCGCATCGACCACCCAGCCGGCCCCGCCCCGGCTCGAGCAAGAGGAGAACGGATGACGGTATCGGTGAATGGAGCTGATCGCAGAACTCGTTCCGTTGCGTTCTGCGGCGCAGACTCCTAGACTGGACGCGTCATGAGCATGGTCACCCGTGTGCTGATCGTCGTCGGCTGCCTGCTGTCGATCCCGGTGGCGGCGGTCACCACCGCGGCAGTCAAGCAACGGTTCGCCGATGGGCCGAACCGGCTGTTCTCCGGCGGCCCCCTGGTGGCCGGCGAGCTGCACGCCGGCCCCGAACCCGACTGGAGCTTCGTGAGGGACATCCCCACCATCGAGCTGCAGTTGCTGGATCCTCCCCGGTCGCGCCGCATCTGGACGACCGAGCACGACGGTCGGCTCTATGTCTGGTCCGGCTACATGGGCACCGCCGTGGGGCGGTTGTGGAAGCGCTGGCCGGTGCAGGCGGAACGCGACGGCCGCGCGGTGCTCCGGATCGAGGGCAAGC
>JAGWAH010000061.1:0-11558 GCA_021296515.1 Acidobacteriota bacterium | reverse complement strand
CGGCCATCCGCGACAAGTACCCGTCGCAGGTGACCCGGGCGTCCGTGGAAGCGGGCGACTCCTGGGTCTTCGAGGCGACGCCGAGGGACTGACGGAAATGGGACTCCCTGAACTGTCCCCGGACCGGGCGATGCGGTACTTCTACTGGGGCATCGCCGCCGCTCTGGCCGTCACGATCCTCTCGGTGCTGTTCGTCCCCGGTGTGGACGACTTCGTCGAGCGCACCTTCCAGGGTCTCGTGGGCCGCGCCGCTCGCTGAAAGCCGCTTGGTGCAGGGGCAAGCGGGGCGCGGGTGCCGATTCTAATCACGTCTCTGCATCGGGTTTCCCCCGGATGAATGTTGTCGTAGCGTTCCACCGACGCTACGCCGAAGCAGGCCATCTCCCGACTTCTTCGAGAGGCGCCTGTCGGTCCGGCGTCGAGACCGGCGCGTACGGGCCGCGGACGGTTCTCTAGATTCCCGTCAGATACCGCAGCGTGCCCGTGCTGTCGCCGAAGGTCTCCACCGGCAGTCCCAGCTTCTCGAGCACGGCGACGTGCAGGTTCGACAGCGGCGTGTCGTGCTCGTAGCGCAGATGGCGACCGCCCTTCACGCGTCCTGCCGCCCCGCCGGCCAGCAGCGCCGGCAGGTCGAGGTGGAAGTGGAGGTTGCCGTCGCTGATGCCCGCGCCGTAGAGGAACAGCGAGTGGTCGAGCAGCGAGCCGTCGCCGTCCGGGATCGACTGCATCCTCTCCAGGAAGTAGCCGAACTGCCGGATGTGATGCGTGTTGATCCGGGCCAGCATCGCCAGGTTTTCGGGATCGTTCTGGTGGTGCGAGTAGCCGTGGTGGCCGCCCGGCACGCCGATCTCGGGGAACGATCGGCCGCTGACCTCCCGGCCGAACATGAAGGTGCTGACGCGCGTCAGGTCGGTCTGGTAGGCCAGGATCAGCAGGTCGAACATCAGCCGGCAGTGCTCCTCGAACGTGTCGGGGATGCCGGCCGGCTGCTCGACGACGGGGATCTCGCGGTCGCTCTGCCGCTCGGCCATCTGGATGCGCCGCTCGACGTCCCGGACCGCGTCGAGGTACTGGGCCAGCTTGAGCTGGTCGCCGTGGCCGAGGGTGCGGCGGAGTGCGTCCGCCTCGCCGGTCACGAAATCCAGGATGCTGCGGTCCTGGCGCAGGCGGGCCAGCCGCGCCTGGACGTCCGTGCTGTCGGTGGCGCCGAACAGGCGCTCGAACACGGCGCGCGGGTTGTTCTCCATCGGCAGCGGGGTGGTCGGCGTGCGCCAGGCGATGGTGTTCGTGTAGGCGCAGCTATAGCCCTGGTCGCAGGCTCCGAGCACCTCCACCGAGTCGATGGCCAGCTCCAGCGAGGCGAGTTGGGTCTCGTTGCCGAACGCACGGGCGGCGATTTGGTCCACGGAGACGCCGGCCCGGATGTCGGGACCCTCGGTCTTCTTGACGTGCACGCCGGTCAGCCACGTGGACGCGGCGCGGGCGTGGTCTCCGACCCCTTCGCCCTCGCGGGGGATGGCCACCTTGTCGGCCAGGCCGCTCAGCACGTTGACCCGCTCGCGCACCGGCGCCAGCGGCTCGAGGACCGGCGTCAGCTCCAGCGTCGTGCCCGTTCCCGTCGGGGTCCAGGCGCGCATCTCGACGCCGTTCGGCACGTAGACTGCGCCGAAGCGGCGGACGGGATTGGCCGCCGAGTTGCGGATCGCCGCAAACGCCGGGACCATGCCGTCCAGCAGCGGCAGCGCCAGCGAGGCGCCGAGACCGCGGAGCACCGTACGGCGGGAAAGCGTCTTCTTCGTGATGATCATCTCTGCATCCTCATCGTCCGCTACGGCGCGCTCTGGTCGCTCGCGTCCAACGGCCTCCGCATCCGGAACGGCGCGCTCTCGACGATACCGAGAATCAGCGACGACCAGCGATAGTCGTCGGCCCGCGCGTCGCGGAGAATCCGGCGGACGGCGGGCGCATCGCGGTGGTCCAGCCCGCGCCCGAGTGCGTAGGTCAGCAGCTTCTCGGTGACGGCGGTGGCGAACTCGGTGGCCCACGGCTCGCGCAGCAGCGCGTCGCGGAACGCGGCGGGGCCGTCGAACGGGGCGCCGTCGGGCAACTCGCCCGAGGCGTCGATGGCGGTGGCTGCTCCGTCCTCACCCGCGCGCCAGCGTCCGACCGCGTCGAAGTTCTCGAGGGCGAACCCCAGCGGGTCGATCTTCGCGTGACAGGTGGAGCACGCGGGGCTGGCCCGATGCTGCGCCATCCGCTCGCGCATGGTCGCCGGCGCCGCGGCGGTGTCCTCTTCGCCGAGCTCGGGGATGTCGGGCGGCGGCGGTGGCGGCGGCGCGCCCAGCAGGTTCTCCAGGAGCCACTTGCCGCGCAGCACGGGCGACGTACGGTGCGGGTACGACGTCACCGTCAGGATGCTTCCGTGACCGAGCAGGCCGGCCCGCCGGTCGTCGCGGTACCGCACGCGCCGGAAGTGGTTCCCGTAGACGTTGGGGATGCCGTAGTGCCGGGCCAGCCGTTCGTTGACGAAGGTGTAGTCCGCGCGCAGCAGGTCGTGGACGCTGCGGTCCTCGCGGAGCTGGCTGCCGAAGAGCAGCTCGGTCTCGCGCCGGAGCGCCTCCCGCAGGTTGTCGTCGAACTCGGGGAACCGCGTGGTGTCCGGCGCCGCGGTGCGCAGGTTGCGAAGATAGAGCCACTGGCCGGCGAAGTTCTCCACCAGAGCCTGAGAGCGCGGGTCGGCCAGCATCCGGCGCACCTGCGATTCCAGCACCGCCGGGTCGCCGAGCTCCCCGCGGACGGCCAGGTCCACGAGCTCGTCGTCCGGGATGCTGCTCCACAGGAAGAACGACAGCCGCGAGGCCAGGTCGAGGTCGGCGATGCGGTAGGGGGCGCCCGGCGCTGCGTCGACCGGCTCGCGTTCCACCCGGAACAGGAACTTCGGCGACACGAGCAGCGCCTCGATGGCCCACCGGATGCCGTCGTCGAAGCCGTCTCCCGCGTTCCGCCCCGCCTCGAAGGCGGCGAGGAGGGGCGCGGTGTCGGCGGCGGTCACCGGCCGCCGGTACGCGCGGCGGGCGAGCGACGCGAGGATCCGCTCGGCGCACGGCCGTTCGCCGGTGTCTTCGTTCGGTTGGCAGATGAAGATGGCCCGGCGGCTCGGGGTGTCCGCGGGCGCCTGTCCGTCGAAGGGGCCGACCACCTCGATCCGCTCCACGGATGGAGCGTTCGGGTAGAGCGTGAAGGCGAAGCTGGTGATCGGGGGCGGCGCCGGCCGTCCGTCGACCGGCAGCGACCGCCCGATCTCCTCGACGAAGGAAGCGCCCAGCAGCCGGGTGCCGGCGGTCACCGGGATGCGTACCGCCAGCGGCTCCCTCCCCGCCAGGTCGAAGAGTCGGACGCGCTCGCGGTCGAAACGGATCTCGAGTCGGTGCCCGGCGCGCGCGCGTCCCCGCAGGGCCACGCGAATCACGTACTCCGCGTCGAGCGGGAAGTGGTGCCGCACCGCGAGCCCGCCGCGGGACCCGAAGGGCAGGTCCTCGCTGACGCGGCCGTCCTGCGACAGCAGCGGCGACGTCTTGTAGACGGCGGTGGCCGGGCGCAGCGTCGGGTCGCCGACGGCGCGGCGGCTGATCTTCGCGGCCGCCAGCAGGTAGCGTTCCAGCAGTCCCGGCGAGACCGACAGCACGTCGCCGATGTTGTCGAATCCGTAGCCCGAGTCGTCCGCCGGCAGCAGGGCCCGGCCGTCGACCTCCAGCGCCAGCAGGTCCCGGACCGCGTTCGTGTACTCGGCGCGGTTGAGTCGCTGCAACGCGGGCCGCCCCGGATCGGGGCTAGCGTCCGCGGCGCGGTCGAGAGCGGCTTCCAGGTAGTCGACGACCGCGGAGTAGGTGTCCGCGTCCGGCCGCGGACGCGGGGCGGGCGGCATCATGCCGGTGCGGAGCTTCCGCACCACCTTCTCCCAGGTTTCGCGGGCTTCGCCCACATGTGCCGGATCGACCGTGTCGAGGGTCAGCCCGGCCGTGCGCAGCCTCTCGTTGTGGCAGGTGACGCAGTAGCGGTCGAGCGCGGCGCGTGCCGTGGCGGCTGCCGCCGGGGCCTCCTGCTCATGCTGCGCCCGCGCGGGGCTCGCGGCGGCGAGGCTCAGCGCACCGGCAACGCCCGCGACGACCGCCATCCGCGCCGGCTTCGTCAGCGCCATCGTCTCCATCAGCGTCCCGTTCGGGCCTCGGGGCCGCGGGGATCGGGCGCGGCCTGATCCCGATCGCCGTAGTTCGTCAGTCCGAACGTCAACCGCATGCCGGCGTCGGGGTCCGCCCCCAGCTCCTGCAGCCGCGTCGCCGCCTCGGGGTGCCGTACGAAGGTGGTGCAGCAGATCAGGTGCCCCTCGGCGAGGCGCAACGGCGTCTGCCCGGCCGCGTTCAGCGCATCGATGTCCGCGCCGTTGTCCACGAGGAATTCGATGACGCGGTTCGCGTTGTGGTAGGCGGCGGCGTGCAGGGCGGTCTCGCCATGCGCGTTGGCCGCGTTGACGTCCAGCCCCAGCTCCAGCCCGGCGGCGAGGGCCTCCACCGCCTTCTCCTCGGTCCAGGCATAGTAGGTGACGTCGGTCGCGGCGCGCTTGCCGAGCCCGGCCGCGAGCATCAGAGCGTTCGATCCGTCATCGGTCGTCAGGTGCGGATCCGCCCCCGCCGCGGCCAGCAGGCGCATCATCCGGCCGTCCGCGGACTTGGCGGCCACGATGAAAGGCGTGGAGCCGATCTGGGTCAGCCGTCCCGAGCCGGGAGACGTGAAGACGCCGATCTCGAACGAGTTGGTGAGACGCTGCGGGCGTTCGAGGCGGACGTCGGGGTCCGCGCCGCGGGCGAGCAACGCCTCGGCCACGGCCAGGCTGCCCGTGGCGCTCGCCAGATGCAACGCCGTGAAGCCGGCGGCGGCCGGAATCGGATCCGCGCCCGCGTCGAGCAGCAGCAGGGCCAGCTCCTCGTGCCGCTTCAGCAGGGCCAGCATCAGCGCGGTCACGCCGTCGGGTCCGGCATCGTCGACGTCCGCACCGGCGGACAGCAGCACGCGCACGGTCGGCGCGTCACCCGCCAGGACCGCGTAGAGCAGCGGCGTGAATCCGCCCTCCGGCCGCGGGGGATCCCGGTCCCCGTCCCGCGGGAGCACGGCGGGGTTGACGGCTTCGAACCGGCTCAACACCTTCGCCTCGCGGACGATGGTCCGTGCCCGCGGCGTATGCACCGCGGTGCGCGCCTGCACGTCGGCCCCGACCTCCGCCAGCAGAGCCGCCGCGCGCCGGTGCCGCTCGGCAACCGCCCACATCAACGCGGTGTGCCCGCTCCTCGTCGCGGCGTTGACGTCGGCTCCGGCCGCGATCAGCCGCCGCAGCACGGTCGCGTCGCCCGAGCGCGCGGCCATCATCAGCGCGGTCCCGCCCGCCGGCCGGGCCGCGTTCGGATCCGCCCCGGCCCGGAGGAGCAGCTCCACCATCGGCACGCTGGCGTTCTGGCTGGCGAGCATCAGCGGCGTGACGCCGAGGTCGTTCGCGGCGTTCGCATCGGCGCCGGCGGCCCGCAGCAGACCGGCCGTGGCGAGATCGTCCCAGTGGACCGCCCATGCCAGCGCCGTCGCGCCGTCGGCCTGGGGCGCGTCGACGTCGATCCCCTGGTCGAGCAACTCCCGCACCGTCTCGATCTCCCCGCGCTGCGCCGCATCGGCGAGTCGGGAGTCGTCGGGTGGCGCGCCGCCCGCCTGATACCCCGTAGTCGTGGTCGTATCCGACAACCCGTGCGAGGGAAACGAGACGACGCTCGATCCGCCGGTCGCAGGTGCCGGAATGGCGGCGGACACGGCCAGGACGCAAACGAGCGACGCCGGCGCACGAAGCCGCATCTTCATGGTGTGTCCGGCATGCTACCGCACCGCGAACACAAGTTCCAGCCGGTCTCCGCGCGCCACCTCCGGGAAGGCATGGGGTGATGGCCGCAGCGCGCCCGGCACGGTCTCTCATGGCCGGTTGTCCGGAGCCCTGCGATATACTGGAACTTTCCGGCGTCTCCGGTAGCAGGAGTGAGGATTCGTACCATGACGATATCGAAACTTTCCGGCCTCTGCGGTCTTGCCGCGGTCGTTGCGCTCGCGATGCCGCTTCCCGCGTCCGCCGGCGCGGTTCCCGACGACCCGACGTTCAGCCGGGACATCGCGCCGATCCTGCAGCGGAGCTGCCAGAAGTGCCACCGGCCGAGCTCGCTGGCGCCGATGTCGCTCATCTCGTACGAAGAGGTGCGGCCGTGGGCGCGGGCCATCAAGTTCCGCACGGGGCTCCGCGACAAGCCGGGCGTCATGCCGCCGTGGTACATCGAGAAGAACATCGGCATCCAGCGCTTCAAGGACGACTGGTCGCTGAGCGACGACGAGATCGCCACGATCGCCCGTTGGGCCGACAACGGGGCTCCGCAGGGCGACCCGGCCGACATGCCGGAGCCGCCGCCGTTCATCGACGTGGACGAATGGGAGATCGGTCAGCCGGACCTCGTCATCTCGTCTCCGTCCTTCGAGGTCGAGGGTGACGCGCCCGACTGGTGGGGCAGCCTCGGCGAGGTCGAGAGCGGATTGACCGAGGACCGCTACGTGGCGGCGATCGAGTACAAGGAGCGCAACGACCTGCAGCGCGGCGTGCGGTCGGACACCGTGGGGGGGCTGTTCGTCGTGCATCACTCGGCGCTCTACACCCTCGGACCGGACGACGAGCCGAGCGACGTGGTGAGCTGGCCCGTGCACGAGGTAGGGCGCAACGCCGACGTGTTCGACGCGCAGGCCGGCCGGCTGCTCGAGGCCGGCACGACAGTGCTGTTCCCGTCGACGCACCTGCACGCGAACGGGACCGATACAACGGCCCGCCTCGAGGTCGGGTTCAAGTTCCATCCGCGGGGCTACGAGCCGGACAAGGAAATGCAGCTCCTCTTCTTCGGCAACGGCCCGGACCTCGACATCCGTCCGATGGAGGCCAATCAGCGCGCGGACGCGTATTTCACCATGCCGGAGAACGCCAAGATCAGCGTCTTCGAGCCGCACATGCACGCGCCCGGCGTCCGGATGTGTCTCGACGCGATCCTGGGCTCGACCGTGCGCACGCTCAACTGCGCGGGCTACGACCACAACTGGGTGCGCGTCTACAAGTACGAGGACGACGCGGCGCCGCTGCTGCCGAAGGGCACGGTGCTCCACCTGACGGGGTACTTCGACAACTCGCCGGCGAATCCGAACGTGCCCGATCCGCGCAACTGGTCCGGTTCGGGCCATCGCTCCGTGGACAACATGTTCATCAACCTGATGCAGGCGATCTACCTGGACGAAGAGGAATTCGCGCAGGCGGTCGCGGAGCGGGAGGCGATGCTCGACGCCGGTGACGTCGTCGACGACATCGGCTGCATCACCTGTGGCTCGGATGGCGAGTCGGACGCGGCCGGCGGTGGCAACTGAGAGGCGCGTCATGAACGGTACCGTCCGTTTCGGCATCGTGGTGGTGGCCGTAGCGCTGCTCGCGGCGCCCTCGATCGGGCTCGCCCAGGAGCTGTACGCGACGGGGCAGACCATCGCGCCCGCCTACGAGGGCTGGGAGCGCAACGACGACGGGTCGTTCAATCTGGTCTTCGGGTACATGAACCGGAACTGGGAAGAGGAGATCGACGTCCCGATCGGCCCCGACAACAGCATCGAGCCGGGCGGCCCCGACCAGGGACAGCCGAGCCGCTTTCACCCGCGGCGCAACCGGTTCGTCTTCCGTATCCGGGTCCCGGCCGACTTCGGCGACAGGGAGCTCGTCTGGACCCTGACGACCCAGGGCCAGACCGAGCGCGCCTACGCCACGTTGAAGCGTGACTACTTCATCGACGATCTGGTGATTCAAGCCAACTACGGCGCGGGCGGGGCCGCCGGGTCCACGCCCGAACTGCCCGACAACCAGCCGCCGACGCTGGAGATCGAGGGCGAGCGCGAGCGTACCGTGCCCGCCGGCGAGCCGCTGTCGCTCGTGGCGCTGTCGACCGACGACGGCAAGCCGCGAGCCCGGTCCATCACGTCGAATCCGCGCTATCCCCGCCCCATCACCACCGACACCGCCACCGGCCACCGCCTGTCATGGTTCGTCTACCGGGGCGCCGGGCCGGTGACGTTCGACCCGCCGCAGATCAAGGTCTGGGAAGACACCCGCGACAACGTCGATTCTCCCTGGTCGCCCGGGTGGAAGACGCCCGAGCCGCCCGAGGACGGCCGCTGGGTTGCCGAGGCCACGTTCGCCGAGCCGGGCGACTACGTGCTGCGCGCCATCGCGCACGACGGCGGTCTGGCCACGATCGCCGACCTCACCGTTACCGTCACCCCGTGAGCGCTGGCGTCACTCCATGAACCCCAGTGCGTCGGCATCGCCGTTGCCGGTCCCGGGCCAACACCTGCCGGCGCTGCGGCAGGACCGGGCGATGACGGCGGAAGAGCTGCGAGGGTTGGTCGAGATCCATGAGCCAGACGGCGCGCCGCGACGACTCGAGAGATCCGACGGGCTGTATGGCGAGCCGTTGTTGCCAGGTTTCCGTCTTCCCGTTGGCGACATCTTCGGGCTCACGCCGTAGCTTGGCCCTATCGGTGCCGGTCCTGGCATGACGGACGACGCCGCCACTCACTCCGTCCGCCGGCATCTCCGCGTCACCATCGACGCCTACGACGCGACGATCCGCCAGTTCATTCCCGGCTACGAGGCGCTGCTCGGCGTCGTCGCGCGCGAGCTGGCGCCGGTTGCCGCGGGCCTGGTGCTCGACCTGGGAGGAGGTACCGGCGCTCTTGCCGAGGCGATCCTCGAGTCCGGCGCGGGCGGAACCGTCGAGCTGATCGACGTGGACCGGGAGATGCTCGCGCAGGCGCGGACGAGGCTGGGGCGGTTCGGCGGGCGCGTGCGCTTCACCGAAGGGTCTTTTCTCGGGGCGTTGCCACCCTGCAACGGAGCGGCGGCGTCGCTGGCGCTGCACCACGTACCGACGCTGGACGCCAAGCGGGCGCTCTACCGGCGGGTCCACGACGCGCTAGCGCCGGGCGGCGTCTTCGTCAACGCCGACGCGACGATGCCGTCCGATCCGGCCGCGAGCGAGGCGACCTGGAGCGCCTGGGCCGACCACATGGTCAGGCAGGGCATCGCCCGCGAGCGGGCGTTCAAGCACTTCGAGGAGTGGGCGGAGGAGGACACCTACTTCCCGCTGGAGGAAGAGCTGGCGACCGTCGCGGCGGCCGGCTTCGCCGCCGAGTGCGTCTGGCGCGAGGTGGGGATGACGGTGGTGGTGGGGAGGAAGGCCGGCTGAAGGGCGAGCCGTCGGCTGCGCAGGAACGCATCTCGCCCGATGGGACGAACTGCCGCTGGCGACCGGCGGCTCACTCGGCGGGTACGAACTTCTGGACGCGGCGGCCGTCGAGGGTCTCGCCGACGAACAGGTTGCCCCGCGAGTCGACGGCCAGGCTGTGGGGCGACTCGAACTGGCCGGCCCACCGTCCGCGGCGTCCGAAGGTGGCCACGACCTCGAGCGTCTCCCGCGACAGCGTGTGTACGGCGTGGTTGCCGCCGTCGGCGACGAAGATGAAGCGCTGTTCCGGATCGCGTGAGAACGCCAGGTCCCACGGCGTGCCGCCGACGGTTCCGTTGCGCAACTCCGCCCCGATCAGCGCTTCTCTCGCGAACGTGCCGTCAGCCGCTGGTTCCCGCGGTCGCAGACGTAGACGCGACCGTCGGCGGCCCGGCCGACGCAATGCGGCGTGTTGAACTGCTGCGGCAACGGCCCGCCCCTCGAGAACGGCGGCTGCGGCCCATCGTCCGGCGGGTTGCCGTAGGCGCTCCAGTGCCGGCGGTACTCGCCGGTGTTCGCGTCGAAGACGATCACCCGCCGGTTCGTGTAGCCGTCGCTGATGTAGACCTCGTCGCTCGCGCGATCGACGAAGACGTCGGTCGGCTGGCCGAGGAACGCGGTGCTGCCGCTCCCTTCGGTGCCCCGGCCGAAGTCGCCGATCTGGAGCAGGAACTCACCCTCCGGCGTGAACTTCAGCACGTGCGCGTTGTCGGTCGTGGCGCGGCTCGACAGGTCGTACGGCAGGCCGCCGCCGAACCCGACCCAGACGTTGTCTTCATGGTCGACGTGGATGCCGTGCGTCTGCGTGCCCCAGTCGTAGCCTGCGCCGGGCCCGCCCCAGGCGTGAGCGACGGCGCCCGCGGGGTCGAAGGCGATGACCGGCGGCGTGTTCTCCGCGCCCCGCTGGCTGTTCGGCCGGTGGATGATCCAGACGTTGTCGCTCGAATCGGTGGCGACGCCGACGACGTTGCCGAGCAGCCAGTCCCCGGGGAGCTCCCGCGGCCAGAAGGGATCGACCGTGAATGCCGGCGCCGGAGACGGCTGGGCGGCGCTTCCCCCGGTGGCTCCGACCGCCGTCTCGTCGAGGGGCCGGGACGAAGAGAAGAACAGCAAAGCGCAGGCTGCGAGCAGCCGACGCGAACGGATGGCGGTCATGGGCCGGCCGTCCGCCTACTCGTCGTTGTCCGTCGCCGCGGCGCGCTCGGCGACGATCTGCTCGTAGTCCTCGTCGGTGAGGTACACGACGTTGACGTGCGCGTGGTACATGTCGTCGTAGCTGCGCTGGCCCCAGCCGACCCACTGCGTCGGGTCCGGGTTCGCCCGGTTGCCGGCCGAGTTGTCGTGCCATGCGGTGATCTTGATGACCGTGCCGGCGGGCAGGACCGGGGCCGAGTGGTCGGCGTAGACGTAGTTGACGTGCCAGTTGAAGTCGAACTTGTCGACGTAGTTGAGCATCTCCGTCCGGCCGTTCGGGTAGATCGCCTCCATCGCCATCGACTTGCCGCGAATGTGCATGTGCGGCTGGAAGTTCTCGAGCCGCGCGGGGAACCGCAATGGGACGAAGGCCTCGTGCTCGGTCACCTGGCCGGGCGGGATGTCGAGGGTCTCCATGGCCTGTCGCACGCCCATCGCCTGCGCGTAGACGCGGTACTTGGGCACGTAGCCCTTCGGGTACAGCCAGATGCCGAGCTCGGTGGAATCGGTGATTTCTTCGCCGACCGAGTGGTAGTGGAGGTCGTAGCGGACCCGCGACCCGGCCTTCAGCAGCTTGCCGGTGTTCTCGCGGAAGACTCGGTGAAGTAGGAGCCGGTACCCGGGACGTCGACGGCCGCCTCGAAGTCCTCCGGGCTCTCCTCCTGCATCAGGTACGTGACGGCGTGATGCACGATGGGACGGCCTTCCAGCGACGGCCGTACCTCGAGCGCCTTCACCCAGCGGTCCTCGGTCAGCCCGGTCTCGACCACGGGCTGGTACCACTGGTCCTGGCCCTCTGCCGGCTGCGTCCACGGGGTGGAGCGGACCACCAGATCCGGCTCGCCGAGCTCCTCGTACTCGGCGGCGAGGCGCCAGATGTCGTCCGCCGGCCACTCGATCGGCGGCGGCATGTCGGCCGGGTTGCCGAGCGGCGCGCCGGCGTCGACCCAGCGCACGACCGCGTCGATCTCGGCGTCG
>JAGWAH010000060.1:848-12345 GCA_021296515.1 Acidobacteriota bacterium | reverse complement strand
ACGTCGACGATTTCATCTCCGTCGACTCGGAACGTGAGGCGCCAGTTGCGCGTGACGTGGAGACTCCAGACGCCCTTGCGACACGGACACCTCGATGGAGAATGTTCCCGATCGTCATGTGTAAAGCGTAGTATGACGGGCTACGGTCCCGCCACCATCCGTGCCCGGCGTCCCGCGCAAACCACGTGTGCGCCCCTGCCGCATAGTGGTGGGTCGGTGCAGGACTGCGGCACCCGAGCGGCGCCGGTTCGGTGGGCATGGGCGGCCGGCGCAGCGCGCGGGCTTGGCGTCAGGTGCCGGGCGTGCTAAAAGGGTGTGATCACCTTGAAACACCCGATGCCGAATCGAGGCCGACCCATGCGCGACGAGCCAATGCTGACCGGCGATCGAAACGAAGTCCTCCGCGCCATCCGTCACGTCCGGAACCGCTGGCGCTTGCGGCTGGGCCTGCGCGGTGTGGCCGTTCTCGTCGCCGCGGCGCTCGGGACGCTGTTGGCGTCGTCGTTCGGGCTCGAGCTGTTCAGGTTCGACCCGGGGGCGATCGTCGCGTTCCGCGTCGTTACCTACATGGCGCTGCTCGCCTTCGGCTGGTGGCTCTTCATCCGGCCGATCTCGCGTCGCGTCTCCGACCAGCGCGTCGCGCTCTACATCGAGGAGCACGCGCCGGAGCTGCAGGCGACGGTGCTGAGCGCGGTCGAGGAGAGCCGGAAGGGCAAGCGCGAGCGGGCGGCGGACCACTCGCCTGAGCTGGTGCGCCGGCTGATCGAGTCGGCGGTAAAGCAGATCCGCGAGATCGACATGGGCCGCCGCGTCGAGACGGGTCAGCTCTGGCGCTCGACGGGCCTGCTGGCGGCGGCCGGCGCCGCCGCGGCGCTGCTGTTCACCTTCGGGCCGGCCTATCTGCGGCACGGCATCAATGCGTTGCTCACCCCGATGGGCAACGTCGAGGCGGCCAGCCCGTACCAGATCGAGGTGCTGCCGGGCGACGCGACGGTTGCGCGAGGGGCGGATCAGGCGATCACGGCCCGCCTCGTCGGCTTCGAGGCCGAGGAGGTCAACCTGCTGATGCAGGGCAGCGGCGACTCGTTCGATCGGTTGCCGCTGATTCCCGTCCTGACCGAGGACGGCGCGATCGAGGCGGGACAGTTCGAGGTGTTGCTGTTCGATCTGCAGGAGCCGGTGGACTACTTCGTGGAATCCATCGGGGTCGAGTCGGCCACCTACCGGCTCGAGGTCATCGAGTTGCCGTACGCGGAGCGCATAGAGCTCGAGTATCACTTCCCCGCGTACACCGGGCTGGAGCCGCGGACGGTCGAGGACGGCGGCGATATCGCCGTGCTGCAGGGCACCGAGGTGCGGCTGCGCGCCGTCCCGACCATGGGCACGACGGGCGGCCAGCTCGTCTTCGACGACGACGATGACCAGCGATTCGATCTGACGGTGGAGGAAGACGGCAGCCTGACGGCCAGCTTCACAGTCGAGGAGGAAGGCTTCTACCGCGTCGATCTCGTGGCGCCGGCCGGGCAGCTCGTGACCGCGTCGCCGCAGTACACGATCGACGTGCTGACGGATCAGCCGCCCTCCGCGATGTTCATCCGGCCGGGGCGCGACACCACGGCCAGCGCCATCGAGGAGGTGTTCGTCGAGGCGCGCGCCGACGACGACTTCGGACTGCACTCGCTCGACCTCGTCTACTCGGTCAACGGCGGGCCGGAGGAGTCGGTGACCCTCTTCGACGGGGGCGGAAACGCCCTCCGGGAGGTCTCGGCGGGTCACACGTTCTTCTTCGAGGAGCTGGAGCTCGAGCCGGGCGACTTCCTTTCCTATTACGCTCGGGCGACCGACCGCAATCTGCTGCAGCAGGACGCCGACGTCAAGAGCGACCTCTATTTCATCCAGATCCGCCGCTACAGCCAGGACTACCGGATGCAGGCGTCGCAGGGCGGCGGGGGCGGCGGCATGGGCGGCGGGGCCGACGCGCGCGAGCTCTCGAAGGCGCAGCGCGAGATCATCTCCGCCACGTTCAACCTGGTCCGCGACCAGGAGCAGTACGACGCCGAGGAGTTCGAGGAGAACGTCGTCTTCCTGACCCTCGCCCAGGGGCGCTTGCGCGAGCAGGTGGAGACGCTGGTGCGGCGCATGAACAGCCGCGTGATGCCGGCCGATCCCGCCTTCCGCAGTATCCAGGAGATCCTGCCGCGGGCCGCGGAGGCTATGCGCGAGGCCGAGAACGAGCTGCAGGAGCAGGACGCCGACGGCGCCCTGCCGCCGGAGCAGCGCGCGCTGCAGCATCTCCAACGCGCAGAGGAAGCCTACGAAGAGGTGATGGTCACCATGGGCGGCGGCGGAGGCGGCGGTGGGGGCGGCGGCCGTCAGGCGGCCGAGGATCTAGCCGACCTGTTCGAGCTCGAGCTCGACAAGATGCGCAACCAGTACGAGACGCTGGAGCGGGCCGGGCAGGAGCGGGCCGACGAGACCATCGACGAGCTGATGGAGCGGTTGCGCGAGCTCGCCCGCCGGCAGGAGCGCGAGGCGGAGCGGCAGCGGCGCCGTGCGCGGGGCCAGCAGTCGACGCAGGGCGGCGGGGCCGGGCAGCGCGCCCTGGCCGAGGAGGCCGAGGAGGCGGCGCGGCGTCTCGAACGTCTGGCGCGCGAGCAGAACTCCCCGCAGATGATGGACACGGCCCGCCGGCTGCAGGAAGCGGCCGACGCCATGCGGCGCGCCGCCGCCAACGATGACAACCTCGGGTTCGCCGAGGCCGGGACCGCCCTCGACCGGCTGCGGGAGGTGCAGGAGCGGCTGAGCGGAGAGCAGCGCGGGCGGCTGGAGCGCGACATCGCCGACCAGTTGCGGCGGGCCAACCGGCTGGCCGACCAGCAGCGCGAGATGCGCGGCGAGGTGGAGCAGCTCCCGGGCCTGCAGGACGAGGAGCGGTTCACCGCGCTGCGGCGTCTGCTGGAGCAGAAGGGCCAGATGGAGGAGGAGGTCGCCGACCTGGAGCGGCAGATCGATTCCACCTCGGCCGAGTTCCGGCGCGACGAGCGCGACGCCTCGCGCGAGCTGCAGGAGGCGGCCGGCGGCATCCGCGACAACAAGCTCAAGGAGAAGATCCGCTATACGCGCGGGCTGATCCGGAGCCGTCCGGGGCCGACCGCCAACGCGTTCGAGGAGCAGATCGGAGACAACATCGAGCAGCTCGCCGAGGACCTCGCGGAGGCGGCGGCGGCCGTCGGCAAGTCCGAGGGCGACCGCATGGCGCAGGCGCTCGACCGGACGCGCGACCTGATGCGCAGCCTGGAGTCGCTCGACCATCGCATGTGGCAGCAGGGCCGGCAGGGCGAGGACGGTGAGCAGGGTCAGGAGGGCCAGCAGGGCCAGGCCGGACAGGAAGGCCAGGGTCAGCAAGGCCAGCAAGGCCAGGCCGGCCAGCAAGGCCAGCAGGGCCAGGGCGGTCAGGAGGGCCAGCAGGGCGGCCAGCCGGGGCAGGAAGGTCAGGCCGGCGGGCAGCTCGGCGGCGCCGACGGGTGGCGCGGCGGCGACGCCAGCAACTTCGGCCGGGACTGGGGCGGCGGCTACGGCGACCGCCGGCCCGGCACGACCGTCTGGGAGCCGGGCGACATCCGGCAGTGGAGCCGCGAGTACGAGCAGCGCGCCGGCGAGGCGCAGGAGTTGCGGCGCCTGCTGAACGAGCAGGACTTCGAGGTGGGCGACCTCGACGCGATAATCCAGCGCATGCGCGAGCTGGACGACCTGCGCCGGTACCAGGATGCGGAGGAGATCGCCAGTCTGCAGTCGTTCGTCCTCGAGGAGCTGAAGCGCTTCGAGTACCGGCTGCGGCGGGAGATCACCGAAGAGAACGAGGACCTGTTCCTCGCGGGCAACGAGGAGATGCCGGACGAGTTCCGGGACCTGGTGGAGGAGTACTTCCGGTCGCTGGCGCAGGACCAGTAGGCGTCCGGTTCTTCACGGCAGGCCGGCGGCCCGGTGGGGGTCGTCGGCCCCCTCGGCGCCGGCGGCGTCCGGCGCAGGCAGGAGGGCGACGTGCGCGGCAGGCTGACTGCAGTAGTGGTTGTCCTGGCGATGGCCGGCGGCACGGCGGCTCTGGCGCAGCGCGGCTGGCGGGGCGGCTGGTACCGCATGCCGCCCAAGTTCCCCGTCGAGTCCCCGTCGCACCGGGCGTTCACCTTCTCCCGCATCCTGTACGACAGCGACCGCCGCGAGGCGGGCGGCCAGGGCTGGTACACCGACTACCCGACGGCCGATCAGAACCTGATGATCCGCCTGTCGGAGATGACGACCACAGACGTGGGCTTCGACCGCTACGACGAGCCGGATCACGTCGTCGTCCGCCTCACCGACGACGCACTGTTCGACTATCCGTTCATCTTCATGTCCGACGTCGGCACGCTGCGCCTGAGCGACGTCGAGGTGGCGCGCCTGCGCGCGTACCTGGAGAAGGGTGGCTTCCTCTGGGTCGACGACTTCTGGGGCCCTTGGGCCTGGGAGCAGTGGCTCGGCGAGATCTCCCGGGTGCTCCCGCCGGCCGCGTTCCCCATCTTCGATATTCCCGACGACCATCCGATCCGGCGCATCCAGTACGAGGTGGAGGAGATCCCGCAGATTCCCTCCATCCAGCACTGGCGCCGCAGCGGCGGGTTCACCACCTCGGAGCGCGGCCGGCGCAGCGAGGAGGTGCACTTCCGGGGCATCGCCGACGACAGCGGCCGCCTGCTCGTGTTGATGAGCCACAACACCGACATCGCCGACGGTTGGGAGCGGGAGGGCGAGGACTACGAGTTCTTCTACCGCTTCTCGGTCCGGGCGTACGCGGTGGGCATCAACACCGTCATTCACGCCATGACGAACTGAACGACCGGACGGCCATCCTGTCCACGAACCCGTATCTCGAGACGCTCGAAATCGAACCGGACGGCCCCGCCGGCGCATCCGTGATCTGGATGCACGGCCTCGGCGCCGATGCGAGCGATTTCTGCGGGATCCCCTCCGAGCTCGGCCTGCCCGCCGGCCTGCACGTGCGCTACGTCTTCCCCAACGCGCCCCGCATGCCGGTGACCATCAACCAGGGCCTGATAATGCGGGCGTGGTACGACGTGGCGGGCTTTGGGGCCCGCGACCAGGACGAGCAGGGCATCCGGCGGGCAGCCGAGTGGGTCGGCGAGCTGATCGGGCGCGAGGTGGAGCGCGGCGTGGCGGCCAACCGCGTCGTGCTGGCCGGTTTCTCGCAGGGAGGCGCCATGGCGCTCTTCGCCGGTCTCCGATACCCGGCCGCGCTGGCGGGGGTGATGTGCCTGTCGGGCTACCTCCTGCTGCCCGCTGCGCTGGAGGCGGAGGCGGCTGACGCAAACCGTTCGGTCTCGATCTTCCAGGCGCACGGCACGGCCGACCCGATGGTGCCGCTGGCGCTCGGTCAGGGCACCCGCGACGGGCTGGAGCAGGCCGGCTACGAGGTCGACTACCACGAGTACCCGATGCCGCACTCGCTCTGCTACGAAGAGGTGCGCGACATCGGCAACTGGCTGGCCGAGGTTCTCGACTGAGCCGCGTGGAAACCAGCCGGCGGAGCCGAATTCCACAGGCGCTGTCGCGAGACCGAACCGGCGGCAGCCCGCTCAGGCTCGGAAGTACGGACGGATCGCGTCGAGCCGGTATTCGATCTCGGCGATCTGGTCCGCCGTGAACGAGTAGTCGCCGCGCCGCGACTTCGACGTCTTGAAGATCCCCCGCTTCTTGAGCACGTAGAGCCGGATGCCGGGGATCGTGCGGTCGAGGTTCAGCATCAGCAGCAGCCTGCCGAACAGGTCGCGCAGCTCCTCCTGCTTGCCGGCGACATGGAGCTCCCAGAGCTGCGCGTAGATGTCGGCGTACATCGCGCCGCCGGTCATCACGCCGTCCATGCCGAGCCGCATCTCGTAGAGCCACTGCCGGCCGAAGGCGGCGCCGAAGATCGACTTGACGGGATCGGGGCGGTGTTCCCTGAGGGCGAGCATCCGTTCGTGGACCGGCGGGCGCTCCTCCTTCACGTAGGCCAGGTTGGGGAACTCGCGGGCCATGTCGACCATGAAGTCCACGGTCGGGATCACGTCGGGGGCGCCGCCGCTGGTCTGGAAGAAGATCGGTCGGTCGGTCACCTCGCACAGCGCGGCGTAGTAGTCGCGGAACTCCTTGAGCGTCGTCGCCTCGGTCGGGGGGATGGCGATCATGCCGTCGGGGGCGAGCGCCTCGGCGTGGCGGGCGTACTCCAGCATCCCCTTCGTGTCGTCGCCCTGGACGCCGAGCACCAGCGCCGGCCGCTTTCCTCTCGCGGCGCGGGCGAGGACGTCGAAGCCGCGCAGCCGCTCCTCTTTCGAGAGGTAGCGCTGCTCGCTGGAATTCTGCGGCCAGACCAGCCCGTGAATGCCGCAGCGGTCGAGGAAGTCGACCTGGCTCGCGAGGTCCTCGTAGTCCACCTCGTTCGCGTCCGTGTACGGCGTGCTCATGATGATGAACGCGCCGCGCATCGGCTTGGCCTCGGCCGCCCGCAGCGGCAGGTGCGGCGCGAGCGCCACCGCGCCGGTCGCGGCCCCGACGGTAGTCAGCCATTCACGACGGGTGTAGTGGTGCGAGTTCTCCATGATGCGTCCCCTCGCTGCCGCGCCGGGTGTACCAGGTGCCGGTCGTGTATGGGACGGTCTGCGGCGGGGAACCGTGCCGGAAAGCAGTCTACCGTAGTCGGGTGGCTACTGCGGCAACGAGCGCTCGCTCCGCCGCCAACGATCCATGGCGCCGAGCCGCATGACCGAATCAGCACGGTGTAATAATGGTGTCGTGCTTGGTACGTGAGTGGCCAGATCGTGCGCGAGTTCCTGGTGGTCTGTACGCGCCCCGTGGACGCGAACGGGCTCGGGCTGTCGGGCGATGCTGAACGTGTCGACGTTCGGGAGGAGAACATGGCCGTATCGCGACGAATCGCTTGGATCGCCGGTGCGGCGCTGATGGCCGCCTGCGCCGCCGAGGAGCCGGGAATCGACGTGCCGCCGCCGCCGCCGACGGAAGTTCGGGAAGTCGTCGATACGCTGCACGGCGTGGACGTGCCCGATCCGTACCGTTGGCTGGAGGATCAGGAAGCCCCCGAGACGCGGGCCTGGATCGACGCCCAGAACGCCTACACGGACACGGTGCTCGGAGCTTTGCCCGGCCGCGAGGAGTTGCGGGCGCAGACCGCGTCGGTGCTTCAGCGGGACGTGGTGGGGCTGCCGAACGAGCGCGGCGGGCGCTACTTCTACAGCAAGCGCGGCGCGGACCAGGACCTGTCGGTAATCTACGTGCGCGACGGGCTCGACGGCGAGGACCGGGTGCTGATCGATCCGCATCCGATGAGCCCGGACCACTCCACGAGCGTGGCGCTGTGGGACATCTCGGACGACGGGACGCGGGTGGCCTACGCCGTCCGCGAGGGCGGCGTCGACGAGGTCTCGATCCGCGTCCGCGACGTCGACACCGGCGAGGACCTGGCCGACGTGCTGCCGGCCGCCCGCTACGGTGTGGTGACCCTGGCCGCGGACGGCAGCGGGCTCTATTACGAGCGGTACGGCGACGTGACCCCGCGGGTGATGTTCCATGCGTTCGGCACGCCGATGGCCGACGACGTGCAGCTCTTCGGCGAAGGCTACGAGCGCCACCAGATCCCGGTCACGGTGATCTCGGACGACGGGCGCTGGATGGCGGTGCACGTCATCGAGGGCTCGTCCGGGCCGACCGAGATCCACCTCAAGGATCTCGAGCGCGACACGCCTTTCGTGACCGCCATCGCCGACGGCGTCTCCGAGTCGTGGGCCGATTTCGCCGGCGGGGAGCTGGTCATCGTCACCAACCTCGACGCGCCGAACAAGCGGGTGGTGCTGGCGGACCCGGCGGACCCCGCGTTCGAACGGTGGCGCGAGGTGGTCCCCGAGCGCGACGACGTCGTGGTGGAGAGGGTCGCCGCCCTCGGCGGGAAGCTGGCCGTCTCCTACCTGCAGGACGTGCAGCCGCGCGTCGCCATCCACGAGCTCGACGGGACGCACGTCCGCGACATCGCGTTCGACACCCTCGGCTCGGTCGGCGGGGGGGCGGGGCGCTGGACCAGCGACGAGGCCTTCTTCACGTTCCAGACGTTCCACGTGCCGAGCACCATCTACCGCTACGACGTCGCGACCGGCGAGCAGTCGGTCTGGGCCGCGCCCGAGCTGCCCGTGGATGCGGCCGCCTACGAGGTCAGCCAGCGCTGGTTCACCTCGAAGGACGGTACCGACGTGCCGATGTTCGTCGTCCACCGCCCGGACGTCGCCTTCGACGGGAGCAACCCGACCCTGCTGACCGGCTACGGCGGTTTCAACAACAGCATGACGCCGTGGTTCTCGGCCCTGGCGACGACGTGGCTCGAGTCGGGCGGCGTCTTCGCCCAGGCGAACATGCGCGGAGGCGGCGAGTTTGGCGAGGAGTGGCACCGGGCGGGCATGCTCGAGAGCAAGCAGAACGTCTTCGACGACTTCATCGCCGCGGCCGAGCACCTCGTCGCCGAGGGCTACACCAGCCCCGAGCACCTGGCGATCCTCGGCGGCAGCAACGGCGGCCTGCTGGTCGGGGCGGTGTCGAACCAGCGGCCCGACCTCTTCGGGGCGGTCGTCTGCACCTACCCGCTGCTCGACATGGTCCGCTACCACCAGTTCCTCGTCGCCGGCTTCTGGGTGCCGGAGTACGGATCGAGCGACGACCCCGAGCAGTTCGCCTACATCCACGCCTACTCGCCGTACCACAACGTCGTCGACGGCGGCGACTACCCGGCGACCCTGTACCTGTCGGGCGACGGCGACACGCGCGTGGCGCCGCTGCACGCGCGGAAGATGGCGGCGCTGATGCAGGCGAAGAACGGCTCCGACAACCCGATCCTGCTGCGCTACCACACGCAGGCGGGCCACTCCGGGGGCCAGCCGGTCAGTCAGCAGATCGACGAGATGGTGGACACGGTGAGCTTCCTGCTCTGGCAGGTGGGGCGGGAGTGAGAATGAAGGCGGCCATCGAGGTCTTCAAGGCCCGGGCGGCGCGTCTCGGGCAGGCGCGGACGCAGTTGACATCGGGAGGCGTTGAGCCGGAATTCACTCCCGACGTAGCGCGAGTCGGGCGTATCGATTGACACGGAGAGAAACGGGAGGTCGGCTGTGCGGGAGATGAATCGAGTCGTGACGGTGGGGCTCTTGTGCGGAGCGGTCGCCTGCACGGGCGGCGCCACGTCCGAGGAGACGCCGGGCGTCGCGACGGGAATCAGCGCCGACACGCTGCTGGCGGCGACCGAGACCCTCGCCTCGGACGAGTTCGAGGGGCGCGCCCCCGGATCGGAGGGCGAGACGAAGACGGTCGCGTTTCTGACCGAGCAATTCTCGGCGCTCGGTCTGACGCCCGGCAACCCGGACGGGACGTGGGTGCAGGACGTGCCGCTGGTCGGCATCACGCCGTTGCCGGGCGACAACCTGGTGGTGACGGCGGGAGGCGAGAGCCGGACGCTGGAGCCGGCCGTCGACTACGTGGCGGCGACGAAGCACGTCGTCGATGAGGTCGAGGTGGAGAACGCCGAGTTCGTTTTCGTCGGTTATGGCGCGCGGGCGCCGGAGTACGACTGGGACGACTTCGGGGACACCGACGTGAGCGGCAAGATTCTGCTCTTCCTGGTCAACGACCCGCCGCTCGACGATATCTTCGGCGGGCCGGCGATGACCTACTACGGCCGCTGGACCTACAAGCACGAGATCGCGGCGGAGCTGGGCGCGGCCGGCTCGATGGTGATTCACGAGACCGGTCCCGCCGGCTACCCGTGGGAGGTGGTCGGCAGCACGCCGTACGCCGAGGCGTTCGACCTCGTCGCGGCCGACGACAACCTGAGCCGCGCCACGGTCGAGGGCTGAGGCGCTCTTCGAGATGGGCGGACTCGATTTCGAGGAAGCGAAGCAGCAGGCCGCCGATCGCACGTTCGAGCCGATCCCCCTCGGCGTGACCGGGTCGCTCCGCGTCCGGAACGAGCTGCGGCGCATCGACTCGCAGAACGTAGTTGCGAAAATCGAAGGGAGCGGGGCTCCCGACGAGGTCATCATGTACGTCGCCCATTGGGACCACATGGGCGTCGACCCGAGCCTGGACGGCGATCAGATCTTCAACGGGGCGGCCGACAACGCCACCGGCACAGCCGGGCTCATCGAGATCGCGCGCGCGTTCATCCATGCGGAGGAGCCGCCACGCCGGTCGATCCTCTTCCTTGCGGTGACGGCCGAGGAGCAGGGCCTGCTCGGTTCACGGTACTACGGCGAGAACCCGCTCTACCCGGCCGCCCAGACTGTCGCCGCGCTCAACATGGACGTCCTCAACCAGTGGGGCCGGACGCGCGACATGACCATCGTCGGGATGGGGCAGTCGGAGCTGGACGATGTCGCCGCCGGCGTCGCCGCGCAGCTCGGACGCACCCTGGCCCCGGATCCGGAGCCGGAGAAGGGCTTCTACTACCGCTCGGACCACTTCTCGTTCGCAAAGGCGGGGATCCCGGCCTTCTACGCCGACCCCGGGGTCGAGTACATCGACAAGCCGGAGGGTTACGGCATCGAGAAGCGGACGGAGTACACGGCGAACGACTACCACAAGGTGTCGGACGAGGTGAAGCCGGACTGGGATCTGTCCGGGGCGCTGGAGGACCTGACCTTCATGTACCACATGGGCGCCCGGCTCGCGGCGGCCGACGAGTGGCCGGCGTGGAGCGAGACCAGCGAGTTCCGGGCGATCCGGGAGGTGCAACGGCCGCAGTAAAGGGGGGCAGCAGGTGCCGATTCGAGACAGTGCAGGTCACGCCACCCCGAGGCGGCGCCTGAGCGGACTCTGTCTCTGAGGCGCCGCCTCAGCGGACCCGTTAGCTGAGGCGGCGCCAGAAATCCGCTTCGTCGGCCGCGGCCAGAGCCGCCGCCGTCACCGGACGAGCGCCGGCGCGCGTTGTGTGAACGCGTCGGACACCTGCTTTCCGCGCGCTCGCAGCAGGCTTCGCACGGTCGCCACCAGTTCCGCTGCGCGGCCTTCCGCCCGGCCCTGCGCGACGCCTTCCGCCAGCTTGCGTTTGCCCAGCACATGCCACAGCGGATCGTCGTCGGGACCCGTTCCCTCCCGCTCGCCGAGTGCCCGCCCCACGCGCTCCAGCACCCGGTAGGTCGCGGCCGAAGACACCGGCTCGGTCAGCGCGGCGTGGATTTCCTTCGCCGTCCAGCCCGGAAACGCTCCGCTCGTCCGCACGGACTGGAACCGGCCATTCACCAGCCGATGGATCGTCACCCCGGCGGGACGCCGCCGCGTGGCCCCCGGCGGTACGATCACCCACAGCTCGGGAAAGCCCCAAGCCTCGTAGAGGACCAGCTTGCCGGGGCGCACGTCCGTCGTGTAGTCGACCTCGAGCACGACGTCCGGATAGTCGTTCTCGCCGATGATCAGG
>JAGWAH010000060.1:0-782 GCA_021296515.1 Acidobacteriota bacterium | reverse complement strand
GCACCAGCAGGGTGACCGAGCCGTACGAGACGATCGGCGTGCCGCGGACCGAGGCGATCCGTTCCGCCAGGTGGGGCAGTCGCCGCGAGGTCCCTTCGTGGACCCCATACTTGTCGGCGACTACCCAGGCGGTTCCGGTTCTGGCGTCCCAGTACTCGATCCGGTCGTCGTAGTCCGCGAACTCATCGCGCGAGAGCGAGATGGGCTGGCAGCCGGGGAACCGCAACGCCCCGTAGTCGACCGACTCACCGCGCGGCGCGTCAGCGGCCGGTGCGTCCGGAGTCTTCGTCTTGTCGTCGCCGCGCGCGGACAGCGGCGGCAGGGCCGTTTGAGGCATTTCCCCATCGTAGCACCGGGATTGAGGGGTGGAGTTCGGGGGGGAACGAAGTTCTGCGGAGAGTCACGCCGGTCCAATGTATGCGCCCTCATGACCCGCCATCGAACGGTTCGAGCAGGTCGGCCGGTACGGCAATCGGCACGGCAGAAGTGGATACAGGCTTGTGTTCGTCGATCAGGGCTCGGTGGGTATGGCTTCCGCCAGCTCCAGGAACCGGCAGAAAGGGTTGGCCAGACGCATCTGCTCCGGGGTGCGGCAATCCGGCGTAAGGAGGGATAGGCAGGCGACGATGGCCGCCACGCAGCGGGCGCGGGAGGTGGCGACGTTGAGGCGGTGCAGACTGTAGAGGAACTCCATCCCGCGCGGTGCCTCGTCGGCGGTGGAGGTGGCCATCGAGTAGATGGCTATCGGCGCCTCCTGGCCCTGGAACTTGTCCACGGTGCCG
>JAGWAH010000059.1:37238-38336 GCA_021296515.1 Acidobacteriota bacterium | reverse complement strand
GGACACCTCCGCGATGCGCTTCCGCTCCTCCGGCCCGCACTGCCGGTCGAGCCGCGCGAGCCGGCTGGCGAGCGACGACCTTGCCGGACCCGGTCGCCATCTGGACCAGCGAGCGCGGCTGGTTGCGCTTGAGCGACCAGTCGACGTTACCGACCGCCTCGACCTGGACCGGATAAAGGAACCCCTGCTCCAGTTCCGGCAGCGTCTGGATGCGGCGGCGGAGCGACGACGGGCGCGTCTGGTCGGCCGCCGTATGGACGCCTCCGCCCTCCAGGTGCAGGCGTTTGACCCAGGCTGCGTCGAAATCGAGGGATTCCGCGAGCCGGTCCGGGAGGATCAGACATCAGGCCCCATCCCCGCGCACGATGGCATACAGCAACTGGTCCTGCACGACCCCGTCCTTGACGGCGCTCCGCTGCATGCGGCCCTCCAGCCGGTAGGCGGCCTTCTCCAGCGGCGAGGGGCACGGCGAAGAGCCGTTCCACACCGTAGGTGGCGAAGGCATACTCGGTGAAGCCCACCAGCGCACGTGTGGCGATGCCGCGGCCCCAGTGCGTCTCGCCGAGCCAGTAGCCCACCTCCGCCGAGCAGCGCTCAACATCCGCACCGAGCACTGCCCCGATGGAACCGACCGGCAGGTCGTCGACCGTCACCGCGAACGCCGTCTCGGGTTTCGCGCCGCGCGCGAACGCGATGAACCCGCGCGCATCGTCGATCGTGTAGGGATGGGGAAACCGATCCCGCAACTGCAACCAGACCTTGCGGTTGTTGGCGTGCCGGGCCAGCTCGGCAGCGTCCGTCTCGCGGAACGACCGCACACCGCACGATTCCAGATCGAGTTGCATCGTCAGTCCGACCCGGTTCTCGCTCTACGGCGTAATTGCCAGCGGATGTCCAACGAGGCGACGATCCACTGTAAGCAGCCTCAAACCCTCTGCCTGGGCCTGCACGAGCAGCAGCTCGTCGAACGGGTCGCGGTGCGGAATGGCGAGATCCAGCCTCTTGACGGCATGAACCATCGTCATCGGCAGGAACGTGACGTCCTGCTGTTCGAGCGCAGCGACCACATCTTCCGGGTCGAAGCGACTCTTGCGGACC
>JAGWAH010000059.1:35383-37031 GCA_021296515.1 Acidobacteriota bacterium | reverse complement strand
CCGGATCGTTGAACTCGTCCGGCCACCGCTCACCATCTCCTTCGATGCCGAGCCGCCGGCGCGCCTCCTCCAGCTTGTCGAAGTCGATGCCCCCTCGCGGGCGGCAGCGGACCAGCTCCACGGCGGGCACGCCGTGCCTCGTGATGACTACGCGCTCGCCCCTCTCGGCGGCTGCGATGAGCTCCGACAGTCGGGCCTTGGCTTCACGCACCGCAAGTTCCATGAATCGCCTCCGCAACCGCCCGCCCGTCGATTCACCGGCAGGTCTCGACCACCAGACAAGACTACACCGTGACTACATGTCGCGTCGTTCGCGGCGGCTGTCGCCGCTGCGCACGGCCGGGTCCGGACGCGTGCGGCGTTGACGACAATGTCGGCCACGCTACGTTTTGCCGCGTGCCGCAGCAGCTACCCACCCCATCCGTAGTGGAGCCGCGCGTAGTAGTACCCCCCGCTGAATCCCCACGGCGTGAACTGGCTGTAAGGCAGGCCGAACCGCGCAGCGAACAGATCCATCCGGTCCGAAAAGGTATTGAAGACGTTCTGGCCGCCGACCGCCAGCGTCACGTCGGGGGCAAGGAAGAAGGCCAGCGTGCGCGCCGACGTGATGCCTTCCGACAGCAGCAGCGCGCGTTCGTCCCCCGCGAGCGTGAAGCGACAGGGCCAGCCGATTCGACACATCGACCTGGAAGTTGTCGGCGGTCAGCGTGAACGGTCCCGTGTCGACCACCAACCCGGCCACGTGGACCAGGTCGGTGGCGGCGTAGGAAACGTCGAAGTTGAGGTTCACCTCCGCTTGCCGGTAGAGACCGGGATCGAAGTTGCGCGGGGTGTCGGGACCGAGCGACGCGTTGACGGGTGTTGAACAGGAAGAAGTCCGCCTGGTGGGCGCCGTAGCTGGCGCTGGCGTCCCGGGTCAGGCCGTTGGCGGCGGCGCGGCGCAGGCCGGCGACCGCCGACAGGTCCGTGATCACCCCGTTGTAGGACGGAGTGAACCCACCCGGCGCGATCTCCTGAAAGGAGAAGCAGTTCGGGTCGTCGAACACCCGCGCCAGGGCCGCCTGATCGCGAACGCGCCGGCGCCATCGGTTACGGTCGCTTCGATCGGGCCGCCGGCCTCGGTGCTGCGCGCCTCCACGATTACCCCCGGCAGCACGAGACCCGTGGCGTCGGTGACGGTCCCTCCGATGACTGGATCCTGCCCGTAGGCAAGCCCCGGCGCCGCGAGTCCCGCCAGCAGCGTGAGAACGATCACTCTACGAAGAAACTCGGCTCCCATTTCGTCCCTCAGGATGCCCGCCACAGGCGGGAATGACCAACTTCACCGCCAACCAAGATTACGTGAAAATTCGTGCCGTCACGAACTCACGTCACGCATCGACACGCTTGTGGAGGCATCGGCAGCATTCAGCGCCGGCGCCGCACGAACGCCAGACCGGACCAGTCTTCGTCCACGGCACAGACCTTGAAGTCGACCAGCCCGGCGGCGAGTGCGATGCGCCGTATATCGTCGCCGGAGTGGTCGGCCGCCTGCGGCGAGGTCTTCTTCGGCCAGCAGATCCAGAGCCGCCCGTCGCCGGACGCATCCGCCATCCGGGCCATCCCGCGTTCGAGCTCCCGCCGGGAGCGCGTGAACCACAGCGTGATG
>JAGWAH010000059.1:32279-35364 GCA_021296515.1 Acidobacteriota bacterium | reverse complement strand
GGCGGCAGCGGATCGAGGATTGCCGCGAAACCGTCCGGGGGCTTCACCAGCACCACCCGCATCCCCGGTTTGATGCCGAGCTTGCGGGGCAACGGCGTGCCGGAATAGCCGGCGGTGGCGGCAGTCGTGGGCGCCGCGCCGCTCGGCCGCATCGCGAGCGCGCTGGCGAGCGCAGTGACGACGTCCTCGGGCCCGGCGTGCATGGTCTCCAGCGGCAGCGCTTTGAGCCGAGCGAACACGGACCGGTCGGTCGCGACGAACACGATCGGAATCCGCCGCGTCGCCACCCGCTGGCGCAAGGCGAGGGCGATATCCCGGCCGCGCGCCGGCGCCCGATCGAGATCGATCACGACCGCGAGCGGCGGTTGCATGGCGATACGCTTCAGGTCGTCCGGGCCGGTAACCGACTGCCGGTCGATTGCGTACCCGGCGTCCGCCAGGTGTGCGATCCAGGTTCCCGCCGCCAGCGACGCCCCGATGACTCTTACCGTGCCGCGCGGCATGCGGTAGTCTACGAGGGAGGAGGCCCTGCATGGCGCTGGTCAAGAAGAGCATCACCACTACCGACCGTCAGGAGCAGTGGATCAGGGCGCAGGTCGCAAGCGGTGATTACGGCAGCGACAGCGAGTACTTCCGCACGCTGATCCGCCAGGACCAGGACCGAAACGCCACATTCCGGGCCGTGAAGGAGGCCATTCAGGAAGGTGTGGAGAGCGGTGTCAGCGACAGGACGGTGAAGGAAATCCGGGCGGAGGCGGAGCAGCGCTACGAAGTCAGGCATGGCTGACTTCCGCCTGTCGACTCGCGCCGCGTCCGACGGAGTCCTGATCGTCCGTATCCTGCACGTCAGGATGGATGCCACGCGCCGTGTTGACCCGTGACGCGCATGGAACCGACTACCACGAGGCCGCCGACCAAATCCCTGAACGCCTTGTTGCGCCCCGCGTCGGTAGCCGTGATCGGCGCCTCGAACGACCCGACGCGCATCGGCGGGCGCCCGCTTCGATACCTGCGGGAAGCCGGCTTCTCGGGGCAGGTCTATCCCGTGAATCCGAAGCACCGGGAGGTGCAAGGACTCCCGGCGTTTCCGCACATATCCGGCGTGCCGGAAGCGGTCGATCTGGCGATCGTCGCGGTGCCTGCCCCGAGCGTCGTCGACACCGTCGAGGCGTGCGCGGCCCGCGGCGTGCGGGTGGCGGTCATCTACAGCGCCGGCTTCGCGGAGATGGGCGCCGAGGGCCGACGGCTGCAGCAGCGGCTGAGTGAGATCGCGGCGGAGACCGGCCTGCGCATCGTCGGTCCCAACTGCCTCGGCGTCTACAACTCGGAGCTCGGCTTCTTCGCCACGTTCAGCACGACATTGGAGGACGGCTTCCCCGCCCCGGGCGGCGTCGCGCTCGTCAGCCAGAGCGGGGCCTACGGCAGCCACCTGTCGTTGCTGGCCCGCAAGCGCAACATCGACGTCCGCTACTGGGTGACGACCGGCAACGAGGCGGACGTCTCGGTGCCGGAGGTGCTCGGGTGGCTGGCGGAACAGGACGACGTGTCGGTCATCATGGCCCACGCCGAGGGCATCGCCGATCGGGATGCACTCGTGCGCGCCCTCGGGACGGCCCGCGCCCGCCGCAAGCCGGTGGTGTTCCAGAAGGTGGGGGTCACCGAGGTGGGCGCGAGGGCGGTCCAGTCGCACACGGCGTCGCTCGCCGGGGCCGACCCGGTCTACGAGGCTGCGTTCCGGCAGTTCGGCGCCTACCGCGCGCGCGACACGGACGAGATGCTGGACGTCGCCTACGCGGCCAGCTTCGGCGTTTTTCCGGAGAGTCCGCGCGTCGCGCTCGTTTCCATTTCGGGCGGCGTCGGCGTGCAGATGGCGGACGCGGCGGTCGGCTTCGGCCTCGACGTGGCGCCGCTGAGCGAGCCGGCGCAGAAGCGGTTGAAGGCGGCCCTCCCTTACGCCTCGCCGCGCAACCCGGTCGACATCACCGCCCAGGCGTTCAACCGGGTCGACCTGATCGCCGACAACCTCGGGATCGTCTTCGAGGAAGAGCAGCACGATTCGGTCGTGGCCTTTTTCACCTACGTCGCCGCGGCCGACGGGATGGTCGAACCGATCCGCGATGCGATCCACGCCGCCCGCGAACGGCGACCCGGTTGCGCGCTGATGCTGTCCATCGTCGCCCCCCCGGATGTCGTGCGCGAGTACGAAGCGGTCGGCTGTCCCGTGTTCGAGGATCCGACCCGCGCGGTGCGCGCCGTCGCGGCGCTGCACCGGTTCAGCCGGATCTTCGCGGAGTCCGCCGGCGGAACGGTGGACGTTCTCGCCGTGAGCGTTCCCACCGTGGACGCCCGCATCATCGGGACGCGCACCGACAGGACGGGGGACGCTCCCACTGCAGGCGTCCCCGCCATCGCGCCGCCCACCGACACGACGGCGGATACCTCGACCATCGCGCCACGCAGGGCGAACCTCTTCGACGGCCCCCTCTCGGAACGGGGGGCGAAGCGCCTGCTCTGGGAAGCAGGCGTGCCGGTGGTCGCAGAGGAGCTGGCACGAACCGACGACGAGGCCGCGCGCATCGCTGCCGCGTTCGGCAGGCCGGTGGCGGTCAAGCTGTGCGCGCCCGGCGTCCTGCACAAGACCGAACTCGGCGGCGTCGCGCTCGACGTGTCGAACGAAGCGGAGGCGCGACAGGCCTATGAGACGGTCCTGTCGCGCGCACGTGCTGCCGACCCGGACATCCGCATCGAGGGCGTGCTGATCGCGCCGATGATCACCGGCGGCGTCGAGACGATTCTCGGCGTCCGCCACGACCCGACGTTCGGGCCGGTCGTCATGTTCGGTCTCGGAGGCACCTTGGTCGAAGTTATCGAGGACGTCAGCTTCCGCGTGGCGCCGTTCGGCGAGGCCGAGGCCCAACGGATGATTTCGGAGACCCGCGCCGGCAAGATACTCCGCGGAACACGCGGCAAGGGTCCGTACGACGTGGCCGCCCTGGCGGCGGCCCTGTCACGCCTGTCCGTATTCGCGGTGGAGCACGGCGACCGGATCGACAGCGCCGAGATCAACCCGTTCGTCGTGCTCCCG
>JAGWAH010000059.1:19986-32252 GCA_021296515.1 Acidobacteriota bacterium | reverse complement strand
CCGGAAGTGCCGGCCTGAAGCTGGTACCATGCTGAACGGTCGATTGCACGACCTGCCTGCAGATGGAGGCTACGTTTGAGTTCGCCGTTTACGCCGCCTCACGATCTCTGGGAGGTCAACCGCACGCTGCAGCTCGATGAGCCTCTCGACGGATCAAACCATCCCCGCTCGCCGGCCTTCACCCAAGGCCAGATCGCCGACATCCTTCAGGAGCGTGGACAATTCGACGAAACCCTCAGAATCCGGACCGAAGAAGAGTTGCCGCACGCCATCACCCAGGGTCGAGAGCGACCGGGCGCGAGCGCGCATCGAGGAACTCAAGGCGAAAATCGGATGACGGCTTCGCCGATTCTTTGATCCAGCCCTCCGGGCGCCAAAGAAACAGGCAGGCCACGGAGAAGCTCCCCACGGCCTGCCTGCCTTCGCTACTCAGCGATGAACGTCCGGCTCGAGACCGTCAGCTCACCCCGACCAGATCGTCCTGCTTCGAGCTCCTCAGCCCCTGGATCTGGACGACGGGCGGCGCTTCCTCCTTCAGCACGTGCTGGCGGTAGAGCGCCGCCATCTGCTGGTCGTAGGCGGCGTCCTTGTCGGACCCGCCATTCGCCCCATTGCCGTTGGCGCCGTTGGTCCCGTTGGCGCCCTTCGCGGCGCCGTTGCCGTTGGCGCCCTTCGCCGCGGCCCGCGCGGCCAGCTTCTCCTGACGCGCGTTCTTGGCGATGCCCTGCGCATCGAGGTCGGTCTGGATGCCGGCCGCGACCGCCTCCGGATCGAGCACCAGGGAGTGCTCCTTCGAATCGAGATTGACGTTCTTCCCGCCCGCGAAGATCTCGTGCCGGCCGCGCTCCTCGTACCACTTGGTGAGGGTGGCCGTCATGTGCATCTTCTCGATGATGTTGCGCCAGCCGATCCCGGTGTTGTAGGCGCAGAAGGAGATCTCCCCCTCCTGCGTCGCATACGGGATGATGCAGCGCTCCGTGCGGCGGAAGTCGTAGTTGAACAGGTCCTGGAACCACATGCCGGCGACGAAGAGGAAGTTCCAGCGATCGGACCGCCGCTTCGCGATGTCGTCCCGCGTCCGCTCGCCCGAGACCTTGCCGTACTCCTTGCCGGTGGCCCCGAACGTCTTGTCGAACTTCTTCAGCAGGTCGACCAGCTTGAAGTGGGTCGGCGCGTTGAAGGGGTCGTAGTTGCGCATCAGCGCCAGCGCCATCCCGACCACCGAGCGAAACCGCCCGCCGGCCGCGTCGTTCACCCTCGCGATGTCCTTGGCGAGCTGCTCGCCGCGCACGAACTTGGTGAACGGCACCGCCTCCTTCGTCTCCTTGTCGATCATCACCGCCATGCCCACGCCGCAGTTGGGGTGGCAGCCGCAGTTGAGCTGGCCCCAGCTCTCCTCCGGTCCGTGCACCAGATCGGCCCAGTCGGTGAAGGTGCCCATGAAGGAGATCGGGAACCAGTCGCGCGCCGGCTCGCCGATGCCGGTCTGGTTCTTCACGTCGTGCGCGAGGTGCGACAGCGTGTAGCGCTGCGCCTTGCGCCGCTCGTCGGTGATCTCCTCGTCGCGGCCGGTGAACGACACCGGCTGGAACGACAGGAAGCTGATGGTCTTCGGGTTGTCGAGCGCGAACTGCACCTGATGCCGTTGATGATGGTGATGACCGGCACGATGTCGACGCCCGCCTTGTGCAGGTTCTCGATGGCCCGCAGCTTGACGTCGAACAGGTTGCCCACCATGCGATGCGAGTTGGCGGCGTTGCCGATGCCGTCGAACTGCAGGTAGGCGTAGCGCAGGCCGGCGTCGGCCGCCGCGCGGGCGAAGTCGAAGCTCTTCGCGAACTCGATGCCGTTGGTCGCCGCCTGCACGCTGTTGTAGCCGACCTTGCGGGCGTAGCGGACGGCGTCGAGGAAGTACGGCGACATCGTCGGCTCGCCGCCCGAGAACTGCACCGACATCTGGCGCCGCGGCTTGATCGAGATGGCGTTGTCGAGCAGCGTCTTGATGTCGTCCCACGACAGCTCGTGGACGAACCCGACCTGGTTCGCGTCCATGAAGCAGGGGTCGCACATCATGTTGCAGCGGTTGGTGAGGTGATGGTGCTGCTGCCGTGGTTGTGCAGCTTCTCGTCGTTGTGGGCGCGGATGTCGCTGCCCGGGAACGACTCCTCGAGATGCTTGAAGAACTCGGTGTCCATCGCCATGACGTCCTCGAACCGCCCGTGGATCGGGCACTCCTTGACCATGACGATCTGTCCGTCGCGCTCGACGATCTGGGCCTTGATCTCGCCCACCTTCTCGTTGAGCAGGATGCGGTAGTCCTTCTTGCCGTCGAGGATGTCCTGGCGCGCCTCGCGCACGCAGGTCGGGCAGAGCGAGTCGGTCTCGCGCGGCCACCCGAGCGGCGGCTTCACCTTCTGGTGCGACTTGAGCAGGGGCTTGTCGGACCAGGCCGGCGTGAACGACGGGTTCTGCATGAACGCGTTGTAGCGGTCGTAGAGGAACCACGCGCCGTTCGCGGCGACCGACAATCCCTTTTCGAAGTACTTGACTGGCTTGTGCATGGTGGATCTCCCTCTGAGATCGGAATTCTCGGGTTCACGGTCCGACCCTGGCCGGACCGGTTCTCGCTCTATGCCGTTCGTTCGGAGGATATACGCGATTCGCGCCTTGGACTACAGAATTGTCGCGGAAGGGCGGAACGACGGGCTGAGTGGGCAGGAACGCTTCCGAACGGCCCGCGCCGTCGGTGCCGGAGACGCGTGGCGCATCGAGCACGCCGAAGCGCCCAGGCCGCGAGACGTAACGAGAAAGCACATGGTCAGGGCTCGTGCGCTTCGAGCGCGTACTGGCGAAACGTCAGGCTGATTCTGCCGGGCAGCTCGATATCCGGCGGCGCAGACCCGCGCAGGATACGCGCCACCCCGTGATAGCGCAACCGACTCGCTCCTCCCATCACGAAGGCGTCTCCGGATCGCAGATCGATCGCCGTGGTGGATTCCCGGCGGCGGAACCCGCCGAACAGGAACCGGCCGGTATCGCCGAGCGAGAGCGAAACCACCGGCACCCCCGCGTCGAGCGTGGACGCGTCCTCGTCCTTGTCCTGGTGCAGGCCCATCCTGCCGTCGTCGCCGTAGCGGTTGACGAGGCAGATGTCGGGATCGAGAGCGAAGCCGACCCTGGCCGCCGCTTCCACCGCCTGACGCGCAAGCTCGGGAGGCAACGGCGGTGCCGGACACCCGTCATGATCCGATCGCTGCCGCTCGTAGGTGTAGGTGCGCGCGTTCCAGTGGCGGCCGAGACAGAGCATGTCGCAGTGCATGAAACCGCCGCCGCGCACGCGGGGACGATAGAACCCGGCCGGTCCGTCCGCCAGCGCCTGCACGATCGCCGCCACCCGGCGCTGCTCGGGCGGCGACAGGTATCCCGGCAGATGGAAGGCGCCGGGCGCGAGCGGAACGACCTCGACCGCAGACATGACCCTCGGCAGCGCCCAATCGGCGACCGGATGTGCGCCGTTCTCGGCCGGAGCGGTCGCAGGACGGTGCATTTCAATCGTACCGCTATCATCAGCGGCATGCCGCGCTCTTCCGACGTCGTCGTCGTCGGCGCCGGTACGTTCGGAGCGTGGACGGCCTGGCACCTGCGCCGGGCCGGGCACACGGTGGCCCTCGTCGACGCCTTCGGAGCCGGCAATTCCCGGGCCAGCTCGGGCGGCGAGTCGCGCATCATCCGCATGGGCTACGGCGACCGGACGCTCTACTCCCGCTGGGCGCTCGAATCGCTTCCGCAGTGGAAGGACATCCTCGCGGATGCCGGCCGGCCGGACCTCTTCCGCGAAACCGGCGTGCTCTGGCTCGGACACGACGATGACCCGCACGTGGACGTCACGGCCCGGACGCTCGACCGCCTCCAGGTGGTCACGGAATCGCTCGACCCCGCGGACCTGCGGTCACGGTTTCCCGCGTTGGACTTCACCGGCATCACGCGGGGAGTCTTCGAGCCGGGCAGCGGCGTCCTGCTGGCCCGCCGGGCCGTCAGCGCGGTGGCGGAGCAGGCATCCGGCCGCGGCGTCGACGTCCATGTGGCGGCCGTCGAGCCACCCGCCCCCGCCTGGCGCGGTGAAGCCTTGAGCCTGAGCGACGGCACACGCCTGGCGGCCGGATCCTTCGTCTTCGCTTGCGGTCCATGGCTGCCCAGCCTCTTCCCGGATCTGCTCGCTTCGCTGCTGCGCCCGACACGCCAGGAGGTCTTCTTCTTCGGGACGCCCGCCGGGGATCGCCGCCTCGCGCCGTCGGCCCTGCCCACGTGGATCGACTTTCGCGCCGGGGCCTACGGCCTTCCCGACATCGAGGGCCGCGGCGCCAAGGTCGGGCTCACGGCGCTCGGACCGGCCTTCGACCCGGATCGCGGCGACCGTACGCCGTCGGCCGAGGGGCTGGCGGCTGCACGCCGGTTCGCCGCCGCGCGACTGCCCGCGCTGCGCGACGCGCCGGTGGTGGAAGCCAGGGTCTGTCAGTACACCAACACCCCGAGCGGCGATCTCCTGCTCGACCGTCATCCGGACCACGACAACGTGTGGCTCGCCGGGGGTGGTTCGGGTCACGGGTTCAAGCTCGGACCGGCCGTCGGCGCCTACATGGCTGCCCGGGTCACCGGGACTGGACAGGCCCAGGATCTCGTCGGCCTGCCGGCGAAACGGCCCGAGCAGAAGCGGACCGTTCTCTGAGCGCGACGGACAGCGGCCTCCGCACCGGCGTGCGGCGTCCGGACACGGCGCACACCTCCCGTCAGGAAGTCAGGACCGTGCAGCCCCCGTCGCTCCGGTCCGTACGGCTCCGCCGTGGCCGCGGTACCGGTGGGCCAGCCGCGCTCCCAGCAGGAGCGCGAGGATGACCGCATAGATCAGCGGCTCGCCGATGTCGATCTTGACCAGCCAGAGAAAGTGCACGACACCTGCAACGGCGCTCGCGTAAACGAGGCGGTGCAGCGCCGTCCAGCGCCTGCCGAGCCGCCGGATCCAGCCCTGCGTCGAGGTGACCGCCAGCGGGATCATCAGCACGAAGCCGACGAATCCGGCCGTGACGTACTTCCGCTCGGCAACATCGTCGATGATCAGAAGCAGATCGAAGAAATGATCGAAGACCAGGTAGGTCGAGAAGTGCAGGACAGCGTAGAAGAAGGCGAACAGACCGACCATCCGGCGGAAGCGGACGAGCCCGTTCCAGCCGGCCAGCCGTCGCAGCGGCGTAACCGCCAGCGTCACCAGCAGGAACCGCAACGCCCAGTCGCCCGTGCGGTGCGTGATGTCCTCGATCGGATTGACGCCGAGACCGCCGGTGAACGCGTCCCAACCCAGGAGAAGCGCCGGGATCAGACAGGCGAGGAAGACGAACGGCTTGACGCGAGGGATCCAGGACGCTGTTGCCATGCGCTGCGAATCCGGGCGCCGGCCCCCGCGGGGCGGGGACCGGGGCGCCGCGGCCGATTCAGTAGTTCCGCGCCAGGTCCATCCCGTCGTACATCCGGGCGACCTGGTACCCGTAGCCGTTGAACCTCTGCGTGCGCTGCCGGAAGAAGTTGCCGATGCGCCGCTCCATCGCCTGCGACCAGCGCGGGTGATCCACGTCCGGGTTGACGTTCGCGTAGAACCCGTACTCGTGCGGGATGGCGACGTTCCAGGTATTCCGGGGCTGGTCCTCGACGAACTCGATCTTGACGATCGACTTGATGCTCTTGAACCCGTACTTCCAGGGGACGACCAGGCGAATCGGCGCCCCGTTCTGGTTCAGGAGCGTCTTGCCGTAGATGCCCACCGAGAGAAGCGCCAGCGGGTTCAGCGCCTCGTCCATCCGCAGCCCCTCCACGTACGGATACTGGAGGTTGCGGGCGCGCTGGCCGCGGAACTCCGATGGGCGGTACAGCGTCTCGAAACGGACGAACCTCGCCCGCGACGTCGGCTCGAAGCGCTGAATGAGATCACGGAGCGGGAAGCCGACCCAGGGCACCACCATCGACCACGCCTCGACGCAGCGCAGCCGGTAGATGCGCTCCTCGAGCGTGTGCGGGCTCAGGATGTCCTCGAGCGCGTAGTCGGCGGCCGGGCGGTTCATGTGGCCCTCGACGCGCACCGTCCACGGCTTCACGGTCAGGTCGTCGGCGTACCGCTTCGGGTCTTCCTTGTCGAGACCGAACTCGTAGAAGTTGTTGTAGCTGGTGATCTCCTCGTAGGAGTTCTGCCGCTCGTCGGTGCTGAACTGGCTCGGCCGCAACTCCCCGAGATCCTCCTGCGGGGCGGCCTGCAGCTCCCCGGCCGGCTGCCCGAGCACGGCCGCGCCGGCGGCGCCGAGCGCGGCGCCGGACGCCGCGTGGATGAACTGCCGGCGGTTGTAGTAGAGCCGCTCGGGGGTGATCTCGGACGAGCGGATGTCGGGCGCCTGTTTGATCAGCATCGGTCTTCCTCTGACTCGTTACGCATCGGCGTCGAGATTCGTGCTCTCCGTTCATGGTCGCCCCGCGGCCAATCCCTTGTCAACCGGAGCGTCCCCGCCGCGCCTCCCCCGCCGCCGGCGATCCCACCATATCCACCCGGCGACGCCCGCGACGAGTCCGTACTCGACCGGCTCGACCCACACCGGCAGGATCCAGCCGGCTCCGGCCAGGTGCGGGGTCCACACGGTGTAGGTCAGCATGGAAGCCAGCGTCCAGACGGCGAGCGGCCAGTGCGTGAGCGGTCCGAGAAACGGGATCAGCCAGACGAGGTACCACGGGTAGATCGCGGGCAGCAGGCAGACGGTAACCGCCAGCGGCCAGGCCCAGGCCACCGGGTCGTCGCGATGGCGCGTCCGCCGCGCATGTATGGCCGCCGCCAGTCCTCCCGCGACGGCCAGCGCGATCGCCGGGGCCGTGCCGGTCCATGCCGCCAGCCATCGGAACAGCGGGCCGTTGAACCGCCACTGCGCCAGGTAGGTCCCGAGAGAGCCGGCGGGAAGCTGCCAGCCGTCGAGGAACGGCACGTACAGCAGCACCACCAGCAGCGCGCCGGCCGCGGCGTCGACGAGCCGGATCCGCTTCCAGAACAACGGCGCCAGCACAATCGGCAGAAACTTGACGGCGACGGCGGCGGCGAGGCCTACCGCGGCCAGGAGCGAACGGCGGCGAGACAGCGCGTAGGCCGCGGCCACCAGCAGCAACGCGCCGGGGATGTCGACGTGGGCTCCGCCAGCCCCCTCCAGCGCGACCAGGGGGTGCCAGGCGTAGGCCAGCACCCACCAGGGACTGCGACCGGTCGCGGCGAGCCAGCGCCAGATCACGCCGACGATCAACAGGTCGCAGACCAGCACCGCCGCCGCCATGGCCGGCACGGACTCGTGCACCGACGTCACGCCGAGATAGAAGCGCTGGGCCAGCGGCGGGTAGATGGACGGAAGCACCGCGCTCGTCGGATCGATGCGGCGCGTGAGATCCGTGTGGAGATGAGCCAGGGCGGGATCGGCCGGGACTGTCTCGAGGGGATTGAGGCCGTGCTGCTGCACCCGCCCGTCCCAGACGTAGCGGTATACGTCGTCCGAGACCAGCGGCGCCGCGCCCAGCAGAACCAGGCGCCAGGCGACGGCGAGGCTCAGACAGACGGCCAGCCGGCGGCGGTCATCCCGCGGGGCCGGGCGGTCACCGGCGAGCCGGCCGATCAGGCGGAGCGCCGCAACGTAGACAATCGACGCCACGGACAGCAGCGCGACGAACGCCTCGGCCTGCCGGCGCGCGTCGAGCACGGTGGCCGCGGCCATCACGACCAGCAGCACGACACCGCACGCCACGAGGCGTCTGCTCGCGATCTCCGCGGCCGACGCACCACCACGGATCAACGCCTGCACGAGCCGCACCGCCACGATGAGCAGCACGAAGAACGCCTCGGCCTGCCACCGGGAATCCAGCGTCGCCAACACCAGCGCCGACAGCAGCGCAACACCGCTGATGACGATGTTCCTGTTCATCGGCCTTCGGGTATGCCGACCGAGGGACTGCGCCGGGGGGGCTCCGACGAGCACCTCCCGTAGTACCACCGCCCGAGCCGGTCGGGGGAAACACCGGCGCCGTAGAGCGCCAGCAGAACAAGATTCAGCACGGTCCGCCGCAGCCAGCCGTCGCGCTCCCAGCGGCGGGCGGAGGCCCGCACCGACACCGGCGGAAACCATAGCCGCCCCCGCCGGCGCAGGCGTCGAACGAAATCGACGTCCTCCATCAGCGCCAGCGGCCGGTAGCCTCCCAGCGCTTCGAACGCTTCCCGGCGGACGAAGATCGCCTGGTCGCCGTACGGCAACCCCAGGCACCGCGTCCGGACCGCCACGCCGCGCTCGACGACCCGAGCGGCCCAGTGGGCGGATGCGAGAGCCAGTCGGAACGCTCCGCCGGCGACGTCGGGCCGTTCCTCCGCCTCGTCGAGCACCGCCAGCCAGCCGGCCCCGAGCCGCGCGTCGGCATGCACGAAGAGCAGCCATCGACCGGACGCAGCGCGCGCCCCGGCGTTCATCTGGCGGCCCCGTCCGGGATCGCTGTCGATCCACCGCACGGAGGTCACGCGCCGGCGCAGGGGGTCGAGAGAACGATCACCGGCGTCGCCGTTGACCACGACCACCTCGATGCGCGGATCGAGCGGGTCCACCGGGAGTGCGTCGAGCAACCCGCTGAGCTCCGCCGTGTCCCGGAGCACGGGCACGACGAGCGAGACGAGCGGCCGGCAACGATCCGGGAACACCGCCGTCAGGGTATCAGCCGGGCAGCCGCAGGATCATCGCGAGCGGCTCCCGTCACCGCGGCAACCCGAGAAAGCGCGCGGATTCCGACCAGACTCGTTCGAGGCTGCCGCCGAGCTGGTGATCGTCATCGAGCATCACCAGCGTGACGTAGGGCCGGGCCGCCGCGTACCGTGCGACCATGTCGGGATCGACCACGTCGTCGCGCCGTCCCTGCAGCACGAGCGTGGGGATTGGCCGCCGCGCCGCGAACGAGTCGTAGCGCTGCGCGTCGCGAAACAGCTCGTAGTGCACGCGGGTCGCCTCGCCGGAGGCGTAGTGCGTCAGCTCCCACCAGCCGGTCTCGCGCCAGCGGGCCATGCCGGCGGCGCCCAGATCGCCGACCGGCCGGCGGCCGAAATCGAGAGCCGGGGCCAGCAGGACGAGTTGCGCGATTGGCTGCGGCGCCTTCGCCGCGGCCTGTTCGGCGGCCTGCAGGGCCACGAAGGCGCCGAGGCTCGATCCGAACAGCGCTACCGGCCCCGCCGGCAGCGTGGAGACGAGCGCCGCCGTCCGTTCGATCATCCGCGACGCGGTCAGCGTGGAGAAATCAGGCTGGTTCAGGTCCGGACAGTGGAACGCCACCCCGTGCGCGGCGAGCCGGCGCTTCAGGAAGTCGGCCTTCGACGACGCCGGCGACGAGGCGAAACCGTGCAGATAGACGACTTGCGGCGTCACAGTCGATACGGGCAATCCGGCCGGCAGCGGCACGGGATCTCGCCGTCCCCCTCGGTGTTGTAGTGGAAGGTCAGCTCCTCGCCCGCCCCGATGTTGCGCGCGGCGACGATCCAGATGGTGTCGACCACCACGGACGCGTAGCAGTTCGGCTTGCAGGAGTGGTTGATGAACCGCGAGAGATTGCCGCCGACGTGGCCGTCCCGGACGAACAGGTGGTTGATCCGGAAGCACCAGATCTCCCCCCGCATGAGGTAGCGGTCCTCGCGCACGAGGCTGTCGCGCACCCGGATCTTCTGGCCCGCGTAGTGGATGATCCGCTTGTTCTTGTTGATGTCCTCGAGCGCGAAGACGCCCCAGCCGTGAAGCTTCGACCGCTTCCGCCTGATCTTCGGAAAATAGAGGCCGGTGGCGTAGGGATCGGAGCGGTCGCGCGGCCAGTCCGGCACGGCGCGCGCGCGCGTCGTCGACCGGTTGCCGCGCCTCCGCGGCGACGTGCCGGCTGTTTCCACCATGCCGCGGATTCCCGGATCCGCGCGATTGCGGACCGTGCCGCCGCGCATTATAGCGGCGCTCCCGCGGCGCCCGTCCATTCGGCGCCCGTCCATCCGGCCCATCCCGGCCGGTGCCCATCGGGCCGGCGCCCTCGACCGGACGCCCGTCTATAATGCCGGCCGATGTCCGCGTGGTGCGAGGAACCGCCGCCGCCGCTGCTCCTGTCCGGCATCGAGCAGTTCAATCGGGGCGAGTTCTTCGAGCAGCACGAGACGCTGGAAGACCTGTGGCGCGAGGAGACGCGCGAGGTGCGCCGGCTGTACCAGGGCATCCTGCAGATCGGCGTCGCGATGTACCACATTGCGCGCCGCAATCACCACGGCGCGGTCTACATGCTGACCCGGGGCCCCGCCTACCTGCAGCCCTTCACCCCGGCGTGCCAGACCGTCGACGTGGCGAACCTGCTCGCCCAGGCGGCACGCGTTCGCGCGGAGGTCGAGCGGCTCGGCCCCGAGGGCCTCGCCGGCTTCGACTGGACGCTGGCCCCGCGGGTCCGTTTCACCGGATGACGCCGAGAGGGAACCGCCGATGCCCACGCCCCGCTTCACGTCGGAGACCCTCACCTTCCTCCGGGCGCTCGCGCGCCACAACGACCGCGACTGGTTCCGCGAGCACCGCGAAGAATACGAATCGCACGTCAAGGGTCCGATGATCGAGCTCATCGAGCGCCTGGCGATCGACCTTCCGGGTATCGCGCCGGATCTGGCGGCCAACCCGAAGACGTCGATGTACCGCATCCACCGCGACACGCGCTTCTCGGCGAACAAGGCGCCCTACAAGACGCACGTCGCCGCGATCTTCCCGCACCGCGCGTTGCCCAGGCACGAGGGCGCGGGACTCTACGTCCACGTCGCGACCGACCAGGTCTTCATCGGCGGCGGCCTGTACCGGCCGCAGCCGCGGCAGCTCCATCGCCTCCGGGAGCACATCGCCGCCAACGGCGAGCGCCTGCGGGGTCTCGTCGCCGCGCCGGCGTTCCGCCGCAACTTCGGCGAACTGTCCGGAGAGAGGCTCAAGCGCGTGCCCCGCGGCTTCCCCGCGGATCACCCCGCCGCGGATCTGCTCCGGCTGAAACAGTTCCTCGCCGGCTGCGAACGGCCGGCGGCGGTCGCGATCGGGCCGCGCTTCTACCCGTCGCTGCTCCGCCTCTTCTCTCACCTGGCGCCGCTCATCGACTTCCTCAACGCCCCGCTCGCCAGCCGCGCGCTCCGCCTGGAGGAAACATTGCCGGCCGGCCCGCCGTCCAACTGAGCAGAAGGAGCTGCTCACATGGCACGCCTGCTCGCGTTCGTCCTCGTCTGCGCCGCGTTCCCGTTCCTGGCCGGTTGCGATCTCGCGATCCGGTCCACCCTCTTGTTCGGCGAGCGCCGTCCGGCCGACGAGCTGTTCGAGTGGCGGGGCCGGATCGCCGCCGGCCAGCACGTCGAGATCAAGGGCGTCAGCGGGACGATCACCGCCGCGCCGTCGACCAGCGGATTCGTCGAGGTGACCGCCGACCGACGGGGAGCCAGGAACGACCCCAACGAGGTTCGCATCGCACTGGTGGAGCATCCAGCCGGGGTGACCGTCTGCGCGGTGTACCCGCGGGAGGGCAACGCGTGTCTCCCGGGAGAGGAAGGAAGTCTGAGCGCCCGCAGTAACGACGTCAACGTCGCGTTCACGGTCGGCGTGCCGGCCGGCGTCGACTTCGTGGCGCGCCACGTCAACGGCACAGTCAGTGCATCGGGCCTGACCGGCGACGTGGAGGCGCGCACCGTCAACGGCAACATCGACGTGACGGCCGGCGGGCACGCACGGGCAGTGACCGTCAACGGCTCGATCAGCGCGACCCTCGGAGGGGAGAACTGGAACCGAGAGGGGTTCTTCGAGACCGTCAACGGCAGCGTGACCCTGACCCTGCCGGAGACCGCCGACACCGACGTATCCGTCCGCACGGCGAACGGCTCGATCCGCACCGACCTGCCGATCACCGACACCGACGAACGGCGCCAACGCTTCGAGGGCCGTCTGGGCGAGGGCGGCGGCGCGTTGCGCGTCCGTACGGTGAACGGCGCGGTCCGGCTGCAGGCGGCCGACCAGGAGTCCGTGCCGTAGAACGGTGCCGCCTCCCGGCGGGAGGCGCCGACTCCCCGGTGCGGCCTGGTTGGACCGGGCAAACGGCGCCGCAGGCGATCACGACTTCGGGCGCCCGAGCACGTGGCGGAGCGCGTCCTCCAGGTTCGGGTAGCCAAAGGCGAAGCCGCCGTC
>JAGWAH010000059.1:0-19926 GCA_021296515.1 Acidobacteriota bacterium | reverse complement strand
AACGCCGGCAGCGGCAGGATGGTCGGACGGCGCAGCACGCGGCCGAGCGTCTTCGTGAACTCCGCGTTGGAGACCGGATTCGGGGCGACCATGTTGACCGGGCCGCTCAGGCCGTCCGTGCACAGGGCGTGCAGGATGCCGCCCAGCACGTCGTCGAGAGCCACCCAGCTCATGTACTGCCGGCCCGAACCGATGACGCCGCCGACGCCCATGCGGAACGGGAACAGCATCTGTCCAAGCGCACCGCCGGCCGGGGTCAGCACGATGCCGATCCGCAGGTGCACCACGCGCAACCCGGCCTCGCTCGCCGGCGCCGCCGCATCCTCCCAGGCCTGACAGACGTCGGGCAGGAATCCGTCCCCCAGCGCCGAGGATTCGTCGAGCTCCTCGTCTCCCCGGTCCCCGTAGAAACCGACCGCCGAGGCCGCGACCAACGTTCGCGGCGGCCGCGGCAGGGCCGACAGCGCCTCTGCGAGACGCCGCGTACCGTCCACCCGGCTGTCGCGGATTCGCGCCTTGCGGGCCGCGGTCCAGCGCCCCCCGGCGATGTTCTCCCCCGCCAGGTGCACCACCGCGTCGACCCCGTCGAGGGCGCCCGCGGACAGCGCACCGGTATCCGGATCCCAGCTCGGGACGCCGCCGGCGGCGTCCCGGCTCGCGCTCGCGCGCCGCAAGGCCGCGGCCTCGTGCCCTCCGCTCCGCAGGAACGGCACGAGCGCAGACCCAATCAAACCCGTCGCCCCGGTAACCGCGACCTTCATCGGTCTCCCTCCATATCCATATCGACGATGCCAGCCCATGTCGACGGCCGTCACGCGCTGGCGGTAGGTGAACAGACGATCGAGCTCCCGGCGCGCCAACGGGCGCGCCGGGATGCTGCACCAACCGCCGGGCAACGCGTATCGCACCTCGTCGACCAGCGTCGACTCGCCCGCCGCGAGCGGCTCGAAGCGATGCTCATGTTCCCACGCGGCGAAAGGACCGGCAATCTGCCGGTCGCTGAACGATCGGCCGGGAACGCACGGGCCATGCTCGGCCACCCACCGCATCCCGAACGGGCCGATCGGCACGCGGAGGATCACGCGGGTTCCGGCCTGGAGGGAACGCCCCGACCGGGCAATGACCCGCACCGGGCTCCAGGGCGGCGTCAAGCGCTCCAGGGCGCCCGCCCGGGCATGCCACTCGAACACCTCCGAGCTCGATGCGGCAACGAGACTCTCCCGACGATACTTCAACATTCGTTGACCCCAGGAATTTCGCGCCAGCGAAACTCCCAACGCGACCACAGGTCGCGCCGCGACCGCAGGTCGCGCCTCCGCTAGGGAACGGTGACGACCAGTGCCCGGCACGGCTCCCCGCCGACGCGGCGGTAGCCGTGCAGCACCGTCGCGTCGAGGTACGCGGCGTCCCCCGCTGCCAGCGTCTCCTCCGCATCCCGCACGTACAGGCCGAGCGTTCCTTCGAGCACGTAGACCAGCTCGACGCCATCGTGCTTGTGCAGACGCACGTCCTCCATCGGCCGCGCCTCGAACTCGCCAAGGTACGAGTGCATCCTCTTCTTCTCGGCGCGAAAGTCGAGCGATTCGAAATGGTAGGCAACCTCCTTCGTTCCCATGCGCTCCGGCAGGCGCAACCGGTCTTCGCGCCGTACCACGGTCACCGCCGGCTGGTCGTGGCTGAAGAAGTAGTCGAGGCCGACGTTGAACACCAGCGCTATCCGCAGCAAGGTCGGCAGCGTCGGGTACATCCGGCTCCGCTCGATCTTCGAGAGCAGCGCCGCCGACAGTCCCGTATGCGCGCCCAGCTCGACCAACCCCATGCGCTTCCGCGTGCGCAGGTCGCGCACTTTCGTGCCGATCCCGTACCGGTCCAGGCCGTTCTGCAGGGTCTCGGTCAGCGCCATTCGGATCCGTCCCCAATCCGATCTCTCACGACGCGACGCGGCGCAGGGCGGCGCGGACTGCCGCTGTTTTCTTCATATGCAAGTAAATTTAATCTACACTCTATTCCATGAGAGGGCAAGAGGCCGGGTCGAGCCACTCGATCGATATCGAGAGGCGCCCACAAGGGGGCTGGCGCCTGTCGTGCGAACAATGGTTGCCGGGAACGCCGGCGGAAGTGTTTCCCTTCTTCGGCAGCGCGCGGAATCTCGAGCGGATCACGCCGCCGTTCCTGAGGTTCCGGATCCGCCGCGTGCGGGGGGAGCCGCTCGCAGCCGGCTCCCTGGTCGACTACAGTCTGCGGCTGCACGGCCTGCCGATCCGGTGGCGGACGCTGATCGAGGTCTGGGACCCGCCCCGCCGCTTCGTAGATCTGCAGGTCCGGGGTCCGTTCCGGCAATGGCGCCACGGCCATACCTTCACGGACTCGGGCGACCGGACTCTGGTCTCCGACGTGGTCGATTTCGATCTCTACTGCCGAACGCTCGCCCGCACGGTGCTGCTCGCGTGGATCGACGCCGACCTGAGAGCCATCTTCGCGTATCGGCAACGCGCGACCGCGCTTGCGTTCCGACCCGGCCAGGAGCCTGCGCCGTAAAAACGGGTCGAAACTCCTATCGGTCGCGCCTGGGCGGCAGGGGGAGGAACGCGGAGGTCCGCGCGACGTAGTCGCGATACGCCGGCTTGTCCCGCAGAAGATCACTTTCCAGCAAGCGCACGCCGGAGACGCGCAGCAGGAGCCAGGTCAGGAGCAGCGGCCCGACGACCGTCCAGTGCGCGCCGGGCGCTGCGCCGGCGAGACACCACAGGCCCCACCAGAGAACCGCCTCGCCGAAGTAATTGGGGTGCCGTGTAAAGCCCCAGAGCCCCCGGTCGCATACCCGGCCCCGGTTCGCCGGGTCCGCCTTGAACCGCGCCATCTGCCAGTCGCCGGCCGTCTCGAAGCCGAAGCCGACGAGGAACAGGAGCGCGCCCAGCGCGTCGAGCAGCCGCGGGCCGCCGGGCTCCTCCACGTGCATCACCGCCAGCAGCGGCAGCGAGACGATCCAGGCGAGGGTCGCCTGCAACCAGAACACGAGGAACAGGCTCGTCCACCGGAAGCGCGGCCGGCGCTCGCGCATCGCGCGGTACCGCTTGTCCTCCTCCGCGCCCCACCCGCGCCACGCGAGGTAGCCGGCCAACCGGACAGCCCAGAGACCGACCGCGGCCAGCACGACGCTGCGGCGCAACGTCAGCTCATCGGCGCCGCTTGCATAGACGCCCGCCACGGCCAGGATGGCGAGGCTCCAGCAGATGTCGACGATGCTCACGTCGCGGCGCACCACGCTCGCCGCCCAGACCGCGGTCATCAGCGCGAGCAGCGTTCCCAACCCGGCGATGGCGCTCCCGGTCATGTGGATCGGGCGGCAGGGGAGGACGCGGCCGAGCCGTTGGTCCTGCCGCGGCGCAGGAGGTAGTGAGCCACGAACCACTCGCGGCCCGCACGATACCCGAACAGCTCCGCGCAGGCGAGCAGGAACAGCCGCCACCGCCCGACTCGCAGGCGCCCCGTGCCCGGCGCTTCCCCGGTTCCGAGCACCTGCTCCGCCTCGGCGCGGCGCGCGTCGAGGTTCGCGAGCCACGCCCGCAACGTCCGCTCGTAGTCGCCGCCGCCGACCTCCCAGCGGCGCTCGAGCCGCAGCGGACCGGCGCAGCGCGGCAGCAAATCGACGGACGGCATCATGCCGCCGGTGAAGAAGTGCCGGGCCATCCAGTCCGCACCGCCGTCCACCTCGAACAAGTAGCAGTAGCGCCGATGGCACCGCCCGGGACCAGCCACGATGCGATCCGCCCGAGCAGGAGCTCGTAGTTGCGCATGTGCTCGAACATCTCGACGGACACGACCCGATCGAACGTACCGATCGGCCTGAAGTCGTTCATGTCGGCGGTCGCGACCTGCAGGTTTCCGAGCCCGAGCCGGTCCCGCTGCGCCGTGATGTACCGCGCCTGGCCGGAGGAGTTCGAGACCGCGGTGACCTGTGCGCGCGGATACCGTTCCGCCATCCACAGCGCGAGAGCGCCCCACCCGCAGCCCAGATCGAGCACCCGCATCCCGTCTTCGAGCTGCGCGCGATCGGCGGTCGCCTGCAGCATCGCGGACTCGGCAGCGGCCAGCGTCGTGACCCCTGCCGGCCAGAGCCCGGCGCTGTACTTGAGCCGGGGGCCGAGAAGAAGTCGGAAGAATGCGGCCGGCGTCTCGTAGTGCTGGTCGTTCGCGGCCGACGGCGCCACGGCGACAGGCCCCTGCCGCATGAGCACCCGGTGATCGTCGACCGTCCGCGCACTCCCACCGCCGGCCCGCCGGCGCTCCGCCTCCAGCCGCCCGCGAAGCAGCGAGCGGATGCCGAGCCGAATCAGCCCGTCCGGCATCAAGCCGCGTTCGGCCGCCGCCAGCGCCAGGGCCGGGGTCACGCCGCGCCCGCCCGATTCAGCACGAGCTGCACGGCGCCGATGGTGCGCTCCAGAAAGCCTCCCTCGCAGTACGAGAAGTAGTAGTCCCAGAGCCGCAGCAGCCGGCGCGGGTAGCCGAGCGTCTCGAGCTCCGCCCGGTTGGCGGCGAGACGTTCCCGCCAGCGCCGCAGGGTCGGGGGATAATGCTCCGTGATGTCGTGCCGGCCCGCGACCCGGAACGCCGTCGCGCGCGCCAGGCGCACCCGCAGATCGGCGAGGCACGGCAGGAACCCGCCCGGGAAGATGTGCCGCTGGATGACGTCCACCGAGCGGCGGTAGGCCTCGTAACGGTCGTCGGCGATGACGATCCCCTGCAGCAGCATCCGGCCGCCCGGCTTCGTCAGCACGTCGCACACCTGCAGGTAGCGGTCGAGAAACCGCTGTCCGACCGCCTCGATCATCTCCACGGACACCAGCTTGTCGAACCGCCGGCGTACGACGTGCGGCAGGTCGCGGTAGTCGGCGTCGAGCACCGTGACCCGCCCGTCGAGGCCGGCGCGCGCCACGGCGGCGCGCGCGTGCCGGTGCTGCTCGGCGGAGATCGTCGTCGTCGTGACGCGGCAACCGTAGCGCGAGGCGGCGTGCAGCGCCAGGCTGCCCCAACCGGTCCCGATCTCGAGCAGGTCGTCGGCGGGAGACAGATCCAGCCGGCGGCAGATCAGATCGAGCTTGTGCCGCGAGGCTTCCTCCAGCGTGCAGGCGCGGCTCGGAAAGACCGCGCAGGAATAGGTCATGCTGGGATCGAGAAAGTGCGCGAAGAAGTCGTTCCCGAGGTCGTAGTGCGCGGATACGTTCCGGCGACTCTGCAGCCGCCGGTTGCCGCGCAGCCGGTGCAGCGCGGTGTGCAAGGCGAGCGCCGCGCGCGACAGCCAGCCGTCGAGGCCGGCCGCGGCGCGTTCGTTGCGGACGACGAGCCGGATCAGCGCCGTGAGGTCGTCGGCCGACCACCAGCCTTCGGCATAGGCTTCGGCCGCGCCGATGGTGCCGCCCAGCAGCACGGCGCGCCAGGTGCGCGGGTCGTGTATCTCGACGCGGGCGGCCAGCCGCGTGGACCCGGTCTCGCCGAAGGTGTGTCGCGAGGCGCCGTCGACCACGTCCAGACGTCCGCCGGCAAAGCTGCCGAGCGCCCGTGCGACCGGCCAGGGCAGGCTGCCTCCGCGCCGTCGCGGCGCCGCGCCGTCCGCCAGGGGACGTTGTGAGAAGATCGGCTCCAGCGTCGCCATGGTTCGATTGTATGGGTGCGATCCATCGTCGCCGTGCGACCTGCAGTCACGGCTTGACCGCCGGAGGCGAACGCCGCCTCCCGTTTTGCGGCAGAGGAAAACCAGCGCGCCTCGGTGGCGATAGCAACGACATACTGGGAGAACAGCGGACGGCCACTCACCACACGAAGGCACGGCATGCGGCGGCGAATCGCGATTGTCGGCGGCGGCGTCTCGGGTCTGGTCGCTGCCCGGACGCTGCACGCCGGGCACGACGTCACGGTGTACGAGGCGGCCGGCGCACCGGGCGGACACGCACGAACCGTCACCGTACCCGGCGGACTGGCCGTCGACACCGGGTTCATCGTCTTCAACGAGCGGACGTATCCCCGTTTCGCCGGGTTGCTCCGCGAGCTCGGCGTCGCGTCCCAACCGGGGGACATGTCGTTCGGGGTGAGCTGCCGGCGCTGCGGAATCGAGTACAGCAGCCGCGGACTGGCCGGGCTCTTCGCCCGCCGCGTGCAGATCCTGAGACCCGCCGTCCACCGCATGGCCATCGACGTCCTGCGCTTCAACGCCTGGGGACGACGCGCGGCGGCCCGGCCGGGAGACGACGAAACGATCGGCGATCTTCTGACCGCTGGCCGCTTCGGACGCGACTTCTTCCGGCACTACCTGCTGCCGATGTCGAGCGCCATCTGGTCCGCCGGGGCGGGCGACGCGCACCGGCTGCCGCTGCGGTTCCCCAACCACGGCCTGCTGCAGGTACGCGGCCAGCCGCCCTGGCGCACCGTCACCGGCGGCAGCCGGCGCTACGTGGAGGCGCTGGTGCGCCCGTTCGGCGACCGCCTGCGGCTCCGCACCGCGGTCGGCCGGATCCGGCGCCATGCCGGGGGCGTCGAGGTGCATACGGCCGAGATGGGTTGGGAGCCGTACGACGACGTGGTCATCGCGGCCCACGCCGACCAGGCGCTGGCCCTTCTCGAGCAGCCGGCCGACGAGGAGTCCGCGGCGCTGGGGGCCGTCGCCTACCGGCGCAACGTCGCGGTCCTGCATACCGATACCCGCATCCTGCCGCGCGCCCGGGATGCGTGGGCCTCCTGGAACGCGCAGGTCGACGACTGCCTGGACTCCGGCGCGAACCTGCGGATGACATACCACATGAACCGCCTGCAGCGCCTGCCGGAGCACCCGACCTGGTGCGTCACCCTCAATGACGAAGCGCGTCTCGATCCGTCGAAGATCGTTGCGCGGCATGTCTACGACCATCCGGTCTACACGACGGAGGCACTGCGAGCGCGGGAAGCGATCCGTACCCTGAGCGGGCGGCGCCGCACCCATTACTGCGGCGCCTATCTCGGCAACGGCTTTCACGAGGACGGCGTGCGCGCAGGCCTCGCCGTGGGCGAGGCAATCCAGCGCGGGCGGGAGACGTCGTGAACTCCTGCCTGTACACCGGCTGGGTCCACCACCGCCGTCACCATCCCCGCGTGCACGACTTCCGCTACCGGCTGTTTCTCGCGTATCTCGATCTCGACGAGCTCGATCACATCGGCCGAACAGTGGCGCCGTTCTCGGTCAACCGGTGGAACCTCTGGTCGTTCTTCGACCGCGATCACGTGGACGGCCGCCCGGGAACGACATCCGGCAAGGTGCGCAGGCTGCTCGCCCACCACGGCATTGCGCTCGACGGCGGCACCATAGCACTGCTCACGCAGTGTCGCGTCCTCGGCTACGTCTTCAATCCGATCAGCCTGTACTACTGCCATGACGCCAGCGGCGCCCTGGCCGCGGTAGTCGCCGAGGTCGACAATACGTTCGGCGAACGGCACCTGTATCTGCTCGACGGGAGGCGGACGGCCGCCGGGGGCGCTACGGCGCGATTCCGCTGCGCCAAGGAGATGCACGTCTCGCCGTTTCTGGCGATGGACTGCACGTACGATTTCGAGCTGGCTCCCGTCGGCGACCGCTTGAGCGTCGTCATCGTGCAGCACGAGGGCGGGCGGCGCGTGCTCGACGCCCGGCTCCGGGGACGGCGCAAGCCTCTGACGACCCGCACGGTCGCGGACGCGCTGCTACGCTATCCGTGCGTCACGTTGAAGACGATCACCGCGATCCACGTCGAGGCCGCCCGGCTGTATCTGAAGGGGATTCCGTTCCTCAGCCACCCCGGCGAGACCGCGGCCCAGCGGCGGCAGCGCGCGCTGCTTGCCGCCGGCGAGGGCCAAGGGGAGCACGCGCCAGCGGGGCCGTCCGAAGGCGGTCGGGGAAGACCATGACGGCCCCGGTTCGCATCGGGGTCTCGAGCTGCCTGCTCGGCGAGAAGGTGCGGCACGACGGCGGGCACAAGCGCGATCCATACCTCGTCGAAACGCTAGGCCAACTGGTCGAGTGGGTACCGGTCTGCCCCGAGGCGGAGGCGGGGCTGGGCACGCCGCGCGAGCCAATCCGCCTGGTGCGCGACGCCGGCCGGTCCGACGGCGTGCGGCTCGTCAGCCGCAGCGGGGTCCGACTCACCGGCCGCATGCGCCGTTTCGCCCGCGACAGGCTGCGCACACTCGCCAAGACCGACCTGAGCGGCTACATCCTGAAGAAGGACTCCCCGAGCTGCGGCATGGAGCGGGTCAAGGTCTGGACCGGCGAGGACAGCCGCTCGTCGGAACGGAACGGCCGCGGGATCTTCGCGGCGGAGCTGCTGCGGCAGTACCCGAACCTGCCGGTGGAGGAAGAGGGACGGCTGCACGATCCGGTGCTGCGCGAGAACTTCTTCGAGCGGGTCTTCGCCTATCGGCGCCTGCGCGCGCTCTTCTCCTCCCGCTGGAACGTCGGCGCCCTCGTGCAATGGCACACCACGCAGAAGCTGGCGCTGATGGCCCACTCGCCGGTCCGCTACCGCGAGCTGGGACGCCTGGTGGCCGAGGCGCGCGAGATACCCCGCGCGGAGCTGGGCCGCCGCTACGAGGACGAGTTCATGGCCGCCATGCGGATCCGGGCGACGCGGGCGCGCCACACGAACGCCCTCATGCACGCGATGGGCCACTTCAAGCGCCTCATCGACGAAGCATCGCGCGACGAGCTGCTGGCCGTGCTCGAGGACTACCGGCGCGGCCTCGTGCCGCGGATCGTTCCTCTGACGCTGGTGCGGCACCATGCACGACGACTCGAGGTGGCCTACCTTCGGGAGCAGACCTATCTGAACCCGCACCCGAAGGAGCTGGCGCTCCTGAACCATGTCTAGGTGCGACCCTTCGGTTCGCTTTGGGAGTTTCGCCGGCGCGAAACTCCTGCGGCGCAGACGCCCGGCGCACCCGCGCATGACTGATAGAATGATGCAGGCAGCGCCACAGTGCTCCGCGAAATCGCCGACCTCATCGGACGCGGATGCCGGCTCAGATGTCCCTGCTGCGGCTATGGGCGTCTCTTCGCATCGGCGACTCGCATGCACGAGCGGTGCTCGGCGTGCGGCGAACGGTTCGAACGCGAGCCGGGGCAGTGGTTGGGCGCCGTCTACGTCAATCTCGGACTCACCCTCGGGCTCACGGTGACGGGCTACCTTCTGTTGCAGACCTTCACCTCGCTCACGACGTCCCAGCAGCTCCCCATCTGGACGACGATCGCGGGGCTCGCCCCGTTCGCCTTCTATCGACTGTCCAAGGGACTCTGGACCAGCCTCGTCTTCCTGGGTGAAGGGCTCTACATTCAGTGGCCGAACCGCTAGCCGATTCCGAAACCTCCGAGCCGGTCCAAGCCGACGCGCCCGCCAAGGGCGCCGTCCTGCGCGCGTTGCTGCGCCTGGGCGAGGCGTTCACGTTCCGAGCGTTCCGCAACCTGTGGACGGCGGCGTTCACGTCCGCCGTCGGCACGTGGATGCAGCGCTTCGCCCAGCAGTGGCTGATCTACGACCTCACGGGGTCGGCGTTCTACCTGGGACTCGACATGTTCATCGGCAACGTGCCGCTGCTCCTCTTCACGCTCATCGGCGGCGTCACCGCCGACCGCTACGACCGCCGGCACATGCTGATGGCCTCGCAGATGCTCCAGATGGTCTGCGCCCTGATCCTGACCGCGCTGGTCTTCACCGAAACGGTGCGCCTGCCGTACATCCTGGTGCTCTCGTTCACCACCGGACTGGCGCAGGCGTTCGGCGGCCCCGCGTTCCAGTCCCTCATCCCCGCACTCGTGCCGCGCAGGACGCTGCCGAACGCCGTCGCCCTCAACTCCATCCAGTTCAACTTGGCGCAGTCCGTCGGTCCGCTCATCGGCGGCCTGGTCTTCACGACGCTCGGGCTCGTCGCCTGCTTCGGGATCAACAGCGCGTCGTTCCTCGTCGTGATAGTCGTGCTGAGTCTGCTGCAGGTAACGCCGCCCGACCCGGCGCAGCGGCGGCCGGTCATGGAGGAGCTGAAGGGCGGGCTGCGTTACGTCGCCAACGGCGGCGCGCTCCTCGCCCTGACCATCCTGGCCATCTCGACCACCTCTCTGGGCCTGCCGATTCGCGCCTTCCTGCCGGTGTTCGCAGGCGATCCGAACACGCTCAGCCACATGATGACCTCACTCGGGACCGGAGCGGTGGCGGGCGCCCTCGTCGTCGCTTGGCTGGGCAGCTTCGAGCGGATGGGACTGACGCTCCTGCGAGTCCTGGCGGGATTCGGGGGCCTGATCTCCGTATTCGCGCTCCTGCCGGTCAGCCCGGTGAGCTACGTGCTGCTGTTCCTCGCGGGGAGCGCGCTGCTCATCGTCTTTTCCCTCACCGCGTCGCTCGTCCAGCTCAACGTGCCGGACGAGCTCCGCGGTCGGGTCATGAGCATCTACCTGATGGCCTTTCGCGGCGGCATGCCGCTCGGCAGTCTCGCCAGCGGCTATCTGACGACGTTCGCTTCGACCCAGACGATCATTGCCGTGAACGGCGGCCTGCTCGTGCTGGTGGCGCTGTACTTCCTCGCCCGCAGCCACGGGATCCGCGAGTTGTAGGCCATGTGCGGCGGAGCGGCGCAGGCTCCTCCCCCCAAAATCGTCGCCTGCGGCGCCCGGTTGCCGCCCAGCCTGGCCTGGCCAGGAGACCGCACCGTTCTAGCCCGACAATCGTCGCCTGCGGCTCCGCTTGCCGCCCAACCGGGCCTGACCAGCAGTCTACGCCGTTCTACGGCGCAGACTCCCAGGGCGCGGACTCCTGTTGCCTAGTCGCGGATCAGGGGGCGCCAGGACAGGTCCCAGCTCAACGGCACCGCCTGCGGCAGGTAGCACACCTCGTGGTCGCAGGCCTGGTACTCCAGCACCGCGTCCACGCGCACGGTGGCGTTCGGCGCGGAAGCCAGCTCGGCGATGTCCTGCCGCATCGGAATCGTGACGTCCTGCACGAGGCGGAACGGCTCCTCGTAGACCGCCACCGTTTCGTCCAGGGGCTCGAAGCGGTACATGCCGGACGGCGGATAGGTCACCTCGTGGCTCCGCAGGAAGTCGGGCGCGGTCGCGCGGAGACGAATCACCCGGTAGGCGTGATTCCCCGGCGCGTAGACGTGCATGTCGGGCTTCGGCGTCACGTCGACCACCAGCGACAGGCGGTTGCCCGGGGCGACCACGTCGTCGGTGGCCCAGACGAGCGCCTCCAGATGATCGGTCTCGACCCGGGCCGCGTCCCGGGTCGCGCCCGCCGCCGCGTCGCCGAACCGGACGGCGATGCTGGACACCGTGGAGCGCTCCTGGTAAGCCGCCTCGAAGAAGCGGGCGGTTACCCGGCCCTCGGTATCGAGCATGAACGTGCCCGGATACGGAATGCCGTACAGCCGCTGCATCATCGCGCGCCGCTCCTCCGGTGCCCGGGCCGGATCCATGTCCTCGTTCAGGAGGCCGTACTCCCGAATGGTCGCGGAACCTTCATCCGAAAGCAGAGGAAACTCGATCCCCCGCGCGTCCGCGAACTGCGAGAGGGTCGTGGTCGGGTCGTAGGTGATGACGGCGAGGCCGAGGCCGCCCGGCTCTGCAGCTCCACGAGCTGCGTCTTGCAGTACGGTCACCAGTCGGCCGAGCGGCTGAAGACGAGCATCAGGCCGTTCGGTCCCATCAGGGACTCCAGATCGCGCGCCTCGCCGTTCTGGTCGGCGAGCGAGAAGGACGGCACGGTCTCGCCCACCTGCGGGCCGAACCGGTCGACGTCCGGCAGCGGCGGGGCCTGTGCCGCGGCGGTCGCAGCGGTTGCGAACGCGAGCGCCAGCGTAAGTGTCACGATGCGCGCGAGCTTCATCTCGAACCTCCGATGTGTTCAATGTCGTGCCGAACCGGTGTTCCCGGCGACGAGGGCCGAGCGCCGACCCACCGTCTCATGATACGCGGATATGCTGAGGAGAGATGATCGTTCGACACGAGGACGACGACCTCCTGCTCGTGCCCCAGCCGGAGCATGCAGCCCTCTCCGGGCGCATCATGGCCGCCTGGTGCGCCGACGGCCTCCCCGCGAGCCCGACGCGCGAGACGGTGCTCCTCGCCACCCGCGAGCACGACAACGGCTGGATCGAGGTGGACGACCGACCCCGGCTCGACGCCGGCGGCGGGCGCCCGCAACACTTCATGACCGCCCCGGACGCGACGAAGCAGGGCATCTGGCCGCGCGGCGTGCGCCGCCTCGAACCGGTCGATCCGGCCGCCGCGGCGCTGGTCGCGCAGCATGCGCTCGCCCTGCTGGACGTGCATCCGCTGCCCGGGTGGGAGGAGTTCCGCATCGACATGACGGCGGAGCGCGACAGGATTCTCGGGAACGGCGCCTACGACGACGATCTCGGCGCCCTGCGGGCGGACTACCGCTTCGTGTTTCTGGGCGATCTGATCTCGCTCGTCTTCTGCTGCGAGTGGTCCGACGTGTTCCGCTGCGAGGGCTACACGATCGCCCGCCGCGGATCGACGGTGCAGGTGGCGCCGGACCCGTTTGCGGGGAAGGCCGTCGAGCTGAGGGTTTCCGCCCGCCGGTTGCCGGCGCGGTCGTACGCCTCGGACGACGATCTCCGCGCCGTGTTCGACCAGGCCCCGGCAGTATCGCTCCAGGGGACGGTCCGCGGTGCAAGCTCGTAGAATGAGACAGTCATGGCCCACAGCACCGTCGGAATCGGTCCGCAACGGCGAGCGTTCAGGGCGTGGTGGCTCCTCGCGGCCATCTTCCTGGTCCGCCCCGCCGCGGCCCACGAGATCGAGAACACGCACGTCCTGATCAGCTTCCTCGCCGGCGACGAATACCGGATCGACGTCCTGAACGACGCCGACTGGCTGTGGATGCAGTTCCACCCGGGCGCGGCCGAGCTGCCGCCGGTGGATGCCCGCGACGCGCGTCTCGCCGAGCTCGGTCCGCAGTTCGCCGCCGGCATCACGTTGCTGTTCGACGACAACCCCGCAACGCCGCAGGAAGTGACGTATCTGCCGCCGCTCGAACGCGACCGCAGCGCGCCGATGGGGCTGGCCGAGCCCGGCCTGATGCGCCTGTCCGGCGCCGTACCGCCCGGCGCGAGCACCTTTCGGTTCGGCTACGACCTCGTCGTCGACGAGTACCCCCTGACGGTGGCGCCGGCCGTCGGATCGCCGGTCACCCGCTGGCTGCTCGCGGCGCAGATCAGCGAGGCGTTCGATATCGATGCGTTGCAGCCGCTCACCCGGTGGCAGGTCGCGACCCAGTACCTCGGCCTGGGCTTCACGCATATTCTGCCCAAGGGGCTCGACCACATTCTGTTCGTCCTCGGCCTCTTTCTCCTCAGCACGCGCCTGAAGCCGCTGCTGCTGCAGGTGACCGCGTTCACGGCCGCCCATACGCTGACCCTCGCCCTGACGATCTACGGCGTCTTCTCGCTCCCGCCGTCGGTGGTCGAACCGCTCATCGCCCTGTCCATCGCCTACGTCGCCGTAGAGAACCTCGTCACGAGCGAGCTGCAGCCGTCGCGCGTCGTGCTGGTGTTCGGATTCGGCCTTCTCCACGGCATGGGCTTCGCCGGCGTGCTGGCCGATCTCGGACTGCCCCGGTCCGAGTTCGTCACGGCCTTGCTGACCTTCAACGTCGGCGTCGAGGCAGGCCAGCTCGCGGTCATCGCGGCCGCCTGTGCCCTGGTCCTGGGCATCCGCGATCGCCCGTGGTACCGGCCGCGCGTCGTCGTCCCGGTCACCGTGGCGATCGCCGGCGTGGGACTGTTCTGGACAGTGGAACGGGTGATCGGGTAAGGCCGCGTGCACGCGCGTTCGCCCGATTGCCACGGCACGACCGGCGGCGCTACGATCCGCGCGCCCATGCCCACTCAACGGATACGCACGAGACTTGCGGCGCCGGCATTCGCCGCCGCCTTCCTGCTGGCTGCCGCCGGTGCGGCCGCGCAGCCACCCGCGGAACAACAGCCCGCGGAACAGCAGCCCGCGGAACAGCAGCCCGCGGAGAGGATGCGCATCGTGAGCGTCAATTTCGGCATGCAGTTCATCCATGACGCGTTCATGAACCGGGTCACCTTCCAGCAATATGACGAGACCGGCTCCTTCGAGGCGCACTACGACGTCACCAAGCACCATGCACTCGACGGCGGGATCGCCTTCCGCCTGTGGAAGGATCTCGCGGTGGGCTTCGCCGGATCCCACGTCGCCGAGCCGACGACCGCCCGGGTCGATGCACAGATTCCTCATCCGCACTTCTTCGGATTCTCCCGCCCGGCCAGCGGCGTACGCAGAGGCCTGAACCGGAGGGAGATCGGCCTGCACATTCAGGGACAGTACTGGTGGTTCGTCAACGAGACCTTTCTGCTGCGCGCCGCATGGGGTCCCACGATCTTCATGGCCAGACAGGATCTCGTGTCGCAGATCGACACGCGGGAGGCGAGGAACAATTTCGACCAGGTCATGCTGACGGGCCACCGGTCCAGGACCGTCACCGCCGGCAGTCTCGGGCTCCACCTCGGGTTCGACGGGACATGGTTCATGACCGAGCGCGTCGGCTTCGGGTTCGGCGTCCGCTACAGTCGCGGCACGGCCACGATCCGCCTGGGCGGCCGATCCGCGACGCCCCTGGAGCTCGGCGGCACGCACGCCAGCGGAGGGTTGCGCCTGGCGTTCTGAGCAGCAACGAGCGATACCGGCGCGTGCGCCCGGCTGACGCAGCAGCAGTCTTGAACCCAAGCGTCCGCTGCTGCCGACTACCTGAACGTCAGCAACTGGTTCGAGACCCGTACGACCCCCTGAATCTCGGCGACCAACAGCTCCAGTTCCCGGCGCTCCACGTCGTTCCGGACGTAACCGGCCAGCGTGACGGTGCTGTTGCTGACCAGGATTCGGAACGGCGGGGGGCGCATCCGCGCGAACCGCATGAACGACAGACTCTCGAAGACCCGCCGCCCGATCGCCCTCCGGAGCCGGTCGTCCTGGACGTTGGCGGGCAACGGCTGGATGCCGCCCCGGATGTCCTGAACACCGCGCAGCCTCGCGACACGCTCGAAGATCTCGCCTGCCTTGTCCAACTCCGGCGTGACCCAGCCGGACAGCGTCACGACACCGCGATCGACGACCGCTCCCACGAAATCCCAGACGGTGATGTCGGGATACTCGCGCAGCTCACGACCCACTCTCTCCGCCAGAACGTCGTCGCTCTCCGGGTCCGGCAACGCGATCTCGCTCACGACGGTGCCCACCCCGGACACGTCGAGCGTCCGCTGCAGCGCCTCGTGCTTCAACCAGAAGTTGTCGACTTCGCCGGTCAGCGTGACCTCGTCGCCATCGACCGCCACTTCGAGACCGCGGAGGCCCCTCTGTCCCTGCAACGCCCGCTCGACGGCGACCGCAAGCGCATCGGGCAACTGTGAGCGAGCTGGTTCTACGGCGGCGATGAGCACCGGAATCAGCGCGAGCCCGACGACCAAGCGGCCTCGACACGACAGCATGCCACCCACCTCCCTGAAGTGTCATGATACGTGCAGTCCGCCGCAACCATGGGCGGTTTTGCGGCGCACAGGATCAGCGCGGGAGGAGACGTCATGACAGGACACCGGACAGCTCGGATCGCGGAATGGAGCCGCCGGGAGGCGTTGCGGCTCCTGGGGCTGGGCGGAGCGGGCCTGGCAGCAGCGTGCGGCGTACCGGAGGCCGATGACCCGGTGGCGGAGTCGCGGGCGCCCACCCGATCTGGCGTTGCCGAGGGCGCCATCGTGCGCACGATTCTCGCGGACCTCGCGCCGGACGCGCTGAGTCACGGTGCGGTACTTTTTCACGAGCACATGTCGCTGGACATTCCGTTCTGGGATCGACTCGTGGGCGCCGAGAACCCCGCGCGGGAAAGCTTCATCGGCTCGCCGGACTCCCCCTACTTCATGCAGGACGTCGAGGCGATGGTCGAGGAGCTGCAGGCGGCAGCCCGCGAGGGAGTCGCTGCACTGGTCGACGGCGGTCACGCCGACATGGGCCGGGACGTGTCGTTCCTGCGCACGGTCTCGGAGCTGTCCGGGATGCCGATCGTGGTGAGCGGCGGCTACTACACGGACCCGTTCCATCCGCCGGAGCTCGCCGGCCAGACGGAGGACGAGATCGCCGAGGCGCTCGCCGAGGCGGCCACGACGGAACGGTGGGGCGCGTTCGGCGAGATCGCGAGCTCCGCCGAGATGACGCCGGGCGAGCGGAAGGTGTTCCACGCCATCGGCAAGGCGCACCTGCTGACGAACGTGCCCATTTTCACGCACACCGCCAACGGACTGGAAGCCGAGGCGCAGCTCGATATCTTCGAGTCGCTCGGAGTTCCGTCCGGCAGTGTCGCGATTGGACACATGGGCGGGCTGGACGATCCCGAGGCCACGGTCCACCGGCGGCTGGCCGAGCGCGGCGCCTTCGTCGGCTTCGACCGGCTGGGCGGCGGCCCGGAGGCGGACGGGCACAAGGTGCCGATGATCCAGGCGCTCATCGACGCGGGATACCTGGACAACGTACTGTTGGCGTCCGACTTCGCCCGAGCGAGCGACATCCAGCGCAACGGCGGGCCGGGGTACGCCAAGACCGTAACGCAATTCGTCCCGATGCTGCGCGGGGCCGGCGTGACCGACGAGCAGATTCGCGTCATGACCGTGGACAATCCGGTGCGGTTGCTCGCGTTCGTGCCGACGGCGTAAGCCGGCGCCGGCCGGCGGTTCACGACCCGCCAGTTCGCGGTCGGGCTCGCCGGCGACCGGTCGAGGTGTCCTCCATGACGCTTGCGGACGAGCGTGCATCCGACTGCGGTCTACCGGCGCGTCACGCGCGTTGGTTGGGATTCGTGTGTTTCGTCTCCGGCGCCGCAAGTCTGGTCTTCCAGGTGGTGTGGTTCCACCTGGCTGGCGTCGTGTTCGGCAGCAGCGTTTGGGCGACAAGCCTCGTGCTGTCCAGCTTCATGGGCGGACTCGCCTGCGGCAGCGCTCTCGTTGCGCACTACGGCCATCGGATCCACGGCCTGGTGCGGACGTACGCGGCCTTGGAGATAGCGGTGGCTGCGGCCGGCACGCTCCTGGCGCTCGCGCTGCCGGGCCTGACGGGCACCGTCACCATGATGACCGCTCCGGTCGCTGATACCGTCTGGCTCGCCAACGGGATACGTTTTCTGGTGGCGTTCGCCGCGCTGCTGGCGCCGGCTACGGCGATGGGCGCGACGTTGCCGCTGCTGGTCGCTTCCCTGACGTCCGAACGCTGGAACCTGGGCCCGGCGCTCGGACATCTGTACGGGTGGAACACGCTCGGCGCGGTGACCGGCGTCGCCGGCGCGGAGTTGTTGCTCGTGGGCGCGTTCGGCGTGACCGGCACCGCGGCATGCGCCGCGCTGCTGTGTCTGGTGGCGGCCACTACCGCGGTCGGGGTGACGCAGCACCGGGAAAACGCGCATCTGCCGGCCCACGACCACGATTCCGAAGTCAGCCATGGGGTCCCCGCCGTGGAGCCGGACATAGGTCGGCAATCCCGACGCCGCTGGATCCTGCTCGCCTGCGCTTTCTTCTCGGGTGCGATCCTGCTTGCGCTGGAAGTGCTCTGGTTCCGGTTCCTGACGATGTACGTCCTGTCGACGACGCTCGCCGCCAGCTTGATGCTGGCGGTGGTCCTCGCGGCCATCGGGCTGGGAGGCCTGATGGCCTCCACCTGGCTTCGCCTGCAGCCGGCGGCCATGGCGCGCCTCCCCTGTCTGGCGCTACTCACCGGCTGTGCGGTCATCGGGTCCTACGCTGCGTTCGAAGGGCTCACCACGGGCGCCCAGGTGGCGGGCTGGCCTCCGTCCTGACGCTCCTTCCGTCGCTGCTTTCCGGCGCCTTCTTCACCCTGCTCGGCGACGCCCTGCAGCGGCACGTAGGGATGGCGGCACGGACAACCGGCTGGCTGACGATGTGGAACACGGGCGGAGCGATGTGCGGCCCGCCGGCGGCGGCCTTCGTGCTGTTGCCGGTGATCGGCATGGAAGCCGCGTTCTTCGTGCTGGCCGCCGCCTACGGCGCCGTAGGCGTCGCGATCATGCCCGGCGCCGGCTCGTGGCGGATGTACCTGCGGACACCGGCGGTCGGGGTGTGCGGGCTCGCCCTGGCGGCCGGCCTGGCGCGGTTCCCATTCGGCTCGATGAACGAGGTGTACCTGCCGCGGGTCGCTCAGCCCTACGCCGCGGACGGTTCCGAGATGATCGCCAGCCGCGAAGGACCGTCCGAGACCATTCTCCTGATGCAGCAGCGCTGGCTCGACCAGCCGGTCTACAACCGACTGGTGACCAACGGGTTCTCCATGTCCGGGACCGCTGTCTCCGGGTTGCGTTACATGCGGTACTTCGCCTACTGGCCGATGTTCGCGCACCCGGGTCCCCTGGAGCAGGTGCTGGTCATCTGCTACGGGGTCGGCGTTACCGTTGGAGCGGCGCTGGATCTGCCCGGCGTCGAGTCGATAGACGTCGTGGAGATTTCCCCGGACATCGTCGCGATGAGCGACCTCATCCACCCCAGCGAACACCCGCTGCGCGACCCGCGCGTCGAGGTGCACATCGACGACGGACGGCAGTTCCTCCACCGGACATCGGAACGGTACGACCTGATCACCGGCGGGCGCGGTCAACATCTATACCCGCGAGTACTTCCAGCTCATCCACGACCGCCTTGCCGACGGCGGCATCGCCACCTACTGGCTGCCTGTCGCCCGACCCGACCCCGGAACCAACGTCAACGGGATCATCCGAGCGTTCTGCGACGTGTTCGGCGACTGTTCGCTCTGGAACGCGACCCCTTTCGATCTGATGCTTGCGGGCACGCGGAACGCGAGCGGTCCCGGATCGGTGGCGGCGTTCGCGCAGCCGTGGCGCCTGCCCGCCCTGCGCGCGCGCCTGGAGGAGATCGGACTGGAGTTGCCGCAACAGATCGGGGCAACGTTCCTCGGCGACGCCGCCTACCTGGACGAGTTGACGGCGGACCGGCCGGCGCTCGTCGACAACCATCCCCGCCGACTGCTACCGGATCCTCGCGCGCCGTCCTTGTCCGATCCCGGATACGGCAGCAATCCACAGGTCACCGAGCTCTACGACGCGGTCCTCGACCCGGCACGAGCCCGCGACGGGCTGATGCGCTCGGACTACCTGCGCCGCCTGTGGCCCGCCGAGCTGATCGAGGCGTCCCTGCCCTACTTCGAGCACCAGCGCGTTCTGAACCGCGTGATGTGGGACGGCGGCCGGCCGCTCGCACAGATAGAGGACCTGCACTGGCTGCTGACCGAGTCGCCGCTGCGCACGCTCCCACTCTGGGTTCTGGGCAGCGACGAGGTGAGGGCGCGCATCGCGCAACAGGGTGACGACGGGACCGGCGCCGTGGAGTACGTACGCGGGCTGACCGCGATGGCCCGCCGCGACTATCCCGGGGCCGCGGCGGCGTTCGCGAGCGCCGAGCGGCGCGGTCTGCTCGGCGACGCCATCCGGCCGCTGCGTGTTTACGCGCACTGTCTGGCCGGTCAACTGGAAGTCGCGGCGGTGCTGGCACGTGAGCGGACGCCCCGCACGAAGGCGGAACGCCACTTCTGGGATTGGCTCGGATCCCGATTCGGCGTCGGCCCCGCCGCGTCCGGGTGAGGTTTCGAACAACCGAAGCACACACGCGCGACGTCAGCGCGTTGCGCCCAGAGATCTGCCGACCGCGGCGTCGAGACTCACGAGTTCCGGTCGGTCCGGATGAACGGTGCGCGCTTCCGACAGCCAGGCACGGGCCTCCTCGAGTCGACCCAGGCGGACCAGGGCATCCGCGCGCCCGAACCACGCCTCGGCGAACCTGGGATCGACCCGAGTCACCTCCAGATAGTGCGACAGCGAATCGCTC
>JAGWAH010000058.1:19675-21216 GCA_021296515.1 Acidobacteriota bacterium | reverse complement strand
AACGGCCCGCGGCGCCCGGGCGCGGCGCCCGCTGCGGCCCCGGTGGCCGGGGCATCCGACCGGGCCGCGGCTGCCGCCGGCCGCCCCGGCCGCACCATCCCCGGCTCCGCCGGCCGTGACTCGACGGACCCCGCTTCGATGCGCAGCTCGGCCGCCACCCGATCCTGCAACTCGAAAATGTCCGCGAGCATGCCGGTCACGGTCGCGGATTGGAGCACCGTCCCCTCGGCCACGTCGAGGAGCCTGGCGGTCACGCGGATCAGGTCTCCGCTGCGCTGGTAGGCGCCGCTGACCACCCGACCCGCTCCGGCCTGACGACCCGCGTCCAGAACGCCGCCCGGACCGCTGTCGCCGCGCGCCTCCGCCGTCGCGCGCAGCACCGGCGTCCCGGTCACCTGCAGATCGATGGAGACCGCCTCGGCGATGCCGACGCCGATCCAGTCGTCCGCCGGGTCACCGGCGAGGTTGGCGAAAGGGACCACGAGCACGGGGGCGTCGTCTCCGGGCGACGCCGGCGACGCGCCCGACGGAGTCTGAGCCGCCGCGGACGCCCCCGTGAGAATCGCGGCCAGCAGCCCTGAAGCGATGCGCATCTTCCACATGGATTGCGAGGGAACGAGCAGTGTCGATCGGCCGTGCATACCGCCAAGTATGCCAGACGGACAGCCCGCCAGTAGCGGGCGAGGAGTCTGCGCCGTAGAAACGGCGTAGACTCCTGGTCAGGCCCGGTTGGGCGGCAATCGGCGCCTGCGGCGAGGATTGTGGGGCTAGGAGTCTGGGCGGTTGAATCGGCGTAGAGTCCTGGTCAGGCCCGGTTGGGCGGGTATCGGCGGCAGCGGCGACGATTGTCGGGCTAGGAGTCTGCGCCGTAGAAACGGCGTAGACTCCTGGTCAGGCCCGGTGGGGCGGCAATCGGGCCAGCGGCGACGATTGTCGGGCTAGTTGCGGAACAGCCGCGTGAGCTTGATCACGAACCCGCGGTCGCGAAGCCCGTCGTAGCGATCCGGCCGCAACGGATCGGTGTCCTGCTCCTCGGTGTAGACGACGAACAGCTCGCTCCCGGGCGAGTACTCCCAGCGTAGCCGGAGGTTGGTTCCCAACGTCCGGCTCGCGGAGTTGTACTGCAGCAGGCCGCTGAAGAACATCCGGGGTGTAAAGGTGTAGTTCACGCGCGCCCGCACGAGATCGGTGCGCAACGATCCGCCCGGCAGGTCGATCCAGTTGAACGACAGGCTGGGCTCGACGGCCAGTTGCGGCAGCAGGTCGACCCGGCCGCGACTGAGATCGACGGACGTGATGTCGCCGTCGAAGTAGCCGCCGGTCGCCACCTCCACCCGTCCGTTGAGCAGCCGCTGCGGTCCCAGCGCGTACGTCAGGCGCACGTCGGTGAAGCCGTAGCCGCCGACGGGAATCGCGACGTCTCCGCCCGACGGAAAGAACGGTCTCTGCAGCAGCTCGTAGCTGTCGCTCAGCCGGACCCCGAACTGATCGCTGTTCTCGAGCTCGGCCTGGAAGGCGACCTGGTTCTGGCGCGTCTCCAG
>JAGWAH010000058.1:0-19636 GCA_021296515.1 Acidobacteriota bacterium | reverse complement strand
TCGATGGACCGCGGCCGCGGACTGTAGCGCCCGGACAGCGACGTGCGGCGGAAGTTCCGCCGCCGCAGGAACCCGACCTCCGGCCGGAAGTCGTCTTCGACGAGCAGGTGATCCACCTCCAGGCCGTAGCGGTCGGCGCCGTAGTCGAAGCGGGCCTGGTAGCTCGCGTCGCGGCCCGTCACGCCGGTGGTGCGGGTCCTCGCGTAGTAGCCGAGGAGGTTCACGCTGTCGAAGAACGAGAAGGTGGCGTCCGCGCCGTAGGCCTGGTTCGATCCCTCGCCGGAGAGCGCCAGCGACCGGTTCGTCACGAGGCCGCCGACGCTGCTGCGCCGCAGGATGTCGCGCTTGACGCGCAGCACCGTGAAGTTCGTGTCGAGCGCGCCGGAGACCGCCTCGTCGCCGGTCTGGATGTTCAGCGCCCCGACGTCGAACGCGCCGATCTTCCCGGTCAGGCGCCCCCCGCCGAGAATCGGCACGGCCTGCCCGCCCTGCAGCCCGATGCGGCGGCTGTAGAAGATGGTCGGCGCGTCGCCGCCGCCGAGCACGCTGCCCCGCCGCAGGCTGCGCGCCGTGCGGAAGCTGCCGCGGGCGAAGTCGAAGATGCCGCGCCCTTCGAGAAAGAACTCCCGCTTCTCGGGGAAGAACAGGTTGAAACGGGTCAGGTTCACCTGCTGCTCGTCGACCTCGACCTGCGCGAAATCGGTGTTGAGGGTGAAATCGGCGGTCAGGTTCTGGGTGACGCCGTACTTCAGATCCACCCCCAGTTTGCCGTCGCCCTCGACCCGCGCGTCGGGGCCGGCGTCGAGCCCCGCGACTTCCGCCGGGACGCTGGTCAGGCCGCCTATGGCGTACGGCTTGAGCTCCAGGTTGTTGCCGGCGGGCGGCGCCTCGAGCCCCACCAGCGTTCCGGCGGCGGACACCCGGAAGACGCCCCCGCGCCCGCCGAACCCCGCGGCCGAGATCGGGATCAGGGTCAGGTAGGCCCACTCGTTCTTGCGCATCACGGTGCGCCGGAGCTGGATCCCCCAGACCTGGTCGCGCGCCGGCCGGTAGCGGAGCGACTTGAACGGGACGACCATCTCGATGGTCCAGCCGCCGTCGAAACGCCCGGTCTTGACGTCCCACACCGGATTCCAGTCCCGGTTCGGGTTGCCCTCGTTGGTGAGGGCCTGATCGACGAAGCCGCCGAGCGGGTTGGCGTAGAACAACAGGGCGTTGCGGCGGTCGTAGAACGTGTCGATCAGGAACCCGAACAGGTCGTTGTTCAACATGTTGAACGCGTCGCGGCGCATCTCGGTGGCCACCCATTCGCTGGGCGGGGCGCTGTCCCAGCAGCGGCCGGCGACGTAGAAGTTCTCGTCGTCGAACATCACCCACGCGTCGGTCCGCTCGGTAGCCGGCGCGCCCTCGTCCGGGAGCTGCTGGATGAAGTCGGAGACCGGGGCCACGAGGTCGTAGACCGGCTCGTCGAGCCGGCCGTCGACGTCTATGCCGGCGAGGAGGCGAATGGCGCGCATCGTCGCCTGGCCGCCGTCGCGCGTGATCACGTCGGGGGCCACGGGCGCCGGAGGCCCGTCGATGACCACGTCGGTCTCGAATCGCGTCCCGTCGGAGACCGGCGCGGGCGTGCCGGCTGCAATCTGCGCCGGCCCGAAGGCTCCCTCGACCGCCTGCGCCGCGGCCGGCGCTCCATCCAGAACGAGAAGCGCCAGTGCGGCGCCCGCGGTGATCACTCTCATGAACGGTGTGGATCCTCGCACACTTGGGACGATCGCGCGTCTTGACGCCCCCCGCGCCCGGTTGTAGGCTCGCCTTCACCGCAAGAGAGCCCTGAGGAGGAAACCCATGAAGGTGTCCGCACGACTCGTTCCACTCGCATTCGTGGTCCTGGCCATCGTCACCGCCGGGGCCGCCACCCTGCAGGACAAGGCCGGCCAGACCGCCTCGATGGCGGAGGCGGCGCAGGCGTTCCTCGACACGCTGACGCCGGAGCAGCGCGCCGCGGTCACGTTCTCGTTCAACAGCGACGACCGCTTCGACTGGCACTACATCCCCCGCGAGCGCAAGGGCGTCTCCCTGAGGGCGATGACAGCGGCGCAGAAGAAGGCCGGGCTGGCCCTCGTGGAGGCGAGCCTGAGCGCCGAGGGTTACGACAAGTCGGAGAGGATCCGGCAGCTCGAGCAGATCCTCTACGACCGCGAGGGACGCGCCATCCGCGACACCGAGCTCTACTTCTTCATGATCTTCGGCGACCCGACGGCGGACGGGACCTGGGGCTGGCGCTACGAGGGGCACCACATCTCGCAGAACTGGACCGTCCTCGACGGCATGCTCAGCGCGAGCACCCCGCAGTTCTTCGGCACCAACCCCGCCCACGTCCGCGAGGGCAGCCGCGCCGGCGAGCGCGTCCTGGTGCTGGAGGACGTTCTGCCGCGCAGCCTGATCGCCTCGATGTCGGCCGCCCACCGCAGGGCCGCGATCGTCTCCGACGAAGCGCCGAGCGACATCCTGACCACCTCCGACCGGCAGGCAGGCATTCAGGAGAACAACGGCGTCGCCTTCGGCGATCTGAGCCGGGGCCAGCAGGACATCCTCTGGGCGCTGATCGAGGAGTACGCCGAAGCGCAGCCGGCCGCCGTCGCCGCCGAGCGTCTCGACAAGGTGAAGAAGGCCGGGCTCGACGGCATCCGGTTCGCCTGGATGGGCAGCCTGAACGAGAGCGAGCCGCACTACTACCGCGTGCAGGGCCCGACGTTCCTCATCGAGTACGACAACGTGCAGAACGGGGCGAACCACGTCCACAGCGTGTGGCGCGACTTCGACGGCGACTTCGGGCGCGATATGCTCGCCGCGCACTACCGGCAGTACGCGCACGACACGGTCAACGCCAACTGAGACAGGTCAGGGCCGGGCGGGCGGCTCCCGTCCGGCTCGTTCTTCGTCGGCGGTCAGGATGGAATCCGACGGGCGGCCGGGTCGGCGTTCGATCGGATGACCACCAGCGTCCGATCGTCGGTCTGCCGGCCGGCTCCGAACCGGTGCACGTCCTGCATCACGCGGCTGCACAGCTCGGTCGCGCCGGCCTTTCCCGCCTCCCGCAACGTCGCGATGAGCCGCGAGCTGCCGTACTCTTCGCCCTCGGGGTTGGTCTGCTCCACGATGCCGTCGGTGTACAGCCCCACGACGTCGCCCGGCGCCAACGTCGCGTGGCCCTCGAAGTAGCGCGGCGCCTGAAACAGTCCGAGCGGCACGCCGCCTTCCTCCAGCAGCTCCACCTCGCCGTTCGCACGCACCAGCACCGGCGGAACGTGCCCCGCGTTGACGTACAGCAGGCTCCTCGCCGGCACGTCGAGCACCATGTAGAAGAGGGTGACGTAGCGGCCCTCTTCGACCGATTCGTGGAAGAAGCGGTTGGCGCGCCGCATGATCGCACGCACGGCCAGCTCGTGGCCGACCAGTGAAGCGATGGAGGCCCTGATCGCGGCGACCAGCAGCGCCGCCGCGATGCCCTTGCCCACGACGTCGGCAATGACCACGCCCCAGCGATCTTCCGGCAGCGGGATGAACTCGTAGTAGTCGCCGCCGACAGCGAGCGACGACTCGTGCGCCCCCGCGATGTCGAATCCCGCCAGCGTCGGGGTCGCGCGCGGCAGCAGATCCTCCATCACGTCGCGCGCCAGCGCCAGGTCGCTGTCGAGCCGGCGCTTGTCGCGGACCTCGGCGATAAGGCGGGCGTTCTCGATGGTCGCGGCGACGGCGGACGCGTAGACGCCGACCGCCTCCTCCGCCGCCCGGTCGTAGCCGGACGATCGGTCCGACCACAGATCGAGCGCCCCCCGCACGCGGCCCCGGGAGCCGACCAGCGGTACGACCAGCCGCGAGTGCGCCCCCTCGCGGCCCTCGCAGACGCCCGGCTGATCGTGCAGCGAAACCGGCTCGCCGGTGGCCAGAACCCGGCCCACGACGCCGTGCTCCTCGAACGGCGCCGCCATGTCGACCGGCGCCGGATTGATGCAGCCGCGCGCGACGCTGTGCGATACGCGCGCGCCGAGCGGATCGACGACGTAGACGCCGGCCGCGTCGTGGTCGACCAGCGAGACGAGGCCGTCGAGGATGCCGTTCAGGATGCGTGCGGCATCGCTGCCGTCGGTCGTGAGGCGGAACGCCTCGACCATCACCCGCGCTCCGGCTACGGCATCGTCGCCCAGCCTGGCCGTCGGCCGGCCGCGATCCGCGGCGGAGTCGCGTGACGTCGGCATGACGCTATTGTAAGGCGCCCGCCCGCGACCGCGCTTCGGCTGCGACGGGCGGCGCGGAGGGCCTGCAACGGCTGCTATAATGGTTGTTTGTGCCGATTGCGAGGCACCTGCTTCGAAGGCACGAGTCGTGGTGAGTGTAGCTCAGTTGGTGGAGCGCCGGACTGTGGCTCCGGAGGTCGCGGGTTCAAGCCCCGTCACTCACCCCATCCTCTCCCGGCCGCGCTCCATGCAGCATGTACTGCTGGCCGCCCTGCAGGTCGTCATCGTCGCCGCTTGGCTGACAGGGTGCGGCGCGAGTGTCGGGGCCGAGCCGGCACTCCCCGCCTCGGCGGAAGCGCAATCTTCGGGAACGGGCGGGGTCAACGACCCCGCGGTGCGGTCCCGGCCGCACGTCGTCCTCGTCTCGTTCGACGGCTTTCACCCCGGCTACTTCGCCCGCTTCGACACCCCGTCGTTCGATCTCCTGGCAACCCGCGGGATGCGCGCGGCGGGCCTCGTCAGCGTGTTTCCATCGCTGACGTTTCCGGGCCACTACTCCATCGCCACCGGCCTGCATCCGGAAGCGCACGGGATGGTTGGCAACCGCTTCTACGATCCGGCGCGCGGCGCCGAGTTCAGCTACCGGCGGCGCGACGACGCACAAGACGGCTCCTGGTGGGGCGGCGAGCCGATCTGGGTAACCGCCGAGAAGCAGGGCATGGTCTCCGCCGCGTTCTTCTTCCCGGGAACGGAGGCGGACATCGGCGGCGTTCGTCCCAGCCACTGGCGCCCGTACGACGGCCGGGTGCCGAACCGCGAGCGGATCGACCAGGTGCTGGCGTGGCTGGCCCTGCCGCCGGCGCAACGCCCGCACCTCGTCACCCTCTATTTCTCGCTGGTCGACAGCGCCGGCCACCGGCTCGGCCCGGACCATCCGGACATGCGCGGGAGCGTCGAGAGCGCCGACGCGCTGCTGGGACGGCTGATGGACGGCATCGACGCGCTGCCCCACGCGGACCGTGTCGCCCTCGTCGTCGTGTCCGATCACGGGATGGCCGCGCCGGACCCGGACGAGACGACGGTGCTGCCGGACGTGGCGGATCTCGCCGGTGTGCTCCTGGTCGGAGCCGGCCCGGCGGTCAGCGTGCACGTCGGCGATCCGGAGCGCGCCCGCACCCTGCGCGACCGGCTCGACGCCCACCTGGTGCACGCACGAGCCTACCTGCGGGAGGAGCTCCCGGAGCACCTGCACGCAAGCGGCAACGCGCGGCTGGGCGACCTGCTGGTGATGCCGACCGGCATGGGAATGGTGCAGCTCTCGCCCGACGACCGCCCGCCGGCCGGCATGCACGGCTGGGATCCGACGCTGCCGGAAATGCACGGCATCTTTCTCGCGGCCGGTCCGGGAATCGCGGCCGGGGTCGGACTGCCCGCGGTCGACGCGGTCGACGTTTATCCCCTCGTCGCCCACCTGCTCGGCCTGACGCCGAACCCGGAGATCGCCGGCAGCCTCGCCCCGTTCGCCACCGCCCTCGAATCCGCGCCCGCGCCGTGACGCAGGCGACTTTCCGACGCGGCCTATAGCCCGCGCGCCACGCGGACTTGGCCGCCCAGGCTGCGGTACCACGTCCCGATCGCCGCACCTATCTCGTGCGGCCGATCTTCCTGCACGAAGTGCAGACCGGGACCGATGTCGACGGTTGTCAGACTCTTCATGTTGTCGCGGCACCACGCCACCAGGTCCTTGCGCAGAATCGCTCCCGGCTGCGCGTGCAACAGCAACTTGGGGACGGGCGAAGCGCGGAGCCAAGCCGAGTACTCGTCGACCAGGGCGGTGACGTCCGCCGGTTCGCCGTCGACCGGGATCTCGTTGGGCCAGCGCCAGACCGGCCGGCGCGCCGCCGGGTCGGTGAAGGGCTCCCGGTAGCGTTCCATCTCCTCCTCTTTCAGCTTCCGCATGACGGCCCCCGGCAGCACCTGCTCAACGAAGGCATTGCGGTTGACGACGAGATCCCACCCGATCTCGGGCGTCCGGAACTGCTGGAACAGCCCGCGCACGGTTCGCGGCCATTCGTCCCAGGTCAGCGGGCGCACGATCGCCTCCATGAAGGCGATGCCGCGCACGTTCGCCGCGTGGCGCCGCGCGTAGTGGAAGCCGAGCGCCGAGCCCCAGTCGTGCAGCACCAGGGTCAGCCGCTCCAGCCCGAGCGCCGCGATGAACCCATCCACGTAACGTGCGTGGTCGACGAGGCGGTAGTCGAGATCGGGCTTGTCCGACCGGCCCATGCCAACGAGATCCAGCGCCAGGCACCGGGCGTCGGATGTCAGATGCGGCATGACGTTGCGCCAGAGATAGCAGGACGTCGGATTGCCGTGGATGAACAGGATCGGGTCGCCGCTCCCCTCCTCCACGTAGTGAATGCGCGATCCCTCCACCTCGACGAACTTCGACTCGTAGGGCATCGCGGGGGAGATCATCCGTTCGGTCATCAGGTCCTCGACATCGACTGTACTTGACATGGTGTCGCTCATGGTCCACCATCGCGGCCCCCGAGGGAGGCGCCATGTCCCGCGACGCGGCGGAGGCACACGCCAGGCCACGGGAACGACACCGGAATGACGCTCCACGCTGCGTCGCGCGTGCACTCCGTACTCGACCGGGCCGGCAGCCTGGTCTTCCCCGGCGTCTACGACACGCTGTCGGCGAAGCTCGCCGAGCGGGCCGGCTTCGAGCTGGCGTTCGTGTCCGGCTACGCCGTCTCGGCCACCTGCATCGGCGAGCCCGACGTCGGCCTGCTGACCCAGAGCGAGGTGATCGACCGGGCGCGCCGCATCTGCGGCAGCGCCGACATCCCGATAATCGTCGACGCAGACACCGGCTACGGCAATCCGCTGAACGTCGTCCGCACCGTGCGCGAGCTGATCGCGGCGGGGGCGGCCGGCTGCTTCCTCGAGGACCAAGTGTGGCCGAAGCGCTGCGGCCACATGCGCGGCAAGCGGGTCGTCGCGCGCGACGAGTACCTGGGCAAGATCCGCGCCGCGGTGGACGCCAGGGGCGACGCCGACTTCTTCCTCGTCGCGCGCACCGACGCGATAGCCGACGGCGGCCTGAACGAGGCACTGGCAAGGGCGGAGGCAGCCCGTGCGGCCGGGGCGGACGCCACGTTCGTCGAGGCGCCCCGCACGCGCGAGGAGCTGACGGCGGTGGGCCGGAGAGCACCCAAGCCGACGGTGGCGAACATGGTCGAGCAAGGGCGGACGCCCGTGCTCTCCCGCGACGAACTGGCCGCGCTCGGGTTCCAACTGGTCCTGTATCCGGTGTCCGGCCTGTACGCGGCGGCCAGGGCCCTCGAAACCGTGTACGGACACCTCCATTCGGCAGGCACGACGGCCGGCACAGGGGATCTGCTCATGGCCTTCGAGCGGTTCAACGACCTGATCGGCGTCGACGAGGCGTACGCCCTGGCCGAGCGCTATGGCGGCGACTCGTAGCTGCCCGATCTCCGTGCCGGGCACCCTGCCGCGCGCGGCGGCACGCCGGGTTTCGCCCCGGACCCCACGAGCCCGGCAGTGGCGCGTATCCGCTGCCGAACGATATAATCGCCGCTCCCCTGGGAGGTGACGCGTGAAAGTCCCTGTCCGCATAACGGTCAACGGCCGCCTCATCGAGCGCGAGGTCGAGCCCCGACTGCTGTTGGTCCACTTCATCCGGGTCTTCGCCGAGCTGACCGGCACGAAAGTCGGCTGCGACACCAGCCAGTGCGGCTCGTGCACGGTGCTGATCGACGGCGTGTCCGCCAAGTCCTGCACGACGCTGGCGGTGCAGGCCGACGGCGCGGACGTCAAGACGATCGAGGGTCTGGCCGACGGCGAGAAACTGCATCCGCTCCAGGAGAGCTTCTGGAACAAGCACGGCCTGCAGTGCGGCTTCTGCACGCCGGGAATGATCCTGGCGTCGCACGAGCTGCTGCGGACGAACGCCTCGCCGAGCGACGAGGAAATCCGTCACGGCCTCGAGGGCAACCTCTGCCGGTGCACGGGCTACCAGAACATCGTCCGTGCCGTGCGTGACGCGGCCGGCGCGATGGCTGCGGCGGAAGAGTAGCGGGAGAGACAGCCATGAGCAGCAGAATCTTCGGCTCCGGAATCCGCCGTCGCGAAGACCCGCGACTCATCACGGGCAGTGCGACGTACACGCACGACATCGTGCTGCCGGGCATGGTGCACGCGGCGATGCTCCGCAGCAGCCACGCGCACGCCCGGATCACCCGCATCGACACCGAGAAGGCCAAGGCCGCCCCCGGGGTCGTCGCCGTCTACACCGGCGCGGACACGGAGGGCGCCCTGGCGCCGACGCCCTGCGCCTGGCTGCTCCCGGATTCGGAGCTCAAGATCGCGCCCTATCCGTGCATCGCCAAGGACGTCGTCCGCTATACCGGCGACATCGTGGCGGTGGTGGTGGCCGAGACCCCGTATCAGGCGTCCGACGCGCTGGATCTGATCGAGGTCGACTACGAGCCGCTCCCGACCGTCACCGACCCCGAGAAGGCGGCCGGCGCGGACGCCCCGCAACTGCACGCGAAGGACATCAACGGCGAGGACATCAGCGGGAACCAGGCGTTCCACTGGACCGTGGCGGGCGGCGGCGACCTCGACGCGGCGTTCGCCGAGGCGGAGTCGAACGGCGTCGTCATCAAGGAGCGGATCCTCCAGCAGCGGCTGACGCGCGGCGCGGTGGCGCAGTACACCCGGGCGACGGGCGAGCTGACGCTCTGGAACACGACCCAGAACCCGCACATCGTGCGTTTCCTCTGCTCGGTCGTCACCGGGATTCCGGAGGACAAGCTGCGCGTCATCGCTCCGGAGGTGGGAGGCGGCTTCGGCAGCAAGATCGCGGCCTATCCCGCCGACTTCATCACGGTGTTCTGCTCGAAGACGCTGGGGCGGCCGGTCAAGTGGATCGAGACCCGCAGCGAGAACTACCAGGCGACGACGCACGGCCGCGATCACGTCCAGGACGTCGAGCTGGCGGCGACGAAGGACGGGAAGATCACCGGGCTGCGCTGCACCGTCCACGCCGGCATGGGCGCGTACCTGTCGACCGCGGCGCCCGGCATCCCGACCATCCTGCACGGGCTGATGCTATCGGGCTGCTACACGATCCCGGCCCTGAAGGAGGACGTCTACGGCGTCTACACCAACGGCGTCCCGGTGGAGGCGTACCGCGGCGCGGGCCGGCCGGAAGCGACGTTCATGCTCGAGCGGCTCATCGACATGCTCGCGAACGAGCTGGACATGGACCCGGCCGACGTCCGGCGGAAGAACTTCATTCCGAAGTTCGACGACGGCCATGAGGTCGTCACCACGCTCAACTACGACAGCGGCGACTATCCCGGCGCGCTCGACAAGCTGGTGGAGCACACCGGCTACAAGGCGCTGCGCGAGAAGCAGAAGGCAGGCCCGTCCAACGGGAAGTACCTCGGGCTCGGGCTCACTTCCTACGTCGAGATCTGCGGGCTCGGACCGTCCCAGGTCGCCGGCGCAATCGGCTTCCAGGGCGGACTCTGGGAGAGCGCCATCGTCCGCTTCCACCCCACCGGCAAGGTGCACGTCTTCATCGGCGCGTCGCCGCACGGACAGGGCGAGGAGACGACCTTCGCGCAGATCGTGGCGAGCGAGATCGGCGTCGATGCCGGCGACGTGAAGATCTTCCACGGCGACACCGACTCCACGCCCATGGGCTGGGGCACCTACGGCAGCCGGACCACCGCCGTGGGCGGCGCCGCGCTGGCGCTCGCGGTGCGCAAGATCCGCGACAAGGCCAAGGTGCTGGCCGCGCACCTGCTCGAAGCGTCGGTCGAGGACATGGACTACGAGGACGGCAAATTCTTCGTCAAGGGCTCGCCCGACAAGGCGAAGACGATTCAGGACATCGCCCTGATGGCGAACGTCGCCTGGGATCTGCCGGAGGGGATGGAGGCCGGCCTCGAGGCGTCCACCTTCTACGATCCGCCCAACTTCGTCTTCCCCTACGGCGCCCACCTCGCGGTGGTCGAGGTGGATGCAAGCACCGGCCAGGTCGAGTTGACCGGCTATACCGCGCTCGACGACTGCGGTCCGCAGATCAACCCCGTCATCGTCGAGGGGCAGGTGCACGGCGGCATCGTGCAGGGCGTCGGGCAGGCGCTCTGGGAGGGCGCGGAGTACGACGAGAGCGGACAGCTCGTCACCGGATCGATGCTCGACTACGCGCTGCCGCGCGCCGACCGCCTGCCGGATCTCGACGTGATCTCCACCGTTACGCGATCCCCGCACCACCCGCTTGGGGTGAAGGGCATCGGCGAGGCGGGCACGATCGCGTCCACGGCGGCGGTCTACAACGCCGTGCTGGACGCGTTGAAGCCGCTGGGCGTCAAGCGGTTGGACATGCCGTTCACACCCGAGCGCGTGTGGCGCGCCATCCAGGAAGCGAAGGGGAGCTGAGCCATGTTTGCTGCCGATTTCGAGTACTACCGGGCGGGCTCGGTGGCCGAGGCGGGCCAACTGCTTGCGGCGCATCCCGGCGCGAAGCTCCTCGCCGGAGGCCACAGCCTGATCCCGCTGCTCAAGCTGCGCCTGGCAGCGCCCGCCGCGGTGATCGACATCGGGCGCATCGCGGAGTTGCGCGGCATCTCGGCCGACGACGACGGCCTGCGCATCGGCGCGCTGACGACCCACGCGGAGATCGCCGCGTCGGACGCGGTGAAGGAGCACGCCGCCGCGCTCGCCGAGGCGGCGAGCCAGATCGGCGACCCCGCGGTGCGCAACCGCGGCACCATCGGCGGCAACCTGGCGCACGCGGATCCGGCGTCGGACCTGCCGACCGTCCTCGCCGCGCTCGGGGCCACGCTGACCGTGGCCGGCAAGGACGGCGAGCGGTCGGTCGACGTCGGCGACTTCTTCACCGGCGTGATGATGACGTCGCTGGGCGAGAACGACCTGCTGACCGCGATTCGCGTCCCGTCGGCCGCGGGCCGCGGCACCGCCTACGTCAAGTTCTCGCACCCCGCCTCGCGCTACGCCGTCATCGGCGTCGCCGTGGCGCTCGGGATCGGCACGAAGGGCGGCGGCTGGATCTCCAAGATCAAGGGCGAGCCGAAGGAGACCGTCTGCACGGACGCCGCGGTCGCCATCGGCGGGCTCGTTCCCAAGCCGTTGCGCTGCAGCGGCGTCGAGGCGGCGTTGAACGATCAGGCGCCGTCGGACGAGACGTTCGGCGCCGCGGCCGCCGCGGTGACGGGGGATCTAGGCGACGACCTGCTCGGCGACGTATTCGCGTCGGGAGACTACCGCAAGGCGGTCGCGCCGGTGTATGTCCAGCGCGCGCTCGCGGCGGCCGCCGAGCGGGCCGGTCAGGCGTGACCGGTGTCGTCGTCGAATCCCGAATCGATTGACGAGCTGCGACAGCTCCTCGCCGAGCACCTGTACATCGCCGACGACGGTCTCGCCACCGCCATCTACCTGGCGCTGAAGCTGCGCCGGCCGCTGCTGCTCGAAGGCGAGGCGGGAGTGGGCAAGACCGAGGTCGCCAAGGTCCTCTCGGCCGCGCTCGGCGCCGACCTCATCCGGCTGCAGTGCTACGAGGGACTCGACGTCACCCATGCCGTCTACGAGTGGAACTACGCACGGCAACTGATCGAGATCCGGCTCGGCGAGGCGGCCGGCGAGCAGGCGCGCGACCGCCGCGAGCGGGCCCGCGAGCTGTTCGGTCCCGAGTTCCTGATCGAACGCCCGCTGCTGCAGGCGCTGCGGGAGCGGGACCGGCCGCCGGTGCTGCTCATCGACGAGCTCGACCGCGCGGACGAGGAATTCGAAGGCTACCTGCTCGAGCTGCTCTCGGACTTCCAGATCACGATCCCCGAGCTCGGCACGATCAAGGCGGCCGCGCCGCCGGTCGTCATCATCACGTCCAACCGCACCCGCGAACTGCACGACGCGCTCAAGCGGCGCTGCGTCTACGCCTGGATCGACTACCCGAGCTTCGAGAAGGAGCTGCGGATCATCACCACGAAAGTGCCCGAGGCGCCGGCCGCGCTCGCCGAGCAGGTGACCGGCTTCGTGCAGGAGCTGCGGCAGGCCGACCTCTACAAGGTGACCGGCGTGTCCGAGACGCTGGACTGGGTGGCGGCGCTCGTGGCTCTCGACAGGCAGGAGCTCGACGCGGCGACCATCGACCGCACGCTCGGCATCGTCCTCAAAACGCAGGAAGACATGCAGAACATCCGCGGCGAGCGGATTCAGCAGATGCTGAACCGGGCGAAGACACCGGGGGCGCGGACGGCGCGGGCGGATGTACCGGCGCCCGGGTAGAGCGCCGCTCCCGTCGCACCAGCTTCCGCAGAAGCCCCATCCGAACCGTGTCCTTCCTCCTCCACAACCTGCTCCACTTCACCCGGCTGCTCCACCGCCTGGGGCTCGACGTGCAGGCCGGCCGAACGCGCGATGTGGCCGCGGCGCTCGCACACGTCGACGTCGGGCGGCGGACGGACTTCTACCACACGCTGCGCAGCCTGCTCATCCACCGCGCCGACGATCTCGCGGTGTTCGACGAGGCGTTCCGCGTGTTCTGGCGGCGGCCCCACGGCGACTGGACCGAGAAGGACTTGAGCGCGATGGGCGAGAAGCGCCGCTCGGGAGCGCCGGAGTACGAGTCGGAGGCGCCGGAATCCGATGCCGGCGGCGGCGGTACGGAACGCCGGGCCGGCTACCAGGTCGAACGGATGGCGGTGCTCAGCTACAGCGATCGCGAGTCGCTCTACGCGAAGGACTTCGAGCAGTTCACCGCGGACGAGCTGGCCGCGGCCGAGCGCATGCTGGCCGACCTGGACTGGGACCTCGGGGAGCGCACGTCCAAGCGCTGGACGCCCGGCCGGGGCCCCGCATTGGACCTGCGCCGGACGGTGCGCGCCAACATGCGCTTCGGCGGCGAGCTGATCGACCTGCCGGAGCGGCGCCGCAAGACCAGGCGGCGGCCCCTGATCCTGCTCTGCGACGTCAGCGGCTCGATGGAGCGCTACAGCCGGATGCTGCTGCACTTCGTCCATGCGCTGACCGGGGGCGGGCGGCTGGGCCGGGTCGAGTCGTTCGTCTTCGCGACGCGCCTGACGCGCATCACCCGCCAGTTGGTCACGCGCAAGGCCGAGGTCGCGGTGCCCCGCTTGCCGCGCACGATCACCGATTTCGGCGGCGGGACGCGAATCGGCGACGCGCTGCGGACGTTCAACGTCGAGTGGGCCCGGCGGGTGCGCGGCCAGGGTCCGGTCGTGCTCGTGATCTCCGACGGCTGGGACCGGGGCGAGCCGGGTTGCCTGCGAGCGGAGATCGCGCGACTCCAGCGCTCGTGCCATCGCCTGATCTGGCTGAACCCGCTGCTCGGGTCGCCCGACTACGTGCCGCTGACGCGCGGCATGCTGGCCGCCCTGCCGTCGATCGACGACTTCCTGCCGGTGCACAACCTCGCCAGCCTCGAGGCGCTGGCCCGCCACCTGAACGGCCTGCCCGCGCACCGCCCGGCCCGGCGGCAGGCGCCGGTTCCGCCCGCTCCCAATCCGGCGGCCGCGTAGCCCTTCCCCTCCGGCGCCGCCCCGCGGACGTTTGCGCGGTATGCTGATCATATGGAAGTCTCGGCCACTTACACGTTCGACGCGCCCCGGCAACGGGTCTGGGACCTGCTGATCGACCCGCAGGTCATCGCCGGCTGCCTCCCCGGCTGCGAGGCGATGGAGCCGACCGGCGACGACACCTACCGGGCGACGCTCACCATCGGGATCGCCGCCATCACCGGGCGCTACGAGGGCACGGTCCGCATGGCCGACCAGGACGAGCCGGCCGGCTACACGCTCGCCGTCGAGGGCAAGGGCAAGCCCGGCTTCGTGAACGGCTCGGCGGAAGTCGCCCTCGCGGAGACCGACGGCGGCGCCCGGACGAGCGTCGCCGTGACCGGGAAGGCGCAGGTCGGAGGGACGATCGCCCGCGTCGGCCAGCGGCTCCTCGGCGGCGTCTCGAAGATGATGATGGACCGCTTCTTCGCCTGCCTGCAGGAGAAGGCCAGGGCGGCGGGGGGCAGCTCGTGACGGCCGTGCTGGGGCGCGTGCTGGCCGGCGTCGTCCTGCTCGCGGCCTTCGCCGCGGGAGTGGTCGGCCTCCTGGTGGTCGCCTTCGATCTCCACATCGAGTTCGCCGGCAACGGGATGCGGCCGCTCTTCTCGTTCGGCGCGCCGGAAGCGCACTACGCGGCGTTGGAGGCGGATCGGAACGATTCGAGCGCGGCCCCGTCCGTCGCCGCTGAAGACGCCGCGCGCGAGGACGGCGCGGCGTCGGCGGCATCCGAACACGACGCCGTCTGGACCGACTTCCGCGGCCCGCACCGGGACGGGCTCTACACTGAGACGCCGATTCGCACCGACTGGCCCGCCGAGGGGCTGGAACCGCTCTGGAGCGGACCGATCGGCGGCGGGTACGCCTCCTTCGTGGTCGCGGACGGGCTCGCCTTCACCATCGAGCAACGCCGCGACGAGGAGGTGGTCACCGCCTACGATGTCGATTCCGGCGCCGAACGCTGGACGCACGCCTGGCCGGCGCACTTCCGGGAGACGATGGGCGGGCCGGGACCGCGGGCCACGCCGACCTGGCACGACGGCCGGCTCTACGCACTGGGCGCCACCGGCCGGTTCGTCTGCCTGGACGCCGCCACCGGCGTGGTCCTGTGGGAACGCGACATCCTGGCCGACGGCGGCGCCGCCAACCTGCCCTGGGCGATGTCCGGAGCGCCGCTCGTCGTCGACGACGTGGTCGTGGTCCAGCCGGGAGGCCGCGGCTGGTCGGTGGCCGCCTACGACCGCCTCACCGGCGACGTCGCCTGGCACGTGCTGGACGACGTCCAGGGCTATACGTCGCCCATGCTCGCGACGCTGGGCGGCATCCGGCAAGTCGTGGTGGTCACCGCCGAGCGGGCCGCCGGGCTGCGGCCGGAGGACGGAGAGCTGCTGTGGGAGTATCCGTGGACCGTTCCGGTCGTGCCTAACATCGCACAGCCTCTAGTCATCGACGACACGCGGCTTTTCCTCTCGGCCGGCTACGGGAAGGGCGCCGCGCTGATCGAGCTGACTCCCGCCGGCGACCGCCTCACCGCGGCGACGGTATGGGAATCGAACCGGATGAAGAACAAGTTCAGCAGCTCCGTGCTGATCGACGGCTACATCTACGGGCTCGACGAGTCGATTCTCGCCTGCATCGACGCGGCCACCGGCGAGCTGCTGTGGAAGGGCGGGCGCTACGGCTACGGGCAGCTCCTGGCCGTGGGCGACCACCTCGTGGTGCTGACCGAGCGGGGCGATCTCGTGCTGGTGCGGGCCACGCCGGACGGCCACGAAGAGGTCGCTTCCTTCCGCGCGATCGAGGGCAAGACCTGGAACGTCCCGGCCATGGCGGGCGGGCGCGTCCTGGTCCGGAACGCCCGGCAGATGGCAGCCTTCGACCTGTCGCCCTGACCGCAGACCCGGCCGCTCGCCGCTGCCGACGACCGGGTGCGGCGCCTTCGCGATGCACGGCGGGCATGCTGCGCGGTGCGACCCTCATGCGCGCTTGCGCTTCCGGACCGGGGCCGCCGCGGCGCCCGCGTCCGCCGAGGCCGACGCGCGTTTGCGTGCGCCCTTCGCGGCCCTCTTCGCCGGCGCCTTCACCGGCTTCTTCTTCGACGCGCTGACCTGGTCGAGGCTCTTGCGCAACGCCTCCATCAGGTTCACCACCTTGGCGGGAGAATCCGCTTCCTGCTCGACCACCTCCTCGCCGGCGACCTTCGCGTCGATGATGCGCCGCAGCTCCGCCTGGTATTCGTCGGTGAACTCCGACAGGTCCAGATCGCCGGCGAAGGTCCCGATGACCTGCCGCGCAAGCTGCACCTCGGCCTCGTTGACCGTCTCCGGCAGGTCCTCGAGCTCGTCTATCGCGGACATCCGGCGCACCTCACTCGCCGCGCGCAGCGTGAACATCATCAGCCCCCGCTCGCGCGGCTGCACCGCGACCAGGTACTCCCGGCCGAGCAGCGCCAGCTTCCCGATGCCCGCCTTGCCCTCGAGGGCTTCACGGAGCACCGCGAACGCCTCGCCGGCGACCTTCCCGTCCGGCGCCAGGTAGTACGGCCGCTCGACGTAGATGGGATCGATCGACTCGACGTCGGCGAAGCGGAGCAGGTTGATGATCCGGGTCGATTCGGGCTTCGCCTTGGCGAGGTCGTCGTCGTCCATCACGACGTAGCGCCCCTTCTCGAACTCGAACCCCTTGACGATCTCCGACTTGTCCACCTCGGTGTCGCACTCCTCGCACCACTTCTTCTGGCGGATCCGGGTCCGGCACTCGGCGTGCAACTGGTTGAACCGGATGACGCCGGTTGCGTTGGTCGCGGGAAAGACCCGGACCGGGACGGTCACCAGGCTCACCTTCAGGTGGCCCTTCCAGGTTGGACGTGCGGCCATCGGTCGTGCTCCTTGTTCCTACCCTCTATATATCGGCAGGACGCGCTCCGGGGTTCCCGTATGCTGGTAGTTTCCATGGCGAAGCGGCAGACGCGGCGGCGGCAGGCGGCGACGAAGTGGCGCGGCGACCCGCGCGACGTGCGGCCGATGCTGGCCGAATCGGCGCCGGCGAGCGCTCACGCGCGTCTGTTTTCGCGACCGGAGCTCGTCTTCGAACCGAAGTACGACGGCATGCGGGCCCTGGTGGCGCTGGACGACGACGATACTCCCCGCATCTTCACGCGGCTGGGCCGCGACAAGACCGCGCAGTTCCCGGACCTGGCCGCGCCGCTGGCGACCCTCGGACACCGGCTCCGGCGGCCGGTGCTGCTGGACGGCGAGATCGTGGCGACCGCGGAGAAGGGCGCCGCGCTGCCGTTTCAGCACCTCCAGGAACGGCTGCAGGCGACGGGCGGCGCCGTGCGGGCGGCGGTACGCCACGTCCCGGCCGCGCTCGTCGTCTTCGACCTGCTGCGCGACGGGGACGAAGACCTGCGGCCGCTTCCGTTCACCGAACGCCGGCGGCGGCTGGAACGCGCGATGCGTTCGCACGAGACCGCCGCGGTGCGCCTGATCGAGAGCATGGTCGGGAACGGCATGGCGTTGGCGGCGCGCGGCATGGAGGAGGACTGGGAAGGCATCATCGCCAAGCGCCCGGACGCACGATATGCCGGCGGCAGCCGCAGCCCCGCCTGGCGGAAGCTGAAGTTCACGCACGCCGAGGAGTTCGTGGTAGGCGGCTGGACCGCGCCGCGCGGCTCGCGCCCGCACTTCGGCGCTCTGCTGCTCGGCTACTACCCGGAAGACAAGGGCCGACCGGCGTCCGAAGGGCTCGTCTTCGCGGGACAGGTGGGCACGGGCTTCACTGACGCCGAACTCGACCGCCTCGCCGGACTCCTCGCCCCGCTGGAAACCGATGCGCCTCCTTTCGTGGAGCTCGCGCACCCGAAACCCTCCGAGAAGCGCCGCTGGGTCGAGCCCGTCCTCGTCGTGCAGACGACGTTCAGCCAGTGGACGCCGGACGGCGTGTTGCGCCACCCCGTCTACCACGGCCTGCGGGAAGACAAGCGGCCGGCGGACATCCGGCTCCCGGCACGGCGCCCGCCCCCCGGCGGCGCCTCCGATCCGCCCGCGCGACGCGCCGCGACACGGGCGACCGACCGCGGCGTAACGGAAGCGCGCACCTCGCCGAGGACAGGGAGGGCGACTCTCCCGGCACGACCGGCGCACCCGGAGCACCCGGCACCCGCACCGGGACTGGAGCACCCCGAGCACCCCGAGCACCCCGAGCACCCCGAGCACCCCGAGCCGGGGGTGGATGACCTGCTGGCGCAACTCGCGGCTCTGGAAAGCAGCCGCCGGCGCGGCACCCTCGTCCTCCACGACGGCGCGCGCGTCCCCGTCGGCAACCTCCACAAGGTCTTCTGGCCCGAACCGGGCATCACCAAGGGCGAGCTGCTCCGCTTCCAGCTCCGCATGGCCCCCTGCCTGCTGCCGGTGGTCGCGGATCGGCCCCTCGTCATGAAGCGGTTTCCCAACGGAGTCGACGGCAAGTCGTTCTACCAGCACCGCGCGCCGGACCCGCTGCCCGACGGCCTCCGCGTGGCGACCGTCCGAGAGAGCCCCGACAAACCCGACTCGGTGGTGCCGTACCTGGTCGGGGGGCAGCTTCAGGCGCTGCTCTACATGGCGCAGCTCGCCGTCATCTCCCAGGACCCGTGGTTCTCCACGCTGGACGATCTCGAGTCGGCCGACCAGGTCGCGCTCGACCTCGACCCGATGCCGGATGCGTCCTTCGATCGGGTGCTCGACGTCGCCTGCTGGCTGCACGACGAGCTCGACCGGCTCGGCGTGCCCTGCTTCGCCAAGACGTCCGGCTCCGAGGGCGTCCACATCTTCATTCCGCTCCCGCCCGGCACGCCCTACGAGGCGGGCATGATCTTCTGCCAGATCGTCGCCACCGTGGTGGCCGACGCCCACCCGGCGGCGGCCACCGTCGAGCGCATGGTCCGGCAGCGACGGCCCGACGCCGTCTACATCGACTACCTCCAGAACATCTACGGCAAGACGCTGGCTTGCGCCTACAGCGCCCGCGCCAGCCCGTTCGCCGGCGTGTCCACGCCGCTCACCTGGACGGAGGTGCACGAGGGGATCGCGGCGGGTCTTCGGCCGCACGACTTCACGATCCGATCCATCTTTCCGCGCCTGGAGCTGGTGGGAGACCTCTGGGCGAAGCTGCGCTCCGCCGAGCCGGCGCGACTCGAGGCGGCGTTCGCCTACGAGGAGTAGCGCGACCACGGGTCGCGTAGGGCGTCTGCCGGGGCGAACTTCCTGCGGCGCAGACTCCCGGCGGGCCGCGTGGTAAGATGATCGCCTGCGCGCCTGTAGCTCAGCTGGATAGAGCGCCGGGCTTCGAACCCGTAGGTCGGGGGTTCAAATCCCTCCGGGCGCGCCAATGCGGCCAGCACTCGCTGCCGCCGGGAATCCGGCTGGCGAGCGACCGTAGCTCAGCTGGATAGAGCGTCGGCCTCCGGAGCCGAAGGCCACAGGTTCGAATCCTGTCGGGCGCGCCAACTCTTCAGGCCCTTTCCCCCAAGGAAAGAGCCTTTTCTGTTGGATTTTCGGCGCTTTCCCGACCAGGACCGCCGCTACCGCGTTCGGGTCGGATCGGGTCAGATCCTGAGCACTGCCAAGGACCTGAAGTACACCCGCGAGGTCCTGCGGCTGCTGACTGCCGAATGGACCGATCCCTCCGAAGCGTTCGTCCTGCCCTAGACGATATGGAATGACCGGCTCGCAATCGTACAGTCGTCGTGCGCGAGCACGCGACAAGGTGGCCGAGGCCGCC
>JAGWAH010000057.1 GCA_021296515.1 Acidobacteriota bacterium | reverse complement strand
CTTCCGATCCGGTACTGGCGGACGAAGTCGGGGCTGGAGGCCGACTTCGTGCTGGGCCGCGAGCCCGAGCTCGCCATCGCGGTCAAGGGAACGGGGCGTGTTCGGCCGGACGACCTGAAGGGGATTCGCGCGTTTACCGAGGAGCACCACCCGCGGCGGTCCGTCGTCGTCAGCAACGACCCCGCTCCCCGGTTGGCCGGAGAGGTCGAGGTGTTGCCGTGGCGGGTGTTTCTCGAACGGCTCTGGGGGGAAGAGCTGATCTGACGACCCCGGCGGCAAGGCCATGCGCGATCCGCTCCCTGCGCACGAATGTTAGCCTGTCCGCGACGTGACCTCGTCGCGGCTCGGCATCGGCTTCATCGGCAGCGGCTTCATCACCCGCTTTCACATCCGGTCGCTGGCCGGCGTGCGCGACGCCGACGTGCGCGGTTGCTGGAGCCCGAACGCGGAGCATGCCGGGTCGGCGGCGGCGCTGGCGCGCGAGCTGGACGTGGGGGAGGCGCGCGCGTTTCCCTCCATTGAGGAGCTGGTGGCCGATCCGGCGGTCGATGCCGTCTGGCTGTGCGGGCCGAACCACGCGCGGGTCGCGAACCTGGAGGCGATCTGCGCCGCGGTGAAGGCCGGAGCGCCGTTGCGCGGCGTTGCCTGCGAGAAGCCCTTGGCCCGCACCGTCGCCGAGGCGAAGCGGATGCTTGCGCTCGTCGAGCAGGCGGGCCTGCGCCACGGCTACCTGGAGAACCAGATCTTCGCGCCGCCGGTGACCCGCGGCCGGGAGCTGATCTGGCGCCGCGGCGCCGCCCTCACCGGCCGGCCCTACCTGGCCCGCGCCGCCGAGGAGCACGGCGGGCCGCACAGCCCTGCAGGGCGGCGGGGTGCTGAACGACATGGCGTGCCACTCGGTCGAGGTGGTGCGGCACCTGCTGACCGCCCCCGGCGCCCCCCGTTCCTCCATTCGGCCCCGGCGCGTGACCGGCCGCATCGCGTCGCTGAAGTGGAGCCGGCCGGAGTACAGCGATCGCCTGCGGCGGAAGATGGGCGCCGACGTCGACTACGCCGCACGTCCCGCGGAGGACTTCGCCGGCGTCACCATCGAGTACGAGGCGGACGACGGGTCGCCGCTGATCGGCGAGGCCAGCACCTCGTGGAGCTATGTCGGCGCCGGGCTGCGGCTGAGCATGGAGCTGCTCGGCCCCGAGTACTCGCTGGCCGTCAACTCGCTCGACAGCGGGGTGAAGCTGTTCTTCAGCCGCGAGGTGCGCGGGGCGGCGGGCGAGGACCTGGTCGAGAAACAGAACGCCGAGGTCGGGTCGATGCCGGTCGTCGTCGACGAGACGGCCGAGTACGGCTATACCGCGGAGAACCGCCACATGGTCCGGGCGTTCCTCCGGGGCGAAACGCCCGACGTGACCTTCGAGGACGGCGTCGAGGTGGTCGAGCTGCTGATGACCGCCTACATGAGCGCCGAGCAGGGGTGCACGCTGCCGTTTCGCCCGGACGGGCTCGATGCGTTCGTGCCGGCGGTGGCGCGGGGGACCTGGAAGGGGCGGGGGAGGCAGTGATGCGGCCGGACGGCAGGGACGGGAGCGGGGCCGCGGAGCACCGGCCGCGTCGGCGTGCGGACGGTCTCGCGGACCTGCTGGCCTATCCGCGGCAGCACGATCACTGAGGGCGGCGCGCCGCGAGCCAGCGCTCGACGTGAGCCGCCAGCTCGTCGAAGTCGTCCAGATGCTCGTCCAGCACCCTGACCATTTCCTTGCGGTCGAGCCTGGTCGCGCCCTTGCCGAGCGCGTCCCCCCGGGTGGCGAAGGCCCGGAGCCGCTCTTCCAGGTCCGACGGCAGCACCCCGGCCGCCGTGAGGCACGCGATCGACGACGGATAGGCCGCGGGATTCCGCTCGGCGGCGGGCCCGATCCGGCCCGTCAGCTCGATGAGGCTCCGCGTGTAGAGCTGCAGGCCGCGTTCGACGGATCTGCGGCGGTCAGGGTTGAACAAGAGCCTCCGCGGCGACAGGCCGGTGTGCCGGCGCAACGCGGCGACCGACTGGCGCAGCGCGAGAAGGTGCCGGTCGACATCCTGTGGCGCGGGGCGCATGACTGGGCTGCCGAAGTCTATCCGTTTGGCGCGCCGGCCGGCGCGATCTAGAATGACGGCTGGCATAGCGTTCTCGGCGGGCCCCATGCTGCGATTCTCGAAGAAGGCCGACTACGCGCTCATCGCCCTGAAGCACCTCGCCTCGTGCCCGCTGGGAAGCTCTTCCAACGCCCGCGAGATCGCCGGGTGCTACGACATCCCCGTCGAGCTGATGGCGAAGGTGCTGCAGCGTCTCGTGCGGATGGGGATCGTCGCGTCGCATCAGGGGACCCGCGGCGGCTACCAGCTCGCGCGCGCAGCGACCCTGATCTCGGTTGCCGACGTGATCCAGGCCATCGACGGTCCGGTCCTGGTGACCGCCTGCTCGGACGAGGACGAGAGCTGCGAGCAGTACGCCAAGTGCAACGTGCGCGATCCGCTCTGGCGGCTCAAGGATCGCATCGTGCAGTCGCTGGCTTCCTTCACCGTCAACGAGCTGGTCAGCGACGAGGCGCCCGAGCCGCTGCCGCTCACCGTGGTGCGGCGGCCCGCCGAGTCGACCTTCTCCGTTCCTTCCGCTGCTGATTGACAGCCTGCCCCGGACGGTGTCCTCCCGTGCGGCGCGCTCCGGCGCCGTGGGTTTCCGGAAGGCCGAAGGGAACGCGCCATGCCCAATCTGCCTGTCTACCTGGATCACCATGCGACCACGCCTGTCGACCCCCGTGTGGTCGAGGCGATGCTGCCGTACTTCGCTGAGCGTTTCGGCAACGCGTCGAGCCGCCATCACGCGTTCGGGTGGGCCGCCCGCGACGCGGTCGCCGCCGCTCGCAAGCAGGTAGCCGGGCTGATCGGGGCCGACCCGCGGGAGATCTGCTTCACGAGCGGGGCGACCGAGTCCGACAATCTCGCGGTGCGGGGCGTGGTGGCGGCCGACCCGCACCGGCCGCTGCACGTCGTGACGATGACCACCGAGCATCACGCGGTGCTCGATCCGTGCCGGCGGCTCGAACGCGAGGGCGTCGAAGTGACGCGCGTGCCGCCGGGGCCGGACGGCCTCTGCGATGTGGCCGACGTCGAGCGCGCGCTGCGGCCCCACACCCGGCTCGTGACGGTGATGGCCGCCAACAACGAGATCGGAGTCCTGCAGCCGGTGGCGCGGATCGCGGAGCTGACGCGGCCGCGCGGCATCGTGCTGCACACCGACGCGGCGCAGGCGGTCGGCAGGGTGCCGGTCGACGTGGACGTGCTGGGGGTCGATCTGCTCTCGTTCACGGCCCACAAGATGTGCGGCCCGAAAGGCATCGGCGCGCTGTACGTCCGGCGCCGCCGCCCGCGCCTGGCGATCGACCCGCTGGTGGACGGCGGCGGACACGAGCAGGGCCTTCGCTCCGGCACCCTCAACGTGCCGGGCATCGTCGGCTTCGGCGCCGCGGCCGCGATCTGCCGCGCCGATCTGGAGGAGGAGGGCGCCCGCGTGGCGCGTCTGCGCGACCGCCTTCTCGCGGGGCTGCGCGAGCGGCTGGACGGCGTGCGCGTCAACGGATCGCTGGCCGCGCGCCTGCCGCACAACCTCAATGTCAGCTTCGACGGGATCGAGGGCGAGTCGCTGCTGGTGGGGCTCGACGACGTCGCCGTGTCCTCGGGGGCGGCCTGCACGTCGGTGAACCCGGAGCCTTCGCACGTGCTGAACGCCATCGGGGTCAGCGACGAACTCGCCCGCGCCTCCATCCGCTTCGGCCTCGGGCGCACGACGACGCGGGGGGACGTCGACTACGCGGTCGACAAGGTCGCCAGCCTCGTCGCCCGCCTGCGGGAGTTGTCGCCCCACGCCCGCTGACGGCGCCGGGCGCCCGGCCGAAGCCGCCGGCGCTGACGCGGCCGCGGGCAATCGGGTACACTGGAGCGCCCGACGATGATTGAGGTAACTGCAGCGGCGGCGAAGCGGATCCGCGACGCGATGGCGAGCGACGGCGTGGCCGACGGTGGGCTGCGGGTCGGCGTCAAGGCGGGCGGGTGCTCAGGCTTCAGCTACGTGTTCCGGTGGGAGACCGAGCCCCGGCCGGACGACGAGGTCTTCGAGGCCGACGACATGAGGATCTTCGTCGACCCGAAGAGCTACAAGTATCTGCGCGGCACCGTCCTCGACTGCGATGCGTCCATGCTCGGGCAGTCGTTGATCTTCCGCAACCCCAACGCGAAGAGCGAGTGCGGGTGCGGACTGTCGTTCGACGTGTAGCCCGGGTCCGGACGCCGGCGCGAGGCCGACGTCCACCGCCGTTGCGCGCTCATGTCCGCCATCACTGACCCACCCGAGATCCGCCCGCGCCGGCCGCTCGTGGTCGTGTCCAACCGCGAGCCGTATCAGCACACCCGCGCCCGGGACGGGAGCATTCAGTGGTCGCCGACGACCGGCGGCGTCGCCGTGGCGCTCGATGCCCTCATGCGCGAACGCGGCGGGGTCTGGATTGCGCACGGGTCCGGCGACGCGGATCGGGACGTTGTCGACGAACACGACCGCGTGATAGTCCCGCCGGACCATCCCGGCTACACCCTGCGCCGGCTCTGGCTGACGGAGGAGGAAGCGAAGCAGTACTACGAGGGCTTCGCCAACGAAGGGCTCTGGCCGTTGTGCCACGAGGCGCACGTGCGGCCCATCTTCCGCAAGCCGGACTGGGAGCGTTATCAGCAGGTCAACGACCGGTTCGCCGACGTCATCGAAGGGGAGCTTCCGGAACTGGCGGCGCCCGTCTTCATTCAGGACTACCATCTCGCCCTCGTCGGCGGGAGGCTCCGCCGCCGCCAGCCGGGGGTGAAGACGGCCATCTTCTGGCACATCCCGTGGCCAAGCGCCGATCGGCTCCGCATCTGTCCCTGGAGGCGCGAGATCCTGGCCGGTCTCATCGGGAACGATCTCATCGCCTTTCAGCTCGATCGCGATCGCCGCAACTTCCTGGCCGCGGCCCGCGAGAGCGGCTTCGAGGTGACGCGCAACACCGTTCGCATGGGGAACCGGATCGTGGCGGTCAAGGCGGTGCCGATCGGCGTCGACTACGACCGCATCCAGCGGATCACGCAGGACCCGGGCCTCGGGGCGGAGCAGGCGCGCCTGCGGCAGGAGCTCGGGCTCGACACGCCGTTGATCGGGATCGGCGTCGACCGCCTCGACTACACGAAGGGCGTGCTCGAACGTCTCGACGCCCTGGAACTGCTGCTGGAGCGGCGCGCCGACGTGCGCGACCGCCTGACGTTCGTGCAGGTAGGCGTCCCCTCGCGTTCCAGCCTGCCCAGCTACGTCGACGTCGTCGAGGCGATCGACCGTAAGGTGGCCGACATCAATGCACGGCATGGATCCGGGCGGGCCATCCGCTACCGGAAGTCGTCGTTCCGGATCAAGCGCCTCGTGGCGCTCTACCGCCTGGCGAACTTCTGCATCGTCAGCTCGCTGCACGACGGCATGAACCTGGTGGCCAAGGAGTTCGTCGCGGCGCGGGAGGACGAGGACGGGGTGCTGGTCCTGAGCGAGATGGCAGGCGCCGCGCAGCAGCTTCACGATGCGCTGCTCATCAACCCCTACGACGTCGAGGGCTTCACCTCGGCGATAGAGGAGGCGATCGACATGCCGCGCGACGAGCGCCGGCGGCGCATGCACGCGATGCGGCGCATCGTGGCCGGGCGCGACATCTTCGGCTGGGCGTCCGACATCCTCGAAGGGCTCGAGCAGCTCAACCCGCGGGCGCTGCCCCCGGCGCCGGTCGTGCGCCCCGCCGAGCGTGAGCGGCTCAGCGTCAGCCGCGTGCGGATTCCGCCGGGTGCGCAACCGTCGTAGAAGCTGGGCCGGCCCTGGGGCGCACGACGCCGGCCCCGCGGCGCGCTCGCGCCGCAGACCTCACTCCGTTGCATTCTACGGCGCTAGCTCCTACACTGCCGGGATGGCTGCCGCCGGCATTCTGTCCCACAGCATGCGCGCGTACTATCTGCCTCTGTCCGCCGGGCTGGTGCTCGCGGGCAGCGCGTTCATGCCGTGGATGCTGGTCGGCGAGCGCGGTCTGGGCGGTCTTCCCAGCATCGCCGGGATATGGGTCCTCGGGCTCGGGATCCTGGCCGCCGTCCTCGCTTTTCTCAGCGTGATCACGCGGAAGAACTCGCGCCACCCGTTGCTGCTCGTGGGGCTGGCGGCGTTCGGGATCGTCCTGGTCAGCGAGCAGTGGATGGAGCGGACCACTGCCGATCAGGTCTGGGCGCAGTCGCAGGCGCGCGCGATAGTGCAGGGCAGCCGGACGGCGGTCGCGTTGCCGGATCCGACGATGGCCCCGGGCGGCTACCTGGCCCTCGCGGCGGCCGGCATCATCGTGCTGTTCGGCATGACCATCGTCGTGCGGCAGGCTGCGACACCCTACGCCGTGTCCGAGGACGACGACGCCTGAGTCCGGCGCGCGGCATTCATCTTGTCTCTCGGGGGGAGCGATGTACGCGCGGATTGCCTCGGCGGGGCTGCGGGACGTTGCCGACAAGCTGGACGGGGGCATCCGCCTCGACCTGGAGGACGGCATCCGGCTGTTCGACGCTCCGGACCTGCTGGCGGTCGGCTGGCTGGCCAATCGGGAACGCGAGAAGCGCCACGGGGGGCGCACGTTCTTCAACCACAACATCCGCCTGGAGGCGACCAACGTCTGCGTCGCGAGCTGTCTCTTCTGCGCCTTCGCCCGCCTGCAGCCGGGCGATGAAGGCGCGTACACCATGAGCCTGGAGCAGGCCTGGGACAAGCTGCGCGAGCGGGCCGACCAGCCGCTGACCGAGGTGCACGTGGTCAACGGACTGCACCCCGATCTGCCCTGGGACTACTACCTGGAGCTGCTGCGGGGCTTCAAGCGCATCCGGCCCGAGATCCACCTGAAGTGCTTCACCGCGATCGAGATCGCGTTCTTCGCCGAGCTCTACGGCATGACCGACGAGCAGGTGCTCCGGGAGCTCATGGACGCGGGACTGGACTCGCTGCCCGGCGGCGGGGCCGAGGTCTTCTCCGAGCGCGTGCGCCGCAAGATCTGCCACGACAAGGCGGACGCCGATCGCTACCTGGCCATCCACCGGCTGGCCCACCGGATCGGCATGCGCTCGAACGTGACGATGCTCTACGGCCACATCGAGACCGCCGAGGAACGCGTCGACCACATGTTGCGGGCCCGCGCCCTGCAGGACGAGACCGGCGGCTTCCAGGCATTCATTCCGCTCGCGTTCCATCCCGACAACAACCGGATGGAGAAGCTGCCGGCCCCCACCGCGGCCGACACCCTGCGCGTCCACGCCGTCGCCCGCCTGATGCTCGACAACTTCCCGCACGTGAAGGCGTTCTGGATCGCCACCGGCGTCGGCGTGGCCCAGACGTCCCTCTGGTTCGGGGTCGACGATCTCGACGGCACGGTGCAGGAGGAGCGCATCTACCACATGGCCGGCGCCCCGACCCCCGAGGCGATGACCCCGGCCGAGATCTCCCGCCTCATCCGCATCGCCGGCCGGGAGCCGGTGGAGCGGGACACCCTCTACAACGTCGTGTCGCAGCCGGCGTGATCGGGCCGACCGTGGCCCCGAGGTGACGATGGTCGATTGCACTCTGCGCGAGATGCTCGTGGCGGGTTTCCGCAGCATCTACTCGCAGGAAGTGGCCTTCGACAATCCGACCTTCGTCGTAGGTCCGAACGGCCGGCAAGAGCAACTTCGCCGATGCCTTCGCGTTTCTCGCCGAGGCCATGGTCTCCCCGCTGCAGGCGGTCGGGATCCAGGCTGTGGACATCGCGAGACCAATCCGCCAGCCGCGTCATCGGCTGGTGCAAGAAGATGGAGTGAGTCAGGCCGTGCGGCTGGCGCTCCTGCAGCCGGACTGTGGCGCCGTGCTGATTCTGTTCGACGGGGACGACGACTGCCCCGCCGACCTGGGACCGACCGTGCAGGCCTGGGCGGCAGCCGTGGCCGCTGACACGCCGTGCCGCGTCGTCCTGGCGCACCGGGAATACGAGGCTTGGTTTCTGGCTGCAATCGAATCGTTGCGGGGCCGCCGCGGGGTCAGGAACGATGCCGAACCACATCCGGATCCGGAGCGCCCTCGCGGCGCCAAGGAACAACTGGAAGCCCGGATGCAGCCCGGCGCGAGCTACCTGGAAACCACGGACCAACCCGCCTTCAGCGCCCTGCTCTCGCTGCCGGACGCGTACCGCCGCTCACGGTCGTTCCGCAAGCTCGCCGATTCGTTCGCGAACCTGGTCCGCGCAAATGGAGCTTGACGTCGGTGTGTGGCCGCCCGCCGCCTGGACCGACGGTGCTTGAGGGCGCGTCGTTGCCGCGCGCCTCGCGCTTCCCGCCACATAGGGTGGCCGCCGGGATCGTGAGAGTCGCGATGTGCATGGCGCACTCGGGTGCCCACCGGGGATGCGTGGTAAGATTCAAGATAGCGTCAGGTTCCGGTTCGGGATCTGGCCTTTTTGATGACTTGATCTTGAGAAACTTTTCACAAAGTTGACGGCCAGCAGCGCGGCGGGCGTTCTCGGTGGACGCTGGCGCCGACTCACCGGACGGGTCGGCGCCTTTTCTCGACGCCCGCTTGAGAAAAGTTTCACAAGCTGGAGCACGGAGCACGGAGATGGACGTCGAGGAACTGACCCGGTTCGAGAAGACGCAGCTTGGAGAGCGGCAGGCGTTGCCGGACCGCTATCTCGGACTTTCCGACGACGAGATGGCCGAGCGAATCGCCCGGGCCCGCGCCGATCTCGGAGAGCGCCTGCTGATTCTGGGGCACCATTACCAGCGCGACGAGGTGATCCGCTTCGCGGACTGCACCGGCGACTCGTTCAAGCTGGCGCGGCAGGCGGCCGACCGGCGCGACGCCGACTACATCGTGTTCTGCGGCGTCCACTTCATGGCGGAGAGCGCCGACGTGCTCAGTGCGCCGCACCAGCAGGTGATCCTGCCGGACCTGGCGGCGGGCTGCTCTATGGCGGACATGGCGGCCGCGGATCAACTCGAGGTCTGCTGGGACGAGCTGCAGGCCCTCGGCGCCACGGACGTCGTGCCGGTGACTTACATCAACTCGGCGGCGTCCATCAAGGCCTTCTGCGGCGAGCGCCGCGGCGTGGTGTGCACGTCGGGCAACGCCGAGCCGACGTTGCGTTGGGCGTGGGCGCGCGGGCGCCAGATCCTGTTCCTGCCGGACCAGCACCTGGGCCGCAACACCGCCTGGCGGATGGGCGTGCCGCTCGAAGAGATGGTCGTCTGGGACCCCGATCTGCCGAACGGCGGGGTGGATCCCGACGCGCTGCGCGACGCTCGCATGATCCTGTGGAAAGGGCACTGCTCCGTGCACACCCGGTTCACCGTGCCGCAGGTGGAGCACGTCCGGCGCACCCATCCCGGCGTGCGGGTCATCGTGCATCCCGAGTGCACCTGGGACGTGGTGCAGGCGGCCGACGAGAGTGGCTCGACGGAGTACATCATCGACCAGGTCACCGGCAGCCCGCCCGGGTCCACGTGGGCGATAGGCACCGAGATTCATCTCGTCAGCCGGCTGGCGGCCGGGCTGGCCCCCGAGCGCACGATCCTGACCCTCGACCCGATCGGGTGCCTCTGCTCGACGATGTTCAGGGTGTCGCCCAACCACCTGCTGTGGGTGCTCGACGCGTTGCGCGACGGCGTGGTCCACAACCGGATCAGCGTGCCGGATCGCGAAAAGGAATGGACGCGGGTGGCGCTCGACCGCATGCTGGAGATTCACTGAGGAAGCGTCGTCCGGGCCGGCGCCGCTGCTGCGCGCAGGTCCCGGCTGCCCACGGGCGGTCTGCTAAACTGGTTTTCCGCACCGCGATGCCCCGGCCTTCGACCAGACCGGGCGATCCGATCCCCAAGGAGAGACTCAGACCGATGGCTCACGAACTGCCCGCGCTGCCCTACGACTACGACGCCCTGGAGCCGCACATCGACGCGGAGACGATGCGCATTCACCATACGAAGCACCACCAGACGTACGTCACGAAGCTCAACGGGGCGCTCGACGGGCATCCGGAGCTGGCCGCGAAGGGCGTCGACGAGCTCATCGCGGACCTGGACAGCGTGCCGGAGGCGATCCGGACGGCGGTCCGCAACAACGGCGGCGGGCACTCGAACCACACGCTGTTCTGGCAGGTGATGAGCCCGACCGGCGGCGGCGCGCCGACCGGCGCGGTGGCCGGCGCGATCGACGCGGCGTTCGGTTCGTTCGACGCGTTCAAGGAGCGGTTTGCGGCGGCCGGGGCCGGCCGGTTCGGCAGCGGGTGGGTCTGGCTGATCAACTCGGGGGGCGCACTGAGCATCGAGAGCTCGCCCAACCAGGACAGTCCCGTCATGGACGGCAAGACCGCCATTCTCGGCCTCGACGTCTGGGAGCACGCCTACTATCTGAAGTACCAGAACCGCCGCCCCGACTACATCTCGGCCTGGTTCGGCACGATCAACTGGGACGAGGTGAACCGCCGGCTCGGGTAGGCCGCGCCGAGACGCTCGACGGGTGCGCGAGAACAGGAGACAGGAGGGGATCGCCGCGTCATGGCCTCGGTGCTCTTCCTGTTTCTCGCCCACCTCGCCGTCGGCATCGCTGCGTCGCTGCTGCTGGTGGGACAGGCGGCAGGCGTCAAGTTCTTCCGCTTCAACGCCGGGCTGGCCGCCATCCTCCTGCTGATCGCGCTGGCGTTCCGGCCCGACCCGCCGGCCGGTGCGCCGGCCGCAGCCTTCGGGTTCGGCTGCCTTCTCGTGGCGACGGGTGCCCTGCTCGTCTACTGGGCCACCATCGGCCGCGCGCTGGCCGGTCTGCGTCCGCTCCTGCTCTGGACCACGGCCCTGGGGGGCGGGGCCGCGCTCGTTGCGCAGGCTGCCGGCTGGTCGGTGGTCGAAGCGGGGCCGTCCCCGTGGTTGACGGCCGCCAGCTTCCTCTCGTCGGCCGCCCTGCTCGGGGGAAGCTGCACGGCGATGATCCTGGGCCACTGGTACCTCGTCCTGCCGTCGATGGACGTCTCCCTGCTGCAGCGGATCGTGAAGTTCCACATCGCTTCGACGGTCGTGCGCATCGCGGTCGTTGGCGCGGTCATCGCGGTCGCACTGGCCACCTGGCAGGCGCCGTCGGGGGCCGGCTTCGACCGCTACGTGTTGTCGATCGAGGGGGTTTTCCTCTGGCAGCGGGTGCTGTTCGGACTGCTCGGGCCCGCGGTCCTCTCGTACCTGACGTGGGAAACGGCCAAGATCCGCTCCACGCAGTCGGCCACCGGCATCCTCTACGTCGACTTCTTCACGGTCATCGTCGGCGAGGTGCTCGCCAAGTACCTGCTGATCTCGCAGCGGGTGCCGCTGTGAACCTGACGATCATCTGCCCGGAGTGCGCGAGCCGCCTGCCCATCGCGGCGGCCGAGGCCCCCACCGCGGTGCTGTGCGGCGCCTGCGAGCGCGCGATCTCGCTCGCGGTGAGCGACAGGGTCCGCGCCGGCGAGGAGGTCGACGCCTGCCCGGTCTGCGAGGGCAGCGAGGTCTACATCCGC
>JAGWAH010000056.1:35617-38979 GCA_021296515.1 Acidobacteriota bacterium | reverse complement strand
CGCGGTTGTCGCGCACGCTCTGCGCGATGGTGCGGAACTCCCCGGAGCGGGCCGGGTCCGTGCCGTCATCGCCGGTGGAATAGAGCGCGCGAAGGTGCACGGCGCCGCGGCCCGCGTCAACCGTGGTTGCGGCCTTGGCCGCCCAGCCGGTGTGCGTCCAGGAGGGTTCGGGTACCTCTCCAACGTTCAGAATGAGGAAGAGCGCCGTCGATCCCCGTGTGTGCTCGATGTGTCCGCGCCCGCCGATCCATAGATCGGAGCTTCGGCGGATCGGGGTGCGGAAGCTCCGGGTAGCCGACGAACCCCCGAACGTGCCGTACGAATAGCCGGCCTCGTCGCGCAGGTAGTAGACGGGCATGTCGGGAACGCAGGAGCGTAGCGGCCGACCCGGTCGCTACGCAAGCAAACTTACCGTAACCTGGTCTTTGCGCGGCTGTAACGCCCGATGACGGTCGGAAGGGAGAGAGGGGAAGCGCGGGATCGGCAGGTCCGACCGCCTGCCGATCCCTTGTGGTCTCGTGCCGCGCCTAACGGGCGGCTTCCTCCGCGTCGTCCGCGCGGCCGCCCGCGAGGATGCCCTCCATCCCGAGATTGCCCTCGTGGCAGGCGTACTCGTACATCACGTCGGGCGACAGCGAGAACGGATACGCGACGGTCCAGGACCGGGTGTACATCTGCGGGTCGTGGACCTCCACCTCGTACTCCAGCGTCTCGGGACCGGTGCGGGTGAACCGCTCGATCAGCATCATGTCCTCACCCGAACCGTCGTGCGAGCTGAAGGCCGACCAGGGCTGCAGCCCGCTGACCCGATGGTCGAGATTGGTGGTCACGACCACCAGCGTGTCGCCTTCCCAGTGCCCGCGCGCGTCGCCGTTCCATTGGCCGATGTTGTCTGCCAGCGGGGGACGCCCGTCGAGCGGCACCACGCGTACCTCGTGCACCTGCTCGAGCAGCATCACGACGTGGTCCGGGGTCTGGAAGACCTGCATGTTGTTGTTGTAGGAACGGGGGAACATGGCATTGGGCATTCCCCCGCGGGTCACGCAGCGCTCCCAGATGTGCCGGTCCTCCCACGTGTCGTCGCCGCGCGGCTGGCCGATCCGCGCCTTCTGTCCCTCCGGGGTCAGCGGCGGAAAGCGGCCGCTCGGCGGGTCCACCAGCATCGACGTGCGGTTCGTCCGCGCGCCGCGCTCCATCCAGAAGTTGTTGTAGGCGCCCACGTTGCCGCCGGCGGCGGTCCGCTGGGCATTGGCGAGCAGGAGCTGCTGGTTGCGCTCCTCGGTCGCTTGTCGAATCGCCGCCACCTCTTCGTTGCTCAGGGTCGCGCGGCCCTCGAACTCGGCCGGCCGCTCCATGGGAGTGGCGCCGGAGGAGCTCCAGATGCCCTGCAGATCCGGGTGCCCCCAGGCCGTGCGGTAGGCGTCCGGCATGGAAGACGCGTCGGACTGTCCGGCCGCCGGCGCCGCCGCCAGCAGCGGGACGACCAGCGCCAGGACGGGAATGACGAAGTAACCTGACCGTCGAGCACTCATCTGGAACCTCCTTGGAGACCGCGGAAAGACGCGGCTCATGCTGATTCGGCAGTCTGAACGAAGTAACGTGGCACAGGCGGTGCCGAAGGTCAAGACCTGCCTGCCGATTCACGTCCCACCGGCGCAACCGGGGCCGAACGGCCACCCACAGTACGCCGCGCCGCGCCCGACCTCGTAGGCGAGCTGCGCGTGGTAGCGTTCGCGCTCCGTGAACCACTCGCTGTCGTTCCCGGCCTCCGACATCATCGCCGCGTGGTCCCCGACGTGCCAGAGGCCGAAGGCATGGCCGAGCTCGTGGGCGAACAGGCGGCGGAAGTACCCGTTGCGAAAGCACTGGTCGTTGTCGCCCGCAATCCAGATGCTGCCGGGATCGGAGCCGGGCGTGGCCAGTCCGCAACTGGCGCCGATGTCCGGGTGCTCCTCCGGCGTCACGAAACGTACCGTGATCCAGCCTTCCCGGTCGCCGCGCTCTTCGATTCCACTCTCGATGCGGCCGTCGTAGGGCCGGCCGGTAATCTGCTCGGCCAGCCGGGGGAGGACTTCGCGGATGTGGTCCAGCTCGGCGTCGGTGACCACGCGCCGCGTCCCACCGGCGTCCCCCAGGCGGACGTAGACGCTCGGACTCGGATTGGCCAGCACGCGCACGAAACTGCCCTGTCCCGGCGCGTCGTGCTCATTGAAGATCAGCTCCCGCCAGAACCGGTCGTCGAAGCGCGGGTCGGCCGGGCGGGATGCCGGAGCCTGCGGCGGCCCCGCCGTCGGCGCAGCCGGCGATGCGTTGCAGGCCGGTGTTCCTCCCGCCAGAAGTGCGAGAAGCGCGAGGAGGGCGCGGCGCCCGTTCATCGGCTCATGCTGAGCGTCCCGGTTGCCGACACCGAGTGGGAGGCGTCGCCGCTGACCGCCGTGGCCGTCGCCGTCGGGGTTCCGGTGACGACCGATCCCGAAACCGTCGCCTCCACCGCGAGCGACAACGACTCCAGATGCCAGGGGTCGGAACCGCACACTTCCACCGCGCCGACGTCGATCCGATCCGGCGTGCAGGAGTTCACGGTGGCGTTGACGGTGTTGCTGGACACCGAGCCGCCGAAGCTGCACGTGACGCCCGCGATCTCCACGGACGTGGGGGTGAGGGTGGTGCCGTCCTGCGCGACGGTGAGCGTAGCGGTCCACGTCCGGCTGAGTTGGAAACCTCGCGCGACGTTCCCCAGACAGCCGCCGCCGGTGATGTCGCCGCTCGATGCGGTCAGGGTCGCGGTCCAGGTTCCCGCCACGTCCGCCGTCCCGGGCGGTCCGAGCGGCTGCGGCGTGGGCGCAACGGGCGACGAACCGTCGCTGTCGCAGCCGGCCGACAGCAGAACGCAGAGCACGACCGTGAGGATTCTCGTCTTCCCGGTGCAGTAGATCTTCATCCCACACGGGAGTTTCGGTCGTTGACATGCGAAGCGATAGGCAGAGGAGGAAGGAGGGCGGGCTCTCCTCAGAGAATCTTCAGACAGTCTTAGGGGAATCTTAAGGAAGCAGTGTTCCGGCCGTTACTAGACTCGATGCGCTGCGAGTGGAGGCCCGGACCATGCTGCTCGATGCGCTGTTACTCAGGCCCGGTTGGGCGGCAATCGGAGCCGCAGGCGACGATTGTCGGGCTAGATCGCGGGCGCCGTGGTCTTCAACAGGACCCGACGGATCGGTCACGTCGACTACATGACCCCGAATCGCAAGGCGCGGGTCTACGCGTACTGCAACGCGGTAGGCGCTGAGACCGGACCGGGCGAAAACTACGCCGATGCCGCGCATTGGGACCCTGCGGTCCGCGGCTTGAGTGGTGGAGGCGGC
>JAGWAH010000056.1:12096-35343 GCA_021296515.1 Acidobacteriota bacterium | reverse complement strand
GCGGTTCCATGACCCCCGTCGAAGCCGTGTCGCCCCCATCGGCGAGCGTTCAGGGCATTATAATGCGGGTCAGCCATGGCTGGATCGCGCGGCGTCGAAGACGTGGTCGAAGTGGTCGTTCCGCGGCTGCAGGATGCGGTGGCGGTTGAGGTCCGCAACTTGGCGCAGGTGCTTGCTGCCCGCGCCGACGAGGTGCGGGCCAAGGCCGTGGCCGAGCACGAAGCCTCGCTGTCCCGCGAGCGCAAGCAGGCGATGGACGAGCGCGCCGAGGCCATTGCCGCGGCGGTGTCGGCGGCGCGCGAGCAGGCTGCCCTGGGCGTCGTATCGCGGTTGCTCGATGCAGTGCGCCGTCTGGACGACGAGGCGTCGCTGAGCGGCGTGCTCGACGCGCTGGCCGATTCGGCAGCCGCGGAAGCCGGCCGGGCCGCCCTGTTCGTGGCCGCGGACGGGGGACTGCAGGGCCGGCGCCTGGTCGGGTTCGTTGCGGCCGCCGGCGGCGCGGCGCGCGTGCTGGCCGCGGAGGACGCCGGCGTCGCCGGGCAGGCGATCGACCGGCGGCGCACCGTGTGGGTGAAGCGCGGCCCCCAGGCCGGCGCGCAGGATCGTCCTCCCGCCTTCGCGACGTTGCCCGCGGATCGCACGGGCGTGGCCGTTCCCGTGCTGATCGGGGGCGAGCCGCTCGTGGTGCTCTACGCCGACGAGGGAACGGAGGACAACCGGTCGGACAGCGCCCGCTGGATCGCGGCGATCGAGCTGCTCGCGCGCCACGCCGGTTCGCGTCTCGAAGCGCTGGCCGCCGAACGGGCGGCGGCATTCGCCCGAGCGGGGGAGTGACGCAGGCGGCTCAGCGGCGAATCGCGCGGTTGACGACCGTCTCCAGCAGTTCCTGGCGGCCGGACACCGGCGCCGGATCGACGGCGTTCGCGACGACGTGATCCGACAGGTCCGCGAGGCTCGCGCCGTCCAGGATGCGCCGTCCCAGAGCTCCGCGCCAGCCGTCGTAGCGGGACTCGACGAAGGCGGCGAGCTTGCCGTTGTCGATGAGGGCGGCTGCGCTCAGCAGCCCCTGGGCCAGCGCATCGAGGCCGCCGATGTGCGCGTGGAACAGGTCGTCGCGCGACACGCTCTGGCGCCGGAGCTTGGCGTCGAAGTTGAACCCGCCCGCTCCGAGGCCGCCGCCGCGCACGATCTCGTACAGCGCCAGCGTCGTCTCCTCGACGCTGTTCGGGAACTGGTCCGTGTCCCAGCCGTTCTGCGGGTCTCCGCGGTTGGCGTCGACGCTGCCGAGCAGGCCGTTGGCGATGGCGTACGCGAGCTCGTGCTGGAAGCTGTGGCCGGCCAGCGTGGCGTGGTTGACCTCGATGTTGAGCTTGATCGAGCGGTCGAGGTCGTACTGCTGCAGGAAGGCGTGCACCGCCGCCGCGTCGTGGTCGTACTGGTGCTTGGTCGGCTCGTGCGGCTTGGGCTCGATCAGCAGCACCCCGTCGAAGCCGATCTTCGCCTTGTGCTCGACGACGAGGCTCATGAAGCGCCCGAGCTGGTCCGCCTCGCGCCGCAGGTCGGTGTTGAGCAGCGTGTCGTAGCCCTCGCGCCCGCCCCAGAGGACGTAGTTGGCGCCGCCGAGTCGATGGGTCACCTCCAGGCAGTGCTTCACCTGTGCGGCGGCGTAGGCGAAGACCTCCGGGTCGGGATTGGTGGCCGCGCCGGCCGCGTAGCGCGGGTGGCTGAACAGGTTGGCGGTGCCCCAGAGCAGGCCCACGCCGGTGGCCTCCATTCGTCCCGCCATCCGGTCGGCGATGCGCGAGACGTGGTCGTTGCTCTCCGCGAGGGTGGTGCCCTCGGGTGCGATGTCGCGGTCGTGAAAGCAGAAGAACGGCACTCCCAGCTTCTCGAAGAACTCGAACGCGGCGTCCAGCTTCCGTTCGCACGCTTCCCGGCTGTCGCTCCCGGCCAGCCATGGGCGGTCCAGGGTGGCGGCCCCGAACATGTCTAGCCCGGGCGCGTTGAACGAGTGCCAGTAGCAGACGGCCGGCCGCAGGTGATCCTCCATCCGCCTGCCGAGCACCTCGCGGTCCTTGTCGTAGTAGCGGAACGCGAGCGGGTTGACGGCTTCCGGACCCTCGTAGTCGATGCGGTCGACGTTGTCGAAGAACGGTGCGCTCACGGCTCGGCTCCTCTCCTGAATTCCTCCCGCAGGGCGGCGTACAGGGCGCGGTAGCGCGGCAGTCCCTCCGCGTAGCGCTCCCGCAGCCGGGGGTCCGGTGCAACGACGTCGGTGGCGGGCGGCGCGGTGGCGACTTCCGCCGGGACCTCCCCGCTCACCGCCAGCCGGGCCAGCCGCGCGGCGCCCAGCGCGGGGCCGACCTCCGCGGCGGCGCGGTAGGTCAGCTCCTCGTCGAGCACGCTCGCGAGGATGCGCCCCCACAGGCCGCTGCGCGAGCCGCCGCCGATGACGGCGATCTCGCCCGGGCCCTCGTCCTTCCCGAACAGCACGTCGCGGGCGTCGGCGAACGCGTAGGCCACGCCTTCCAGCACGGCGCGCCCGAGTGCGGCGGGGGTGGTGTCGTGGTGCAGGCCGAAGAAGACGCCCTTGGCGCTCGCGTCGTTGTGCGGCGTCCGCTCGCCCGACAGGTAGGGCAGGAACAGGACGTCCGCCGGCCGGCCGTCGGCCTCGACCGCCTCGAGCAGGGCCGGCACGTCGCGGAAACCGAGCAGCGGCGCCGCCCACGCCAGGCACGAGGCGGCGCTCAGGATGACCGACATTCGGTGCCAGGTGCCCGGCAGGCAGTGGCAGAAGCTGTGCACCGCGCGCTCGGGGTTGGCGCGGTACTCCGCATCGGCGACGAACAGCACGCCCGACGTGCCGAGCGACAGCGATGCCCGGCTGCGGTCGACGACCCCCGCGCCGATCGCGCCCGCCGCCTGATCGCCGGCTCCGCCCGCGACCGGAACGCGGCGCAGGCCCCAGGCCTCGGCGACCTCGGCCCGCAGCGTCCCGGCCTGCTCGCTGCCTTCGACGAGCCCCGGCATGACGGTGCGCGTGAGCCCCGTCGCCGCCAGCATCTCGTCGCTCCAGTCGCGGCGGGCCACGTCGAGCCAGAGCGTCCCGGCGCTGTCGGAGCGGTCGGAGAGGTACTCGCCCGTCATGCGCAGGCGCAGGTAGTCCTTCGGCAGCAGCACGCGTGCGACCCGGGCGAACACCTCCGGCTCGTGCTCGGACACCCAGACCAGCTTCGGCGCGGTGAATCCGGGCATGGCGAGGTTGCCGGTGATGGCGGGCAGGCGGGGCTCGCGCTCGATGAGCCGCGTGCAGGCGCGCTCGGAACGGCCGTCGTTCCAGAGGATGGCCGGCCGCAGCACCGAGTCGTCGCGGGCGAGGAGCGCCGCACCGTGCATCTGGCCGGACAGGCCGACCGCCTCGACGGCGCCTCCGTCGACCTCGCGCAGCACCGCGCGCACCGCCTCGTCGGTGGCGCGCCACCAGTCGCGCGGATCCTGCTCGGACCAGAGCGGGCGCGGGCGGGAGACGGTCAGTGGCGCCGTGAACGAAGCGCGTACCGCCTGCCTGGCGTCCAGCGCGATCGCCTTGACGCCGGACGTGCCGAGATCGATGCCGAGATACACGCCGTCAATACCGTAGCGCCGCGGAGGCGTAGACGCCGCCGAGCCGGTAGTCTCCCGTCTGGCGGTCGATGAGATAGCTCACGTCGATCGTCCGGTAGCCGACGCTCAATCCCAGGTGCCTCGAGAGGTTCAGCGTGGCGTACACGTCGAGGTCGATGTACCTGCCGTGGTACCCGTCCAGGGTGTCCTCCGGCAGCACGAACCCCGTCGCTTCCACGGTGACGGGGGTGAGCCGCGTCACGTAGAAGCGCGCAATACCGCCGATCGCGGGAATCGGGGCCCGCGTCTCGACGAAAGCGCTCGTGCCGTTGGAGTCCAACGCGGTGTACAGGTGAGTGTACTTCGCTTCGAGGATCAGCCCGAGATAGCCCCGCCCGCCGGTGGCGACGTCCAGCTCGTAGCCGAAGCGCCACGCGTCCCAACGGAAAGTCGAGGCGACCGGCAACCCGATGTCGAGCCGTGTTCCCCGAAACACCACGCGCCGCCCAAGCACCTGCTGCTGCCGGTACTGCATGGGGATCAGGGACGCTCGCAGCTTGTGGCGGCGGCCGGTCTTCAGCGTCAGACGAAAGCCCGGGTGGCGCTTGCGGCGCAGCCCGAGGTCACCGTTGAAGTCGATGGGCCCGCCCCGGATGCCGAGCACCTCGGTGGAGGCGGAGATGGCGGCCGTCGGATCCCAGAGGCCGGCGGCCAGCTCGATGGTGTAGTCCTCGCCGCGAGCCGTGGCCGATTCGAGCTCGCGCCACCGCTCGTCGGCCGGCTGCCCGCCGGCCGGGGCGGCGAGCATCGCCAGCAGGATCGCGCCGACCGCGGCCGGCCTGCCCCCTGCTATGCTGATGGATCGATGTCGCCCGCCGCGTCCGCGCTGTTTCCCTACCTGGTCCGCTATCGGCATCGGTTCGCCCTCGGTTCCGTCTTTCTCGTCCTGTCCACCGCGATCACCCTGGCGTCGCCGTGGGTTCTCAAGCATGCCATCGACCACCTGGCCGTTCGCCTGGGACCCGACTTCATGCTCGCCGCCGCGGGGCCCTCTCTGGCGTCCCATGCCGCCGCCCTCGTCGGTCTCGCGCTGGCCGGGGGCGCCTGCCGCTTCCTGATGCGGCGCATCATCATCGGCGCCTCGCGGGAGATCGAGCTCGACCTGCGCAACGATCTCTTCCGACATCTGCAGCGCCTGCCGCCGGCCTGGTTCCAGGCCAATCGGACCGGCGACCTGATGTCGCGCGCCACGAACGATCTGTCGGCCGTCCGCATGCTGGCGGGGCCGGCGATCATGTACACGGCCTCCACCTCGATCACGTTCGTGGTCGCCCTGGTGCTCATGCTGTCGCTGTCGCCGGCGCTCACCCTGTTCGCGCTGCTTCCGCTCCCGTTGGTATCGGTCGTTGTGCAGCGTTTCGGCAGCGCCATCTATCTGCGGTCCGAGCGGATCCAGGCGCAGTTGGCGCACATGAGCGCGGTGGTGCAGGAGGCGCTGGCCGGGGTGCGGGTGGTCCGGGCCTACCGGCGCGAGGGAGTGGAGATCGAGCGGTTCCGGGAGGCCAACGAGGAGTACGTCGCCCGCAGCCGCGCCATGATCCGGCTGCAGGGCGCATTCCACCCGACCCTGGCGTTCCTGCTGGGCCTGTCGGCGCTGATCGTGCTGTGGATCGGCAGCCGGCACGTCATCGACGGGCGTTTGTCGATAGGCGACTTCGTCGCGTTCAACGTCTACGTGGCGATGCTGAGCTGGCCGATGATCGCCTTCGGCTGGGTGACCAACATGCTGCAGCGCGGGCTGGCCGCGTGGCAGCGGATGCTCGACGTCCTGCAGGTCGAGCCGGCCGTCCGCGATCCCGAGACGCCGGTTGCGCCCGGGCGGATACGGGGCGCGGTCGAGTTTCGCGACCTGACGTTCGCCTACGACGGCCGCGCGGTCCTCTCCGGGGTGTCGGCGCGGGTGGAGCCGGGGCAGGTGCTGGCCCTGGTCGGTCCGACCGGCTCCGGGAAGTCGACGCTGGTCGACCTGTTGCCGCGCCTCTACGATCCGCCGCCGGGGACCGTGTTCGTCGACGGGATCGACGTCCGCGAGTTGGCGCTCGATACCCTGCGGGGCGCGATCGGCTACGTGCCGCAGGAGCCGCTGTTGTTCTCGGAGACGGTGGCCGGCAACGTCGCCTTCGGCGTCCGTGCCGCCGGCGGCGCGGTCGCGGACGCGGTCGGGCTCGCGCAGCTCGACGTCGACGTCGCCGGGTTTCCGCGCGGCCTCGACACCGAGGTCGGCGAACGGGGCATCACCCTGTCGGGAGGGCAGAAGCAGCGTGCGGCGCTGGCGCGCGCCATCCTTACCGATCCGCGCATTCTGATCCTCGACGACGCGCTGTCGGCGGTCGACACGCACACCGAGGAGGCGATTCTCGCGCGGCTCCGGGAGGTGATGCGGCAGCGCACCACGATCCTGGTCGCCCACCGCATCTCGACCGTGCGCGATGCCGACCTGATCCTCGTACTCGACGACGGCCGGGTCGTCGAGCGGGGCACGCACGCCGAGCTGGTGGCGCTGGACGGTCTCTACGCCGGGCTGCACCACAAGCAGTTGCTGCAGGAAGCGCTCGAGGAATCGTAGGCGGATGTCCGTTCACGAACCGGAGGTCCTCGGCAGGGCCTACGACGCGCGGCTCATGCGGCGCTTGCTCGGCTACCTGCGCCCGCACCGGCGGTCGGTGGGGGTCGCACTCGCGACGATCGCAGCCGGCTCGGTGCTCCAGCTCGCCCAGCCCTGGCTGACGAAGGTCGCCATCGACGACCACATCGCGCCGGGGGACCTCGACGGCCTGGACCGCATCGCCCTGGCGTTCCTGCTCGTTCTCGCCGGCTCGTTCGTGCTCGAGTACGTGCAGACCTGGACGATGCAGATGATGGGGCAGCGGATCATGTTCGATCTCCGGATGGAGATCTACCGCCATCTGCAGCGTCTCGATCTCCGCTTCTACGACCGCAACCCTGTCGGCCGGTTGATGACCCGCGTCACCTCCGACGTCGACACGCTGAACGAGCTGTTCACCTCGGGCGTCGTCACCGTGTTCCGGGACGTCTTCATGCTGGCCGGCATCATGATCGTCCTGCTCTGGATGGACTGGCGCCTGGCCCTGGTCACCTTCGCGGTGCTGCCGGGCATCGCCTGGGTCACGCACTGGTTCCGCATGAACGCGCGGGAGTCGTACCGCCGCGTGCGGCTCCAGATCGCGCGGATCAACGCCTTCCTGCAGGAGAACATCAGCGGCATGGCGACGGTGCAGCTCTTCCGGCGGGAGGCGCGCAACTTCGAGCAGTTCGAGCGCATCAACCGCGCGCACCGCGACGCCAACCTGGAGTCCATCTTCTACTACGCCACCTTCTACCCGGCCATCGAGGTGCTGGGCGCCGTCGCCACCGCCCTCATCGTCTGGTACGGCGGCGGGCGGGCGCTCCAGGACACGGTCGAGCTCGGGGCGCTCGTCGCGTTCCTGCAGTATTCGCAGCGTTTCTTCAAGCCGATCAGCGACCTGTCGGAGAAGTTCAACATTCTGCAGTCGGCAATGGCGTCCTCCGAACGGATCTTCGGGCTGCTCGACACGCCGGTCGAGATAACGTCGCCGACTGCGCCGCAACGTGTTCCGGACCTGGTGCGGGGCGCATCGGATGTCGCGGCCGCGGTCCGTCCACGGGGGGGCGCCGACCCTCCGGCCATGTCGCCGGTCCCGGGGCGCGGGTCGCTGCCGGTCGCGGGTCCGGCGGGCTCTCCCGGCGGGGCCCGGATCCGGTTCGAGCACGTCTGGTTCGCCTACCGTGGCGACGAGTACGTGCTGCGCGACGTCTCGTTCGAGGTCGCCGCGGGCGAGCGGGTCGGCGTGGTCGGCGCGACGGGGGCGGGAAAGACCACCCTCATCAACTTGCTGATGCGCTTCTACGACGTGGACCGCGGGCGAATCACCGTCGACGGTATCGACACCCGCGAGATTCCGCTGGCCGACCTGCGGCAGCGCTTCGGCCTCGTGCTCCAGGACGTCTATCTCTTCTCCGGCAGCGTGCGGGAGAACATTCGCCTGGGTCACGACGCGATCGGGGATGCTGCGGTGCGGGCGGCGGCCCGAAGCGTGCACGCGGATCGCTTCATCGCGCGCCTGCCCGCCGGGTTGGACAGCGAGGTGGGGGAGCGCGGCGCGACCCTCTCGGTGGGCCAGAGGCAGTTGCTGAGCTTCGCGCGGGCGCTCGCCTTCGCTCCCGAGGTGCTGCTGCTCGACGAAGCGACGTCGAGCGTCGATACCGACACCGAGCGCCTCATCCAGGACGCCTTGCACGTCCTGATGGCGGAGCGGACCACCATCGCCATCGCGCACCGGCTGTCGACGGTGCAGGACATGGACCAGATCCTGGTCTTCCACAAGGGCGAGCTGCGGGAAGCCGGTACCCATCAGCAGCTTCTCGTGCGCCGCGGGCTCTATCACACGCTGTATCAGTTGCAGTACAGGGACCAGGAGCGGGCGGGGACGCCGGAGCGGGCGGCTGCCGGGCAGACCGCACCGGAGCCGGCGGTGGTCGATTCGGGGAGTGGAGGCTGATGCCGGCTCAATCCAGGCCGGCGAAGTGCTCGTACCCGCCGGGCAGCGGCTCGTCGCGGCCGTCGCGGCGCAGGCACACCTCGCGCGCCTTCGTGACGACGCCGATCGGAGTGAGCGGAAGCTCGCCGATCTGCCGCCGCACGTGTCTCAGCCGCCCGCGGAACGCCGGCGGGCTCGTGAAGGCCAGCTCGAAGTCCTCCCCGCCGGCCAGCGCGGCGGCCAGCGGGTCGAGCCCGGCCGCCTCGAACCAGGTGCGCGCCTCGGGGTGGATCGGCAGGGCCTCGGCGTCGAGCCGCACTCCCACGCCGCTTGCGACCGCGATCCGGTGGACGGCGTCGCCGAGCCCGTCGCTCAGATCGATGCAGGCCCGGGCCGCCCGGTTCCGGCCGAGCGCGACGCCGAGGACGACGCGGGCCTCGGGGCGGCGATGGCGCCGCCGGCACGCCTCGGGAGCGGGGCCGGCGTCCGGCGCGTCCCGGAACGAGGCGAGGCCCGCCGCCGCTGCGCCGATCGTGCCGCTGACGTAGACGACGTCGCCCGGCCGGGCCCCGTCGCGTCCGAGCACCCGCCGCCGCTTTGCGCTGCCGATGGCGGTCACTCCCAGGACGAGCGGTCCCGGCGAGGCGGTGATGTCGCCGCCGACCAGCGTCGTGCGGTGGCGCGCCGCGAGCGACAGCAGCGCGTCGATCATCTCGTCGACGTCCGCCACGAGGCAGGCGGCGGGCAGCGAGAGCGCAAGCAGGACGTGGCGCGGCACGGCGCCCATCGCCGCCAGGTCGCTCAGGTTGACCGCGAGCGCCTTGTCCCCGATGTCGGCGGGAGAGCTGTGGGTCCGGTCGAAGTGGATTCCCTCAACCAGCGTGTCCGTGGTCACGACGGCCAGCGCGCCGCGGTCCGGCTCGATGACGGCGCCGTCGTCCCCGATGCCGGTCACCACGCCCGGGGCTCGCGGGCGTACCCGTTCCCGGATGCGTTGAATGACGGCATGCTCGCCGCAGTCGGCGACGGTGGCGGAACTGCGCACGACAAGGACCAACGCCGGGCTAACGCGCGTACTCCACCGAGCGGGTCTCGCGTATCACCGTGACCTTGATCTGGCCGGGGTACTGGAGCTCGTTCTCGATCCGTTTCGCGATGTCCTTCGAGAGCCAGACCGCGTCTTCGTCGGCGATCCGCTCGCTTTCGACCATCACCCGGATCTCGCGTCCCGCCTGGAGCGCGAAGGACTTCGAGACTCCCTTGAACGAGTCCGCGATGCCTTCCAGGTTCTCCAGGCGCTTGACGTACGACTCGAGGATGTCGCGCCGGGCGCCCGGCCGGGCCGCGGAGATGGCGTCGGCCGCCTGCACGAGCATCGATTCCAGCGAGGGCCAGTCGATGTCCATGTGATGGGCCGCCATCGCGTCCACCACGGCCTCGGTCTCTCCGTGCTTGCGCAGGAAGTCGATGCCGATCTGCAGGTGCGTGCCCTCGAGCTCGCGGTCCATCGCCTTGCCGACGTCGTGCACGAAGGCGGCGCGGATGGTGGTGTGCGCGTCGAGGCCCAGCTCGCGCGCCATCACCCCGGCCACGTAGGCGACCTCCTTGGAGTGCGCGAGCACGTTCTGGCCGTAGCTGGTGCGGAACTTCAGCCGGCCCATCATGCGGTTGATCTCGGCGTGCATGTCGTGGATCCCGAGCTCGAACGCCGCGGCCTCACCCTCCTTCAGCGTCGCCTCGTCGACCTCGGCGCGGACCTTCTCGACGACCTCCTCGATGCGGGCGGGGTGGATCCGGCCGTCGGCGACGAGCTGCTCGATGGCGCGCTTGGCGATCTCGCGACGGTACGGGTCGAAGCTCGACAGGATGATGGCGCCGGGCGTGTCGTCGACGATCAGCTCCACGCCGGTCGCGGTCTCCAGGGCGCGAATGTTGCGCCCCTCGCGGCCGATGATGCGGCCCTTCAGGTCGTCGCTCGGCAGATCGACCACCGACACGGTGGTCTCGATGGCGTGGTCGGCCGCGCTGCGCTGGATCGCCTGCGTGATGATGTGCTTCGCCTTTTCGGCGGCCGTCTCGCGCGCCTCGTGTTCCAGCCGCTTGACGAGATTGGCGGCGTCGCGCCGCGCGTCGGACTCGAGCTGGCGGATGAGCAGCTCCTTCGCCTCGTCGGCCGTCATGCCCGAGACCCGCTGCAGCTCGGCCTGGGTCTGCTCGATGATCTCCTGGGCGCGAGCTTCCTCGGCCTTGGCGGCCTCTTCACGTGCGATGACGGCGTCTTCGCGGGCGCGCAGATCGCGCGCGGCCCGGTCGACTCCGGCGCTGCGCTCCCCGAGTGTGCGCTTGCGTTCGTTCAGGTCGCGTTCGAGCGCGGCCAGCTCCTCACGGCGCTTGCGGGCGTGATTCTCCGTCTCGTGGCGCAGGTTCTGGGCCTGCTCGCGGGCGGTGAGCTCCGCTTCCTTGCGCCGGGCGCCAACCTCGCGCTCGGCGCTCTCCAGCAGTCGCCCGGCTTCCTCGCGCGCACGGCCCACTGTCTCGGCGGCGATCCTCCGGCGCGTGGCTATCCACACGCCGAAGAAGATCAGACCTACGACAGCGGCCGCGAGGCCGGCGGCGATAGCGGGCGGCAGGAGCTGCATGCGCGACTCGCACGGAGACGGCGCGGCATGCTGGGACGCGGGACGATACCCCGAGGACCCCCGCGATTACCGTGTGGGGAGGTCGTATGAACCTGCGCGTGCAGGTGGAACCGGCTTCCTCGGGCCGAGGCGTGCACACAGCGAAGCGTCGCGGTTCACTTCGATACAACAATGGCTCAAACGAGCCTCCATGCCATCACGCGTACTGCAGGGAATCTCAAAAATCCAACACACGTGCCGTGCTCCGTTCCTGCGACGATCTTAGAACGAAGCGGCAGTCGGGGCAAGGAGCCGCGGTGTTCACGGCCCGAGCGGGGCCGTCGCGAAGAGATGCCGTCCAGGGGGCCGCCGACCGTCAGTCCGGGGCTCGGCCGCCGCTGACCGCGCGGTCGACCATGGCTTCGATGGCCAGCATGCGGTCCAGGACGTGGCGCTCGTCGTTGGCGCGCCCGTCGAGACTGCGGAAGTAGTCGTCGGCGATGTTGAGCGCGGCAAGAACCGCCACGTGCACCAAGTCGCGGCGCGGCGCGCGATTCGCGACCGCTTCCATCTTCTCTCGGACGTACGTGCCCAGCCGCGCGACATCGTCCGAGTCCAGCCGGCTGCGAATCGGGTACTGCCGGCCCAGGATCTCGACGTGGGTGACGCTGGCTTCGGTCGGCTTGTCCATCGCGTGCAGCACGGCGGGGCGGTCCCGGACCCGCCGCGTGCGGCCCGGTCCGTTCCCCGCCCGATTACAGGTCGAGCGCCTCGAGTTGATCCAGCATCTCGGCCACGCGGGCGCGTACCTGATCCCGCTCCGCACGGAGCGTCTCGACCTCCTCCGTTTCGTGCCTGGCGGCGGTGAGGTTCTCCCGGAGCGCGCCGACCTCCTCGTTCAAGCGTTCGTTGTCCGACCGCGCCTCCGCCAGCTCCTGCCGGGTCCGCTCCAGAATCTGCACCAGCCCGGTGACCTTCTGGGCCAGGCGGTCCACGGTGGCGAGGTCGACGTATTGGGCCGTCTCTGACATATCCGACTCTGCTCCATGCCCTCGCAAGGGGCGCTTCCGGTCCGCTGCTGGCCCGCAAACGTCGCCGAACGCGACAACAAGGTCACGCTGCGGCCTCCGATTGCCGCCCAACCGGGCCTGCCCAGGAGTCTGCAGTTCTACGGCGCAGACCCCTGGCGCAACGTGGCCTGGTGCGTGGCCTTGAGCGCGTCGACGATCGTGTTCGTCGCCTGCTGCACCTCCACGTCGGTCAGGGTCCGATCCGCGGCGCGGAACGTCAGGCGGAATGCCAGACTCATGTGGCCGTCCGGAATGCCCTTGCCCTGGTAGAGATCGAACTCGCGCACCTGCAGCAGCGTTTCCGGTGCAACGGACCGAATCGTGTCACGAACCGTGCCGGCGGGCAAGGCCGCGTCGACAATCACCGCCAGATCCCGGACGATAGACGGATAGCGCGGAAGCGGCGCCGCCACCATCCGGTTGGGGTTCGAGCCGCCGCTGGTCAGTGCCGGGAGGTCGAGCTCGGCTACGTAGATCTCGTCGTCGGCCGGCAGCCCGCGCGCCTCGGCGATGGCCGGGGCGAGTTGGCCGACGTAGCCGAGTTGCAGCGGCTCGGCGGCGTCCGGCAGTGTCGCCTGCACTGCGGCGGTTCGGCCGCGTACCAACGTGTCGCGCTCCACGGGTTCGTACGCGGGCGTCACGCCGAAGGCGTCGCACACCCGATCGACGAGGCCGATGATGTCGAACAGGTCGGTCTGCCGCTGTCCGCCGCTCCAGTGTCTGGGCGCCGAAGCACCGGTGAGCGCCACCGCGAAGCCTGCCGTCTCGCCGTCGGCGGAGGTGAAGCGGCGGCCGATCTCGAAGAGCCGGATGTCGCGATGCTCGCGCCGGCGGTTGTGGATCAGCGCGTCCAGCAGGCCTGGGATCAGGGACGGTCGGAGCACCGCGAACTTCTCCGACAGCGGGTTGGCGATGCGAACCAGGTCGTCGGCCCTGCCGACGAACGGGCGTCCGGCGGCTTCCTCGATGAATCCGTAGGTGATGGCCTCCGAGCAGCCGCCGGCGGTGAGCACCCGTCGCAGCAGCCGCTGCCGGGAGCGCGTTCCGCTCGCCGGGGCCGGCGGGCGGACGAGGGCCGGGAACGTCGACGGGAAACGCTCGTAGCCGTGGTGGCGGGCGATCTCCTCGATGAGGTCGATCTCCCGGCTGACGTCGCCGCGATGCGGCGGCACCGTCACCCGCCAGCGGGGCCTTCCGCCGCCTTCCGTCGCCTCCCCGTCGACCCCGAACCCGAGCCGCTCGAGAGTGGCCGGCACGAAGCCGGGCTCCACTTCGACGCCGAGCACGTGGCCGATCCGTGCGTGGCGCAGGGTTACGGTGGCCCGGTGCCGCGGCGTCGGGTAGCGGTCCACGATGGGGCCGCGCGGCGTACCGCCGCCGATCTCGGTCAGGAGTTGCTGCGCGCGCCGCATCGCCTGCACCGGAGCCTCGACGTCGGCGCCCCGTTCGAAGCGGAACGAGGCGTCGGTGGACAACGCCAGCCGCTTGCTCGTGCGACGGACCGAGACGGGATCGAACCACGCGCTCTCGAACGCGATGCGCGCGGTTCTGTCGCCGACCTCGGAATCGGCTCCGCCCATGACGCCGGCCACCGCCTGCGGGAGTGCTCCGTCGGCGATGACGAGCATGTCGCCCGCGAGTTGCCGCTCGACGCCGTCCAGCGTGCGCACCGTCTCTCCCGCCCGCGCGCGGCGAATCCGCAGCTCGCCTCCGGCGAGGCGGTCGAGGTCGAACGCGTGCATCGGCTGTCCCAGCTCGAGCATCACGTAGTTCGTGACGTCGACGACGTTGTTGATGGGCCGGACTTCCGCCGCTTCGAGGCGCGCCGCCATCCAGGCCGGCGACGGAGCGACGCGGACCTCGGCGACCGAGGCCGCGTAACGGGGGCACAGCGCGAGGGCGTCCTCCTCGATGGTGACGGGCAATGCGTCGTCGCCGGTAGGCGTGTCGGCCAGCGCCGGCCAGGTGATGGCTCCACCGTAGATCGTCGACACCTCCCGGGCGATGCCGGCGACGCTCAGGCAGTCCGGTCGGTTGGTCGTGATCTCCAGGTCGAGAACGGCGTCCTCGCCGCGAGCCGGCCGGCCCGGAATCGGGGGCGCCGGGTCGACCGCAGACACCTCGAACCCGTGCGCGGTGAGCGCCTCGGCCAGCTCGTCCACGCTCACCGTGACCGGAACGAGCTCACGCAGCCACGAAACCAGGATTCTCAATAGGGAAACTGCTCCAGGAGGCGCAGGTCGTTGTCGTAGAAGGCGCGGATGTCCTCCACGCGGTACTTCAGGATCGCGATGCGGTCGATCCCGACGCCGAACGCCCACCCGGTGAGGCGCTCGGAATCGTAGCCGACCGCCTCGAGCACGGCCGGATGCACCATGCCGCTGCCGAGGATCTCCAGCCAACCGGTCCGCTTGCAGACCGCGCAGCCGTTGCCGCTGCAGAAGACGCAGCTTATGAACACCTCGGCACTCGGTTCCGTGTAGGGAAAGAAGCTCGGGCGGAACATGACCCGCGTGTCGGGCTCGAAGAGCTGCCGCAGGAAGCACTCCAGCGTGCCCTTCAGATCCGCCATCGTCACCCCTTCGCCGACCAGCAGTCCCTCCACCTGCTGGAACATCGGCGAATGGGTGAGATCGGGGGTGTCCCGCCGGTAGACGAGTCCGGGCGCGATGATCCGCACCGGCGGCTCGTGCGTCTCCATGTAGCGGATCTGCATGCCGGAGGTATGGGTCCGCAGCAGGGTACCGGGCTGGCCGGCGGGCGTCCGGAGCGGCGCGTCCAGGTACAGCGTGTCCTGCATGTCGCGCGCCGGGTGCTCCGGCGGCATGTTGAGCGCTTCGAAGTTGTGGTAGTCGTCCTCGACCTCCGGGCCTTCGAGGATCTCGAAGCCGAGGCCGGTGAAGATCTGCTCGATCTCCTCGCGGATGACGGTCAGCGGGTGGCGGTGTCCGAGCGGAATCTCGCGACCGGGCAGGGTGACGTCGACCTGCCGAGTGCTCCGCGGCGTGATGGCCGGCGTACCGCCACGAATCCCGCGTTGCCCGGCGGCTCTGAACTCGACGTCGTTGCCCTTCGTCGATGAGCCGTCGGCGGTCGGTCGGGCCGCGCCGGCCTCGGCCGGGGTCGAAGGAGCCTCGCCGGAATTCCTGCGCTCCGCCAACGCCTGCTCGATCTCCCGCTTCAGCGCGTTGGCCTGCCGGCCGAGATCGCGGCGGGTCTCGGCCGGCGCCTGCGACACGGACTTGAGCAGGGCGGTGACCGCGCCGCGCTTCCTGCCCAGAAAGCGGTGGCGGAGCTCCTGGAGCGCGTCGGGCGAGTTAGCTCGATCGAGCTCGGCCCGGAACGCGGTCCGCACGTCGTCGACGGTGGGAGGAGGGGACATCGATGGGCCCGGATTCCCAGGCAGGTCCCCGGCGAATCGCCCTAGGACGTCGCCGCGGCGCGCGCCTCCCTGGCCTGCTCGGCGAGATGTGCGAACGCGTCCGGCTCGCGGACGGCCAGATCGGCCAGCGCCTTGCGGTCGAGGCCGATGCCGGCCAGCTTGAGGCCGTTGATCAGATGGCTGTAGCTGAGCCCGTGCAGACGCGCCGCCGCCCCGATGCGCGTGATCCAGAGACGCCGGAAATCCCGCTTCTTCCGCCGGCGGCCGACGAACGCGTAGTTCAGGGAGGTGTCGACCGCTTCCTTGGCGGCGCGATACAGCTTGCTCTTGGTCTGGTAGAAGCCCTTGGCGCGGGCCAGCAGCTTCTGCCGCTTCGCGCGCCGGACGGTGCCGCGCTTCACTCGAGGCATCTTCTCGACTGCTCCCTACTTGTACGGAATCATCCGCAGGATCCGCGATTCGTCGGCCGTATCCACCGTCGTCGTGCCGCGCAGCCCGCGCTTCTGCTTGGTGGTCTTGCTGGTCAGGATGTGGCGCGAGAACGCCTTCTTGCGGGTCACCTTGCCGGTCCCGGTGGTGTTGAACCGCTTGGCCGCGCCACGGTGCGTCTTCAGCTTCGGCATGCCTGCCTCTTTTTCTAGCGCCCCTTCTTCGACACGCTCCTGCTCGACAGGATCGTGTGCATCTGGTTGCCTTCCATGCGGGGCAGCGTCTCCTGGGTGGCCACTTCCTGCAGCTCGTCGACGAGCCGTTCGAGGATGTGCCGCCCGAACTCCGGATGCGCCATCTCGCGACCTCGGAAGAAGATGGTCGCCTTGACCTTGTCGCCGTGCGCCAGAAAGCGCTCGACGTGCTTCTTCTTGAACTGGTAGTCGTGTTCGTCGACCTTCGGCCGGAACTTGATCTCCTTGACCTCGATCGTCTTCTGGTGCTTCTTGGCCTGCCGCGTCCGCTTCTGCTCTTCGTACTGGTACCGCCCGTAGTCCATGATCCGACAGACGGGCGGCTGGGCGGTCGGCGAGATCTCGACCAGGTCGAGTCCCTTCTCCCGCGCTATGGCGAGAGCCTGCGGCGGCGCCATCACGCCGAGCTGCTCGCCGCCGTCATCGATGACCCGGATCTCTCGAACCCGGATCCGTTCGTTGACGCGCGTGCGGGGCTGGCGAAAATCGCGGCGTGGCCCGCGCGGGCCGCGTCCTGGAGGAATACCGTGCTCCCTTCGTGACAGCGTTCGCCGCTCGCGGCGAACCGCTAGTTTACTCCGTTGCGGGGGTCCGCTTCAGCCGGACCTCCTCCTCGAGCGTTCGGATCAACTCGTCGAGGGCGCTGGCGCCCAGGTCTCCCTGGGTTCGGCTCCGCACCGCCACCGTGCCGTTCTCGACCTCCCGGTCGCCGATCACGAGCATCCGCGGGATCTTCTGGAGCTGCGCTTCGCGGATCTTGAGTCCGATCTTCTCGCGGCGGTCGTCGAGCTCCACACGTAAGCCGGCCGCAGCCAGCCGTTCCTGTACCGTCCGGCCGTACTCTGCATGCCGGTCGGCGATGTTCAGGATGCGTACCTGGACGGGCGCCAACCACAGCGGGAACGCCCCTGCGTACTGCTCGATGAGCAGGGCGATGAACCGCTCGAAGCTGCCGAAGATGGCGCGGTGAATCAGCACCGGCGTGTGGTCGGCGTTGTCGGCGCCCACGTACTTCAGGCCGAACCGCTGCGGCATCTGGTAGTCGAGCTGAATCGTCGCGCACTGCCACCGGCGGCCGATCGCATCGGTCACGTGCACGTCGATCTTGGGTCCGTAGAAGCTTCCGTCCCCCTCGGAGACGGTGAACGGCCTGCCCGTCGCCTCGATGGCCCCGCGCAGTTGTGCTTCCGCGTGGTTCCACGTCTCCAGCTCGCCCAGGTAGTCCTCCGGGCGGGTCGAGAGCTCGATCGCGTAATCCAGCCCGAAGTCCCCGTAGACGCGGTCGATGAGCCGCAGCAGGCGCTCCACCTCTTCGCCGATCTGGTCCTCGGTGATGAAGCAGTGCGCGTCGTCCTGAGAGAACTGGCGGACGCGGGTCAGGCCGCTGAGCACGCCGGAGGCCTCCTGCCGGTGCAGCACGCCCTGGTCGTGGAACCGGAGGGGCAGGTCGCGGTAGCTGCGTCCCTCGCTCCCGAACATCAGCATGTGCCCGGGACAGTTCATCGCCTTGAGGGCGAACTGCGCTCCGTCCCTGTCCTCGGCGGCGGAGGGCCCGCCGCCGTTGCCGGTCGCGGGAGCCGGGGGCTCTCCGTCGGACGCGAGCAGGAACATGTTCTCCCGGTAGTGGTCCCAGTGTCCGGACGTCTCCCACAGCGCCTTGTTGAAGACGAGCGGCGTTCGGACCTCCAGGTAGTCCTCGCCGGAGAGCGCGTCGCGCATGTAGTCGGAGAGGAGCCGGTAGAGCGTCGTCCCCTTGGCCTGCCAGAACGGCGCGCCGGGCGCCCAGGGGTGGAACGTGAACAGCCCGAGGTCCTTGCCGAGCCGGCGGTGGTCGCGTTTCTTGGCCTCCTCGATCCGCGTCAGGTGGGCGGTCAGCGCGGACGCCTTGAAGAAGGCCGTCCCGTAGATGCGCTGCATCGGCTGGTTGCGCGAATCGCCCTTCCAGTACGCGCCGGAGCTGTGCAGCACCTTGAAGGCCTTGAGGCGGCCGGTCGACGGCACGTGCGGTCCGGTGCAGAAATCGATGAAGGCGTCCTCGATCGTGTAGCACGAAACGATCGGTCCCCCCTTTTCCTCGATCAACTGGACCTTGAGCGGCTCGCCGCGGCCGTCGAAGTACGCCTTGGCCTCCGCCTTCGACATCATCTTCCGCTCGTAGCGCAGGTCCTGCTTCGCCAGCTCGCCCATCTTGCGTTCGATGGCTTCCAGATCCTCCGGGACGAACGGCCGGTCGACGACGAAGTCGTAGAAGAACCCTTCGTCGATCGCGGGGCCGATGCCGCACTGCGCCTCGGGAAACAGCGCGGTCACCGCGGCAGCCAGCAGATGGGCGGTGCTGTGGCGGTAGAGCTGCAGGGCCTCGGGGGCGTCCGGGGTCACGAACCGCACCGCGGCGTCGCCCTCGAGCGGGTACGACAGATCGACCATCCGCCCGTCGACGATCGCGGCCAGGGCCTGCCGGGCGAGCCGCGGCGAGATGTCGGCGGCCACGGCGGACACGGCCGCGCCCGCGCTGGCGGCGCGGGTGGATCCATCCGGCAGGGTGACGGTGATCTGGCTCATGCTGCGTCGATCGGTCGGGAGACCGTCTCGGTNNTGAACCGCCGACCTCCTGCATGTCAAGCAGGCGCTCTAACCAACTGAGCTACGCGCCTATCTTTCGCGGAGAGTGGATGTTACAGGCCATTAAACGAACGGGCAGTATACCAACCGGGGGAAAGTCGCGTCAAAGGCCCGGCCACCGTTTACGCGGCTTCCGCGACGAGCCCCTCGATCTCCTCGATGGCGCGCTCGAGCACGGCGTCCTCTTCCGGCAGCGGCTCGCCGAGCTCCGGCAACTGCACGGCCACGCCGATGCCCGGCGCCAAGCCGAACGGGTGGATCGATTCGCCGGCCGCGGTCAGGTAGCGCGCCCACGACAGCCACAACCCGGCTCCGTCCGGCAGCGCGACGAGGCGCTGCAGGCTGGTGCGTCCGGCCGTCCGCTGCCCGATGCTGGTCGCCCGTTCACGCTCCACCAGGGCCGAGACGAAAACCTCGGCCGGCCCGGACGATCCGAAGTTCGTCAGCAGGGTCACCGGCAACCCGATGGCGTCCTCTCCGGTCGTCGATTCCAATGGCGTGCTGGTGGCGCCGTGCTCCTCGCGGATGGCCAGGGTCCCGTCCGCAACGAAGAGCCCGGCCGCCTGAACCGCCGCCTCGTAGGCGCCCTCCGCCGCGTTGCGGATGTCGATGACTACATGCGACGCGCCGTCCGCCTCCAACGCGGCGATCTCCTCTGCGATGGCCTCGGCGACGCCGTCGTCGAAAGTCGGAATCCGCAGGTAGCCCACTCCGTCCGCCTGTTCCAGCAGGCGCCCGCTGACCGCCGTCGGCGCGAGTCGCTCGCGGACGAGCGCGATGTCGTAGGGCTCCTGCGTGCTGCCCCGAATCAACGAGAGCGTGACCGTGGTCCCCGGTTCGCCGTGGAGCCGCCGCTCGCCCTCGATGACCGATAGCAGCCGTGTCGGCTCGCCGTCGATGGCTCGCACGTAGTCGCCCGGTGCGATGCCGGCCTCCGCGGCCGGTGATCCGTCGCGCGCCGCGATCACCTGCAGGTAGTAGCGCCGGGTGACGTCGAGGCCGACGCGTCCTTCCGGAAGCTGCTGGCCGCTCTCGATGCGGCGCGCGTCGGAGGGTGACAGGTAGGCGCTGTCGGAGTCGAGTCCCTCGGCCAGCCCGCGCAACGCGCCCTCGAGCACGTCGTCGAGCTCGACGAGCTCGACGTAGTTGTTCGAGATGAGCGAGACGACGTCCTCGAAGACGCGCAGGTGCCGGTAGGTCTGCTCTTCCTCGCCGGCCGCCGCACGGCCGTAGTAGCCGCCGACGACTGCGAAGGCGATGATCGGAATCGATGCGAAGAAGGCGATGATCCGGGTCCTCAAGGCAGGTCCTCGCTTTACAAGGAACTCGAGATTCCGCGGGCCGCGACCCGCGACGGGCCCGGTGGAAACATCCAGGCCGTGCGGCGGAGCACGTACCGGCAAAGAAGAGGATTCTACCGGATCGGCGGCCGGCCGTCGACGGTGAAGTTGAGGCGATTCTACGGTGCAGGCTCCTGGACACCGTATCGAGTCGAGGCGTACGCTGGAGAGAAGCGAACGGCGCGGGGATGGACCGCTTCCCGGCGGGGACATGCGGGCACTGGGAATCGACTACGGGGATCGTCGCATCGGACTCGCGGTGAGCGATGTGTCCGCGACGCTCGCGCGCCCGTTGCGCGTCGTGGCGCCGGGCGGATCGTTGCCGGAACGGGCCGCCGCGGTGGCCGGCGAGGTGGCGGCGGTGGCCGCCGAGCCCGACGGTCTGGCGGTCGTCGTCCTGGGCGTTCCGCGTGCGCTGAACGGCGCGGCGCATCGTCAGACCGAGAGGGTGCTCGCTTTCGCGGACGCCCTCCGCACGGTCACCGGCGTACCGCTGGTGCTGCAGGACGAGCGGCTGACGAGCGTGGAGGCCGAGACGCGGCTCGCGGTGCGGGAGCGCGACTGGCGGAAACGCAAGGCCCGCCTGGATGCCGCTGCCGCGGCCGTGATCCTGCAGGACTATCTGGATCGGGCGGCCGGGAAACACGCATCGCATCCGGCCGGCGGGCCGGGCGCCGGCGAGGAAGCATAGGCCGATGCTGAAACGGCTCGCGATTGCGCTGGCCTGCCTGCTGCTCCTCGGAGCCGGCGCCGCCGCGTTCGCCTGGCAGGAACTGCTGGCCCGGATCGAGGCGCCGCATTCCGGTATCGCCGCCGCGGGGGTGTTCGTCGAGATAGAGCCGGGCGATTCCGTCGCGGCGATTGCGGGGCGGCTGGTCACGGCCGGGATCGTCGCCGACGAGTGGACCTTCCGTTTCGCGGCGCGGCACAGCGGCCGGGATCGCCACCTGAAGGCCGGCGAGTACTTCTTCGACGCCCCGGTGTCGCCGCTGGCCGCGGTGGCGAAGATCGCCGACGGCCGGGTTCACCTGCGCCCGATCACGTTTCCAGAGGGGCTCACGCTGCCGGCCATGGCGGCCGTTGTAGAGGCGAAGGGCCTCGGCTCCGCGGAAGAGTTCGCGGCGGCGGCGGCGCGGACCGCGCTGATCGCCGACCTGGATCCGGCGGCGACGGACCTCGAGGGCTACCTGTTTCCCGAGACCTACTCGCTGCCGCGCCACGCCACCGTCGACGACCTGGTGACGGCGATGGTGGCGCAGTTTCGGGCCGTCTTCGACGCCGACCTCCGCGCCCGCGCCGCGGCGCGCGGCCTGAGCGTGCGGGAGGTGGTGACGCTGGCCTCGATCATCCAGCGGGAGACGGGCAGCGGGGCGGAGCACGCGCTCGTGTCCGCGGTCTTCAACAACCGGCTCCGCATCGGCATGCCGCTCCAGAGCGACCCCACCGTCATCTACGCCCTCGAGCGGGCCGGCACGTACGACGGCAACCTGACGCGCACCAACATGCGGGTCGACTCGCCGTACAACACCTACCGCTACGGCGGGCTGCCCCCCGGTCCGATCGCGGCGCCCGGCCGCGACGTGCTGCAGGCGGCGCTGGACCCGGCCGACGTCACCTACCTCTATTTCGTCAGCCGCAACGACGGCACCCACGCGTTCGCCGACACGCTGCGCGAGCACAACCGCAACGTGCGCGAGTTCCAGGTGGAGTACTTCCGCCGGCCACGCGCAGGGCGGTAGCAGCTACGCCGGCTCTGCGAGGTCGGCCGGGTCGACGCGCTCGGCCGCCCCCAGTCGGTCGAAGTGCCGATCCGCCGGGAGTCCGGCACCAGTCATGTGTCCGCCGGTCACGTGTCAATCCGAACGTGTCGCTGCTCTTGTGCCGTTGCGTGGAGAGCTCTGGTAGTTCTGCCAGCCCTCGACCTCGGTATAGAAGAGCGGCGTGGCGTCGCGGTCGGTCGCGAGGTTGTGCTCGATCACGGTTGCGGGCGGGCCTTCGTTGCGAGCGTTCGTTTCCACGTCGCGCACCCGCTCGAACAGGATGCCGCCGAAGGCCAGGTAGGCGGCGGCCAGGGTGAGGACGACGTTGAAGGCCTGGCCGGTGACGTAGAGCTGGATGGGCCGCCCGCCGGAGGTGTGACGGGCGAGGTCGCGCAGGCTCGATTCCAGGCCGATGCTGACGAACGCCAGGCAGAACAGCCAGCCGCGCACGTCCGAGGTCAGGTCGAGCGTTGCGGCCACGCGCGCTTCGCCGAGCGACGGCGTCAGCACGAACGAGAAGAGGAGCGAGGCGGCGACGAAGCCGATGATGAACTTCGGCAGGCGGTACCAGATCTCCATCGCCGCGGGCCTGCGTTCGCCCGTCGCCTCGACCCGCGTCACCCAGAACACCGCCACGAGGAACGCTACGACGCCGATCAGCGTGTTCTGGATCATCTTCACGACCGCCGCGATCTGCTCGGCCTGCTCGCCGAGTATGGCCCCGGCCGCCACGACGGCTCCGGTGGCGTCCACCGTGCCCCCGATCCAGGCGGCTCCGACCACCGGGTCCATGCCGACCCAGCGGATGCCGAGCGGCATCACGATCATCATCGCCACGGTGAAGATCAGCGACATGCCGACGGCCAGAGTCAGCTCCTGCTTGTGGGCGCGCGCCGCGGCGGCCACGGCGATGGCGGCCGACACGCCGCAGACGGAGGTGGCGGCCGCGATGACGATCACCAGCGAGCGGCTGCCGATCTGCAGGAACCGGACTCCGAACTGGTACATGAAGACGATGACGACCGGCGTCACCAGCCAGGCGACGAACAGTCCCGGCCCGCCGAGGCGCAGGATGTTCCCGAACAGCACCTCCGCTCCCAGCAGCACGAGGCCCGTCTTGATGTAGAGCTCGCTGCGCAGGGCCGGTCTGAGCCAGTCGGGCGTTCCCCGGGTGTTCGCGATGATCAGGCCGATGATCAGGGCCCAGAAGGCGTAGCCGAAGCCGGCGGCGCGCACGCCCACCTGGTTGGCCAGGGTGTAGGCGGCGACGGCCAGCAGGAAGAGTGGGACGAACGCGACGGCGTGGCGCCGGGCGGAGTGGCCCATGATCCGCACGGCGAGCGCGGAGAGCGCGGCCATGACGATGCCGAGCGCGGCGAGTCCCGCCGCACGGCCCGCGAACGCCTCGGTCGGCAGTGCCGCCCAGCGTCCGACGCCGGGCACGGCGCCGATGGCGCCGGCGACCACGCCGGCCATGACGAGCCCGGCGAGCCAGACGGCCCACCAGTCTTCGGATGCAACGAGGGGATTCCGGGAGGGCGTCGGGGCGTCGGGCATGGCGCGCCTATAATGCACGAGTTTCGCGTGGA